>CALQGY020000015.1 GCA_943330235.2 Candidatus Kuenenia stuttgartensis
GATGGGGTTTGAGCCAAGCGTCCATTCGTGACCCAGTATTTCGTGGGTCGTTTCCCGGCTGTTTTCCTGCTGTTTCCATCCCCTTCCGCGCGTTTCCGTGCAAGGCCGTTCCGACGCCCACGACGCCATCACAGCTACATCCAAAAAATGTGCGGTTAGTGATGCTATAGTGGCGTGTAAATGACTCGTATATAAATCGATTTTAGCGCGTGAATCGGTTCTAGGCCATTCCGAGCTCGCAGGCCCACCGCGACACCATTGAACTTTTTGACGTTGGCGGGGTCACCACAGCGGCGATTCATGGACAGATTGCAGCCGACGTACTGCCGAACACCAATCGTCCGCGCACGAACGTCTTATATAGATGTACACTCTCAAGAGGAGGCCTCGCATGACTCGTTCTTCGTCGAACCGCCGGCACTCGTCCGCAATCGCCGCCGCTGCCATGCTGCTCAGTTCGACCGGAGCATTAGGCGCCCAGGCCGCTCCAAGCAGCACCACCCCGCCACAGATTTCGGTCTCCGCACGCGGTGAAATCTCCGTCGCGCCCGACCGCGCGCGCGTCCAACTCGGCGTCGAAACCCAAGGGAAGACCGCCGCCGCCGCGTCCGCCGAAAACAACCGCAAGCAGACCGCCATCCTCGCGGCCCTAAAGGCACTCGGCATTGCGCCCACCCAAATCACCACCCTCGGCTTCAACGTCTCGCCCATGCAGCGATACGACGAAAAGGAACGCCGCGTCGTGATCGACGGCTATCAGGTCGCGAACATCGTCCAGGTCGTCACCGATAAGATGGATCAGACCGGGCCCATCATCGATGCGGCGCTCGCGGCCGGGTCCAACCGAGTGGCCGGTCTCGACTTTCTCGTGAAGGACCCCTCCAAATCCCGCGATGCCGCACTGGCGCAAGCCGTCGAGTCCGCACGCCATCAGGCAGAGGTGGCCGCCAAAGCCGCCGGCGGCGCGCTTGGCGATTTGCTCGATATCACCGTGAACGAGTTCGATCAGCCGCAGCCACGCCCCATGATGGTCATGGCCATGGCTCGTTCGGCCGCAGACGCCGCGCCCCCAACGCCGATTAGCGAAGGGATGACCAGCGTCGCCGTCAGCGTGAGCACCCGGTGGAGATTCATCCGCTAGCCCCGATCAGCCTGCTCCACACCGCTGTTGCACGTGCAACGCCGTGATCCTCGTACTCGGACACGGCGTTTCGCACGTCTGAGAGCACCAACCGGCGCTCACAAATGGAGTTTCCAACACTGTTCCACGTGAAACGGTGGAGAACCCTCTTTCGGCATGGTACGGCGGTGGCGCCTGCCATATACTTCGCCTCCCGATCGCCACCTCCGGAACGACCACGGCACCCCCGTGGCACGACCTCAGGCGTCGACTCCAGCCTGTGCCCTCCAACGAATCGTGCTGCCCGTGGGCCGTATACTCGCCATCGCCAATCAGAAGGGTGGAGTCGGCAAGACGACCACCGCCGTGAACCTCGCCGCGTCGCTCGCCGTCGCTGAAGAACGCGTCCTCCTCGTGGACGCCGATCCGCAGGGCAACGCGACCAGCGGCTGCGGCCTCGCGAGAGAGACGTTCAAAGCCACCACCTACGACGTGTTGATCGGCGAGGCAAACTTCGACGACGCCATCGTCCGAGGCGTGCAGTTCCGCCAGCTCGATATCATGCCCGCCACGCCAGACCTGGCCGGCGCGGAAGTGGAGCTCGTCGATGATCCAGAGCGCGTCATGCGCATGCGGCACGTCCTCGATCCCATTCGGGATCGGTACGACTACATCATCATCGACTGCCCACCGTCGCTGACCCTCATCACACTCAACATGCTGGTGGCCGCCGATGCCCTCGTCATCCCCCTGCAGTGCGAGTACTTCGCGCTCGAAGGGCTGTCGCAGCTCATGGCCACCGTGCAACGCGTCCAGGAAGCGCTCAACCCGGCCCTGCACGTCGACAGTGTGCTGCTGACCATGTACGACGCCCGCCTCAATCTGTCGCGCCAAGTCGCCAGCGACGCACGCGAACACTTCGGGGATCGCGTCTTCAAGACCGTGGTACCGAGAAACATCCGGCTCGCCGAAGCGCCCAGCTTCGGAAAGCCCATCATCGTCTATGACGTCGCCTCCATCGGCGCGCAGGCCTATATGTCGGTCGCGCGAGAGCTCCTAGCGCGCGACAAGGCGCCAGCACACGCTGAGCTGTCGTCCCCTCCGTCGATAACACCCGAATCGCCGGACACGCCGTCGGAGCCCGCATGAATCCGCCGGAACCCGCGCGTCGGCTGGGGCGCGGACTCGACGCGCTACTCGCGCGACGCGACCCACCGAGAACCGAAGCCTCCAGCGCCGCACCCAAAGACGCCGGCGAGTCCACGGTCGTGGCGCCCGAACCAGCGAGTGCGCTGCAGACCCTGCAGATCTCGCAGATTCGCGCCAATCCATACCAGCCGCGAAAAGAATTCCACCCCGAAGACCTCGCCGACCTCGAATCAAGCCTCAAGGTCAGCGGCCTCCTGCAGCCCATCACCGTTCGCCCCGCGCCCAACGGATCTGGCTACGAACTCATCGCCGGTGAGCGCCGCTTCCGCGCCGCCACGCGACTGGGCTGGAAAGAGATCCCCGCCATCGTCAGAGAGACGGACGACCAGACGCTCCTGACCTTGGCGATGGTCGAGAACCTGCAGCGCGCCGATCTCGATCCGGTCGAAGAAGCCGATGGGTACTTCCGGCTCATGGAAGAGTTCCAGCTCTCGCAGCAGGAAGTCGCGGACGTCGTTGGCAAAGACCGATCGACCGTAGCCAATGCCCTCCGCCTCCGACAACTGCCGGCCGCCGTCCGACGACTGCTGCAGGAGAAACAACTCTCGGCCGGACACGCCCGCGCCCTGCTGGCGCTAGGCTCAGAACGCGCCATTACCGATCTCGCTCGCGAGGTCGCGGCCAACGGACTCTCGGTACGCGAGGTCGAACGCCGCGTACAGATCGGGCGCCCAAAGCCGCCGGCCTCAGGCCGAAAGAGCGCAGCCGCTGCAGCCACACCGGCCGGCGCCTCCAGCGCCGAAGTCCGACGCATCGAAGAACTGCTGCGCAATAAGCTCCAAACCGGGGTACAGATCCATCTCACCGCAAAGGATCGCGGCGAGCTCCGAATTGCGTTCTTTTCCAACGATGATCTCGAGCGACTCCTCGAAGTACTCGGCGTTCGAATCGACCAATAGCGTAATAAAGACACCACTATCAGGACACCAACAAGACATATGAGCATCAGTATGATCAAGAAAGGCATAAAAGCCGTAGCCGTGCTTGGCGCCACGCTCCTCGTGGCCTGCGGAGGGAAGTCTGAGGCCACGGCTGACTCCGGAACCGCCACCGCTGCCGCCGGCGGACCCGCCAAGATGCGCGTCGCCCTCCTCACCCCAGGACCGATCTCCGATCAGGCCTGGAATGGCGGTGCCTACGAAGGACTCGTCGCCCTCCGCGATTCGCTCGGCGCCGAGATCTCGCATATCCAGACCAAGACCCCCGCCGAGTTCGAGGAGAACTTTCGCCAGTACGGCGCGCAGGGGTACACCATGGTCTTCGGTCACGGCTTCGAATTCCAAGACGCCGCCGTGCGCGTAGCCCCATCGTACCCGAAGACGCTCTACATCGTGACCTCAGGTCGCGTCACGGGAAAGAACGTCGCCGGTATCAGCTTCGCCTTCGAGGAAGCGTCGTACCAGGCCGGCATGATCGCCGGCGCCACCACCAAGACCAACACCATCGGCATGATTGGCGGCACAGAATTGCCTCCCGTCAAAACCAGCTTCCGCGCCTTCGAACTCGGCGCGAAGTCGGTCAATCCGAAAATCACCGTGCTCACGTCGTACATCGGCAACTGGGACGATGTCAGCGCCGGCAAGGAACAAGCCCTCGCACAGATCGCCCGAGGAGCCGACGTCATTTTTCAAAACGCGGACGCCGCCGGTCTCGGCATCTTCCAAGCCGCACGCGACAAGAAGGTCTACGCCTTCGGCGCCAACGCCAACCAGAATGCCGTCGCACCCGAGGTCATTCTGGGAAGCGTGGTGATCGATCTCCCCAAAGCCTTCTTGCTCATCGGGCGCGAAGTGCAGTCGGGGGCGTTCGAGGGCCGCGTGATCAATCTCGGTGTGAAGGACGACGTGGTGCGATTGGTCATGAATCCGCAGCTCGCCGCGAAAATCTCACCGGCCATCATGGCCCAATCCGACTCTGTTGGGGCGATGCTCAAAGCCGGTACCTTTCGCGCCCTCGACGCCTTACTGAAGGGCGGCGACACCGCAAAGCCCATAACGCCATGACCGCTGTGCACGAGTCCGACCAGCCGACTCGATCCGTCCCGCTGCGCGATGTGGTGGCAGCACTCGATCTCGAGCTGCGGACCACGGAGATCCCCGACTACAGTGGCGCGGTAAACGGACTGCAAGTCGCCAACGATGGCCACGTCACCCGCATCGCTGTAGCCGTCGATGCGTCGATGGCCGCCGTGTCCGAAGCCGCGATCACCAAGGCAGACCTGCTCATCGTGCACCACGGCCTGTTCTGGGGTGGTGTGCAACCCATCGTCGGCACGATCTACAACAAGCAGCGCACCCTGCTCACGAATAACATCGCCGTCTACAGCACACACCTGCCGCTCGATGCGCACCCGCGCCTCGGCAACAATGTGCGGCTGGCCGAAGCCTTGGGGCTGAGCGTGCAGCGCGGCTTTGGGCGCTACAAAAACATCGATATCGCCGTGGCCGGCGACTGCGACGAATCGGCCGGCGTGCTGGTCGATCGGGCACGTGCGTTCGCGGCGCGTTATGGCGGCTCCGTGCGCACCTCCATGCCAGTCGACGGGCGCCGTACCAAACGATGGGCCATCGTCTCGGGTGGCGGCGCGTCAACGGAGACCTTGCGCGAGGCGCGTGAGCGCGGCATCGACACGCTCATCGTGGGCGAAGGGCCGCACCATACCACCGTCGAAGCGCAGGACAACGATCTCCTGATTATCTACGCCGGACACTACGCCACGGAAACGCTCGGTGTTCAAGCGCTCGGTGCCTGGCTGGAAACACGCTTCGGAATGCCCTGGAGCTTTCTGCACTTACCCACCGGGTCGTGACATCGCAACACGCGGGGGCGCCCATGCTCTCGCTGGAGCATATCACGCGCCGCTTTGGCCCGGTCGTTGCCGTCGACGACGCACAGTTCACCGTGCGACCGGGCACCGTGCATGCATTGCTGGGTGAAAACGGCGCCGGAAAATCCACGCTCATGCGCATCGCGTTCGGTCTGCTGACCGCCGACCGTGGTGAGATGCGCTGGAACGGCGCGCCCGTGCGATTGACGTCACCGGGTGCCGCGCTCGCGATGGGAATCGGCATGGTGCATCAGCACTTCACGCTCGTACCGGCCATGACCGTGGCGGAAAACGTCGCGCTGGGCGGACATGGGCGATTCCATCCCGTCGAGGCAGCCGCGCGTGTTCGTGAGGTCGCCGCACGCGCCGGACTCGTCATCGATCCCGACGCGCCGGTGCATACACTCGGCATCGGGGCGCAGCAACGCTGCGAGATCGTCAAGGCGCTCGCCCGCGATGTGCAGCTACTCATCCTCGATGAACCCACCGCCGTGCTGGCGCCCCAGGAAGCCGCCGAGCTGCTGGCATGGATGCGGGACTTCGTGTCGAGCGGGCGGGCGATCGTGCTCATTACGCATAAGCTGCGCGACGCACTGGCCGTCGCCGATGATGTCACCGTCTTGCGACGCGGACAGACGGTCCTCACCGCGCCGGCGCGCGAGACAACGCAGGACGCCTTACGTGAAGCCATGGTGGGCATCATGGTGGGCGTCGATGAATTGGCCCGTGCCGGCTCGATCATCACCACGGCGCGCGACCAACACACCGTGACGACCGAGCGTTCCGTTCCGGCCGCATCCGACATGGTGATCGCGCTCGAACACGTCCACGTGGCTGATGCAAACGGCACCGCCCGATTGCGCGACGTATCGATGGGCGTACGGGCCGGCGAGATCGTCGGCATCGCCGCCGTCGAAGGCGCTGGGCAGTATGAACTCCTGCGTGTGCTTGCTGGACGGCTTGAGCCACAACGCGGCCACGTTACACGGCCGACACGGATCGGGTTCGTACCGGAAGATCGTCATCGCGATGCGCTGCTGCTGGACGCACCACTGGACGAAAACATCGCGCTGCGAGGAGCGGGCGCACGTCGAGGACGGATGCCGTGGCGCGCGCTGCGCGAGGCGACCGGCGCCCTGTTGTCGTTACGCGATGTGCGCGCGAGTGGACCACGCGCGATCGCGCGCGAGCTCTCCGGCGGTAACCAACAAAAGCTGGTGTTGGGGCGCGAACTCGCCGACCATCCCCACGCCGTGATTGTCGAGAACCCCTCGCGCGGACTGGACTTTCACGCGACAGCGGCCGTGCAGCGTGCGCTGCGCGAGGCGCGTGATGCGGGCGCCGCGGTGGTCCTGTACTCCAGCGACCTCGACGAAATTCTGCTACTCGCCGATCGAGTCTTTGCGATGTGCGATGGACGGCTCATCGAAACCACCGGCGATCGCGACGCGGTCGGGCGGGCGATGCTCGGCGCCGCCGAAGCGCGGTTGTGACGTCAGTGCAAAGTCGGTCGCAGAGCCCAACGCGGGATGCAACGCGGAATGCAACGCGGGATGCAACGCGAAACGCCATTCAGGTACTGCTACGCGGCGGCGGGTTCGCGGTCATCGCGATCGCGGTGTTGTCCGCCGTGCTGGTGATCACGGGTCACGCCCCGCTCCCTGCCCTCGCGGCGTTGGCGCGCGGGGCGTTCGGCTCTGGCTATGCTATCTCGTCAACGATCGTCCGCGCGGTGCCGCTCGCCCTCGCGGGGTTGGCGGTGGCGGTGGCATTTCGCGCTGGGCTGCTGAACATCGGTGCCGAAGGGCAGCTGTTGGTCGGAGCGTCCGTTGCGACCGCGACGGGTGCGCTGCTCGGTGACCGCTCGGCGCTCATTGCGCTGCCGATCATGCTGCTGAGCAGCATGGCCGCCGGCGCGGGGTGGGCATGGATCGCCGCCGAGCTCCGCCGACGGTTTGGGGTGCTGGAAGTCATCAGCACGATCATGCTCAACTTTATTGCCCTGTCGCTGACCGGATGGCTGGTGCGCGGTCCCCTGCAGGAGCCCACACGTATCTACCCGCAGTCGTCGACCCTCCCCCTCTCCCAGCAGCTGCCCACCCTCATCCCGGGTACGCGGGTGCATCTGGGACTGCTGCTCGCCGTGATGGCCGCGGCCGGATTGTGGTGGTGGCTTCGTGAGACCGCGAGCGGATTCCGCCTGCGTGCCGTGGGGGGGAATGCCTTCGCCGCGGCCAGCGCGGGAATGATCTCCATCTCACGCACGGCGCTCTGGGCGTTTCTGCTCTCGGGCGCGCTGGCCGGTCTGGCCGGTGGCGTGGAACTGACGGGCGTCACCTACGCGCTCTACGAAACGATGTCACCCGGATACGGCTACACGGCCATCGCGGTCGCGTTGCTGGCGCGGCTCAATCCGGCCGCCGTGCTGGGTACGGCCCTCTTGTTCGGCGCGCTCGAAGCGGGTGCCAGCGCCATGCAACGTGATGCCGCCGTTCCCAATGTCGTGGTCTCGGTGGTGGAGGCAGCGCTGATTCTTCTGGTCGTGGCCGCCGATCAGTGGCAGTCGCGCCGAGCGAACCGCGCAGAGGCGGGCGCATGATGGTGAGCGACGCGGTCATGAACGCCAGCGCCGTGGGCGGATTCCTTGAGGCGACGATGCGTTTCGCGACGCCATTGGCCTTCGCGGCGCTTGGCGAGTGCGTGAGTGAACGCGCAGGGGTGATCAACATCGGGCTGGAAGGATCGATCATCGCCGGTGCGCTTGGCGCGACCGTGGCGGCCGGCATCGCGGGCCCGGGCGTCGGATTCGCCGCCGGTGCCGTGGCCGGCGTGGCCATCGCACTGATCTTCGCCGTCTTCACCGTCTGGATGCGAGCGGACCAGATCATCACCGGGACAGCGATCACCCTGCTGTCCCTCGGTCTGACCGGAACGCTGTATCGCACCGTGTACGGCGTCAGCGGCGTGGCGCTGTCCACGCCGACCATCGGCGCGATCGCTATCCCGGGGCTTTCATCCATCCCGGTGGTGGGTCACGCGCTCTTCGCCCAACCCGGCTCGACCTACGCGCTGTATCTGCTCGCACCCGCCATCGCCTGGTGGATGGCCCGAACGCACAGCGGGTTGGCCACGCGGGCACTTGGCGAATCCCCGGAAGCCGCCATCGCGGCAGGCGTGCGACCGCGGCTGGTTCAGGGCGCGGCCGTTCTCTTCGCCGGAGGGATGGCCGGCATCGCGGGCGCCACGCTCGTGCTCGCGCAGGCCGGCACCTTCGCCGAGGGGATGTCGGCCGGCCGCGGCTTCATCGCGATTGCCATTGTGGTGCTCGGTCGGTGGCGTCCGCTCGGCGTGGCGGGTGCGGCGCTCCTCTTCGGCGCGGCCAACGCGCTGCAGTCGCTGTTTCAGTCCATGGGCTGGACCCATGTTCCCTATCAGCTGTTTCTCGCCGTCCCCTATCTGCTGACGCTGCTGGTGCTGGCCGGTGCCAGCCGCCGCAGCGCCGCACCAGCCGCCCTCGGACGATCGACGTTGTAGCGAGTCGTGCCGTCACGGTCCCTCCCCTCTCCCATCGGGTGCTCATGCTCGTTCGTTCTCGCCACCTCCTCGCGCTAGGTCTGACCCTCTCGGGTCTGACCCTCTCGGCCCCGACCCCGCTGGGCGCGCAGCAAGCCGCGGCCGACGCCGCAACCATCGCGAAGGCAAAGGCCATTCACGCCAAGGTGTTCTCGGTCGACACGCACGTGGACATCAGCCCGAACAACTTTACGGCGTCGGGCCCCAACTACACGCAGAAGCTGCCGCGTACGCAGGTCGATCTGGTGAAGATGGAAGAGGGGGGCCTTTCCGGCGCGTTCCTCATCGTCTACGTGGGCCAGTCACCGCAGCTGGACTCGGCCGGTTTTGCCCGCGCGAACGCACAAGCCATGGAGAAGTTCGACGCCATTCATCGGCTGACGGAGCAGCTCGCGCCCGATCGCGCAGAGCTGGCGCTCACGGCGGCCGATGCGCGTCGCATTCAGGCGAGCGGCAAGCGCGCGATCTTCATTGGCGTAGAGAACGGTTTCCCCATTGGCGCCGACGTCACCAACGTCAAGAAGTTCTACGACCGCGGCGGCCGCTACATGTCGCTGGCGCACAACGGACACAGTCAGCTCTCCGATTCAAACACGGGCGAACGCGATGGCGTCTGGCTGCATCATGGCCTGAGCCCGCTCGGTCGGCAGGTGATTACCGAGATGAACCGTCTGGGCATGATGATCGACATCTCGCATCCGTCGAAGGAGTCGATGATGCAGACGCTGCAGCTGACGAAGGCACCGATCATCGCCTCGCACTCCGCCGTACGCGCGATCTGCAATCACAGCCGCAATCTCGATGATGAACAGATGAAGGCGCTGGCCAAGAATGGCGGTGTCGCGCAGATCGTCGCGTTCAACAGCTACGTGAAGTGCGATCCCGTCAAGGACGACGCGCGCACAGCCGCGCGCGCCGCAGCCAACGATGCGCTGCGCGTCGAGTATGGCATAACGGCGACGCGACGCGATTCGGTGACCGCACAGGTGTCGGCACTCCCGGAAGCGAAGCGCAATGAATATCTCGCCAAGCAAGAAGACATCACGGCGCGGCGATATCCGTCTGATCCGTCCGCGACGATTGCCGATTACGTGAATCACATCGACTACGCCGTGAAGCTGATGGGCATCGATCATGTCGGTATTTCGTCGGACTTCGACGGCGGTGGCGGCGTGGACGGATTCCGCAGCGCGTCGGATGCGATGAACATCACCGTCGAGCTGGTGAAGCGCGGCTACACGGAACCGCAGATCGCGAAGATCTGGGGCGGTAATCTGTTGCGCGTGATGGCCGACGTAGAAAAAGCCGCCGCGAAGAAATAGCGTACGTCGTCAATGACAAACGCCCACGCCGAATAATCGGCGTGGGCGTTTGTACATCCGGTACTGACGAACGCTATTTGAAGCGCATCCCGTTTGGCGCCACCGTGCCCTTGTTGGGCACGAATGACGGTTTGGCCGGTGCATTGGATGTCGGCTTGTTCGTGCCGCGCGCGCCACCCTGCCCCACGCGATCACGCGACGCATGCGCGCGCACATCACCGCGGGTGCCACCACCTTCAGCGTCGCGCACCGCATCGCGTGATGCCGGAGCGCCCGGAGCCCCGCCATCCTTACGCATGCTGAGCGCAATGCGACCGCGTGCGAGATCGACACTCTGCACGATGACTTTCACCTTCTGCCCCACCTGCACGACATCGTTGGGATCCTTCACATAGCGATCCGCCAACTGGCTCACGTGCACCAGACCATCCTGGTGCACGCCGATGTCCACGAAACATCCGAAGGCGACGATGTTGGTCACGACGCCTTCAAGCACCATTCCCGGCAACAGATCGGCAGGCTTGGTCAGATCTTCGCGAAACGCGGGCGGTTCAAACGCAGCGCGCGGATCGCGGCCCGGCTTCTTGAGCTCCGCGACAATGTCACGCAACGTCGGCATGCCGACATCGGTGCTCACGTACTTCGTGAGTTCAATGCTGTCGGCGAGTGCGTCGTTGCCCACCAACGATCGCACGTCAACGCCGAGATCCGACGCCATGCGCTCAACCAGCGAGTAACGCTCGGGGTGTACCGCGCTGCTGTCCAGCGGATGTGTGCCACCGCGCACGCGCAGGAATCCGGCGGCCTGCTCGAACGCCTTCGCGCCCAACCGCGGCACGGCCTTGAGATCGGCACGCGAGACAATGCCACCCTTCGCATCGCGCATGGTCACGATGGATTGCGCGAGCCCAGGACCGATGCCGGCGACGTACGCCAGCAATGCCGCAGACGCCGTGTTCACTTCTACGCCAACGCGGTTCACGCAGCTCTCCACGATGTCATCGAGACGCTGCTTGAGGCGCGTCTGGTTGACGTCATGCTGATACTGCCCGACACCAATGGACTTGGGATCGATCTTCACCAACTCGGCCAGCGGATCCTGCAGACGACGCGCGATGGATACCGCGCCGCGCAACGACACATCGAGTTCCGGAAACTCGCTGCGGGCCAGATCGCTGGCGGAGTACACCGACGCGCCCGCCTCGTTCACCACGACCACCTGCGGACGTTCTCCGGACGCAGGCGCATCAAGTTCACGCAACGCAGCCTTCGTGAGCGTTTCTGTTTCGCGACTCGCGGTGCCGTTTCCGATCGCAATGAGCTCCGGCGTAAACCGCGTGATTAACGCGCGAATGGCCCCGGCAAAACGATCTTCTTGATGCAGGTACAACGTATCGGTATGGACCAACGCACCGGTGGCGCTCACCACGGCGACCTTCACGCCGGTGCGAAATCCGGGATCGAGACCCACCACGCGCTTCTCGCCGGCGGGGGCCGACAGCAGCAATTGCTCGAGGTTGCGTCCGAACACCGTGATCGCTTCGTCGTCGGCGCGCGTCTTGAGTTCAACGCGCAGCTCCACCTCAATCGCGGGCGACAACAGCCGCTTGTACGCATCGGCCGCCACCAGCGCAAGTTGCTGCACCGCACGACGCGCGCCCGTCACTTCGCGGGCGAGTCGCGCCTGGATCTCCTCGAGCGGTGCCTCCACACGCCACAGCAGCTCGCCTTCGGTCTCGCCGCGGCGAATGGCCAGCATGCGATGACTAGGGATCGTGCCAAGCGCCTCAGCGTATTCGAAATAATCGCGGAACTTGGAGTCGTCGCTCTTCTTCTCGGCGATCACCATGCTCTTGACGACACCCTTGGCACGTGTGACCTCGCGCACCCAGCCGCGAATCACGGCATCTTCGGCCACCTGTTCCGAGATGATGTCGCGCGCGCCCTGCAGCGCCGCGTCCGCGGTGGGGACTTCCGAGGGTTTCCCGTCTACCTCGGGCAACACATGCTGCGCGGCCTGCGCGAGCACCGCCGCGTCATCAACCGTCCCCTGCCACAGTGATTCGGCCAGCGGGCCCAATCCCCGTTCGCGCGCAATCATCGCACGCGTGCGACGCTTCGGCTTGAACGGGAGATACAGATCTTCAAGCGCCTGCTTCGTATCGGCGCCGAGAATGAGTGTTTTCAGTGCGTCGTCGAGCTTGCCCTGTTCGTCGATGCTCTTCAGAATCGCGGCACGACGTTCTTCCATCTCGTGCAAGTATTCGCCGCGATCGCGCACATCGCGTAGCTGGACCTCGTCCAGGCCGCCGGTCACCTCTTTCCGGTAGCGCGCGATAAAAGGAAGGGTCGCGCCTTCCGCAAACAGTGCCAGTGTGCTGCGCACTTGCTGCGGATTGATGGACAGTTCGGTCGCGACGCGCGCGACGAGTGCGGGAGCTAGCGGTTCAGTCATAGGCGGTGAACGTACGCACGCGCTGCAGTGAATTCCACGGGTTGCGTTTTACGGAGATGCACATCCTGAGCGAGCCAACGGATGTGGCTGCCGATATCAGTCGCAGCCCGCCACCGCACTCTCCCATTGTACGCGCCATACGCCCGCACGGCGGGTCAGCAGCGCCGCACCGAGTGCGACCCCGTCATCGCGACCGAACAGCAGATGCACATCAGACGACACGCCGGTGCGAAACGCCAGTAACGGTTCGGCCACCACCAACTCGTCCTCACTGCCGGATGCGCGTTCGTGCCATGCGACCGTCCATTGACGCGCATCGTTGCCCGTCTGGTCGATGACGAGCACCAGACGCTCCTCCTTGGGTGCGTCTTCCTGATTCACCCGTCGCGCCAGTGTCGCGACCACAAACCCGGAATCGAGCCCCTTGGTGCGCCACGCACGCAACACGACGAACGGCAACCCACGGAACGTCGCGACGGTGTCGTCACGCACACCCGACGCCAATCGCGTCAGGTCGATCGCGAGTCGCGCGGAGTCACGCGGGGAAAGCCCTTCGATGGAATCGAGCGTGATGGCCGAAACACGTCCCGCCATAAACGCTGCGGTCCACGGCGCCACCGATTGACCACCGTCCACCGCCAACCGAGCCACGGGCCACGCGGTACAACCTGCCTCGACGCGCGGAGCGCCGTCGACGCTGACGCGCGCAGTACCGACCAGCCCTGCACGTGAGAACAGCTGGACCTGCGCGCTACCCAGCTGTGCGGCGAGTCCGGCCGTATCGCCCACCGTCAGCTCTGTAGCTTCTGGACGCAGCACCGACCCCGACGTGAGCCCGCCATCAACCGTGGGCAGGACGATGAACAGCCCGGCATCGATATTCCAACCGTTCGCCACCAACGCCAGCGAATCGGCGGGCGCGGACGCGCCGGCCACTGCGGGATTGGACGCATCGACCGCTCCCCCTGCCGACCGTCGATCACAGGCGCCGAGTGCCGTGAAAAGAACCGCGAGCACCCATCGGGTGGTGCGACCGGACCCACCCGCGCCGCGTGCACGACCACACCGTGACACCGGAGGGGAGCGAAACACGGAAAATACGTCACGTGACGCGCTGGACAGGGGCGTGATTAGCACAGACAATAATCTGTCGTACTTCACCCTTCATTACGAGACTCCGCATGGCGAACGGGCAACCGGCTTCCCGTGGCATCCTGAACGCGTTGGGGCTGCACCGCCCTGAACTCCGCGCCTGGGCCATGTACGATTGGGCCGTTTCGTCGATGCAGACGGTGATCTCCACCGCCGTCTTTCCGATCTACTTCTTGAAAGTCGCCGCCGTCAACATGTCGCCGGCGCAGGGCACGCAGGCGCTGGGTATCGCGAACACGGTCGCCGCAATCTTCATAGCCGTGCTCGCCCCGATTCTCGGCGCGATTGCCGACTACAAGGCCGCGAAGAAACGCTTTCTGGTGGGCTTCATGCTGTTGGGCGTTACCGCCACGGCGATGATGTTCCTCATTCAGCACGGTCAGCTGATCTTTGCCTCCATCCTGTTCGTGCTTTCGATGGCGGGTGCATCCGGCAGTATGACGTTCTATGAATCACTGCTGCCGCACATCGCCAGCGAAGATGAGATGGATCGCGTCTCCACGGCGGGATATGCGCTGGGCTACATCGGAGGCGGGCTCCTGCTGGCGCTCAATCTGGCGTGGATTTCGAATCCCGGTGCCTTCGGCCTGCCGCATGGTCCCGACCTCACGCGCGCACAGGCCACGCTGCCGTCGCGTCTGGCATTCCTGTCGGTCGGCGTGTGGTGGCTGCTCTTTTCCATTCCCGTGCTGCGCGGAGTACCGGAACCCAAGCGCGCCATCGAAGTCGATGAGTCGGCGAACGCGAATCCTTGGCGGGTGGCCTTCACGCGGCTTGGTGAAACGCTGCGTGAGTTGCGACACTACAAGCAGGCCGCGCTCGCCATGCTGGCATTCACCATCTACAACGACGGTATTCAGACCATCGTGAAAATGGCGACGGCGTTCGGTGCGGAAATCGGCATCGCGCAGAGCGATCTGATCAGCGCCATTCTGCTCGTGCAGTTCATCGGCATTCCCTTCGCGTTTGGCTTCGGTGCGCTCGCCGGCAAACTCGGCACCAAGCGGTCCATCGGGTTGGGCTTGGTGGTGTATACCGGTATCTGCATCTTCGGGTACAGCATCAACAGCACCCGCGAGTTCTACATCCTCGCGTGTCTGGTCGGTCTCGTGCAGGGTGGCACGCAGGCGCTCAGTCGATCGCTCTTTGCCAACATGATTCCGAAACACAAGAGCGGTGAGTTCTTCGGCTTCTACTCCGTGTTCGAGAAGTTCGGTGGCATTCTGGGACCGCTCGTCTTCGCTATCGCCGTCGGACAGAGCGGCAGCAGTCGCGTCGCCATTCTCTGGGTCATCGCGTTCTTCGTGATTGGCGGCGCATTGTTGGCGTTCGTCAATGTCCCCGAAGGCGAACGTGCCGCGCGCGCCGCGGACGCATCCGTACGCGCGCTCGAAAGCTGAGGCAGCAGAGCGCATCTCGCGCAACGCGATCGCGCAACGCGATGGGCGTCGCAGACCATCGGAGGCAACCGCGTGCTGTATGAAGCGCTCAAACCCATCGTCGGCATTGCCCTGCGCTGGTACTATCGGTCGGTGCTGGTAGCCAATGGTGATCGTATTCCGCGCGATGGTCCGGTCTTTCTGGCGGCCAATCATCCGAATGCGCTCACCGATGCCATGGTGGTGGGTTGGACGTCACCGCGGCGCGTGCGCTTCACGGCCAAGGCCACGCTCTTCGGCCATCCACTGGCCGCGCGCATCCTCCACGCGATCGGGGTGATTCCGCTGCGCCGCGCCGCGGATGAACGTGCGCGCGACGCGAGCGGCCGGAGCGAACCGCACGATCTCGCCGCGTCGATGCCGGACGCGACTCGAAACGCTTCGTCGTTCGCCGCCGTCGCCGACGCGCTCGCCGAGGACGCGTGCATCGTGCTCTTCCCCGAGGGGAAAACGCACGACGAACCCGCCATGGCCCCCATGCGCACCGGACTGGCGCGCATGGCGCTGATGGCGCGCGACGAACGCGGCGTACGCGGGATCCGCATTGTCCCGGTGGGGCTGCTGTTCGAACGCAAAGCGGAACCGCGGACACGCATCTTGTTGCAGATCGGCGAACCGATCGATCTGGATGGGATCGGCAGTGGGCCCTCTACCGTAGCCACGCTCACGGAGTTGATTGATCAGCGGCTGCGCGCGGTCACGCTCAACTTCGAGAGTCACGCGGATGCCGAACGCATTCAGCTCTTAAGCCAAACGCTGGTGGCCCTGGTCGAGCCCACGACGGACGTGGGCGAGGGCGCCCCGCCGTTAGCACGCACGTTGGCAACCGTGCGTCGTATTGAACGCGCGCAGACCACGTTGCGCGCGCGCGGTGGCCACGATGTCACCGCGCGCATCGACGCCTTCGAGCGACGACTCCGCGCCTTCCGCGAACAGCTCGCACGCGAACGCATCAACGTGCACGATCTCGCGATCGACCTGTCCACTCGGCTGGGCGCCCGCTTCGTGGTGCGCGAAGTCGCGATGGCCGCGGCCTTGCTGCCCGTCGTCCTGTGGGGACGCGCCACGCATCTGCTGCCGCTGCGATTGGCACGCTACATCGCCCTGCGCAATGTGCGGTCGCTGGACGAACCGCCCATGCGCACCTTCGTCGTCGGGCTGGTGCTCGTGTTGGCCACGTACGTCGTGGGCACCGTGGCGGTCTGGCGCGCCGTCGGACCGTGGTGGGCGCTCCTCTTTCTGGTGTCGCTCGTCCCGTCGGCCAGCCTCGACGTGCGCTACAGCGACCGGATGCGTCGCGCGCGTGCCCGCGCCCGGGCGTATCGGCGGTTTCGCGCCACGCCAGCGCTGCTCGCATCCCTCAAGGCCGACGCCGAGTTCCTGCAGTCCGAAGCCGGTGCGCTGGAGCAGTTGGCGTCGGGGTGAGGCACGTCAGCGATGTCGCAGCTGCTCGTCATGCGGGGGGTACACCGGCCCGGCCAAGTCCCAGTGCCAAGCCTCGCGTCGGATGGCGGTGCGCGGATCGCGAAGCGGCTTGTATTGAAGCCGGTCGGCCGGCAGCCCGAGCGCATCGCCATAGGCCAACAGGCGATCCCGGTCGGTACTGACGAGGTGGACCATCGGACGACCGAGCCACACATGGCGGTGGAGCCAGACCCCACCATCCATGGCGTGTACCATCCCGTCTCGGCGCTTCTCGAATTCGACCGCGCCGAACGCACGATTCACCGCGAGCAGGCGTTGCTCGCGGCGTGCATCATCCGTATCGGCGACAATGGGCGGCAAGGGAGGCATGCGGGGATTCTAACCACGATGCCGGCCGCATGATCGACGGCCCTATCGGCAGGCCACCTGCCCCTCAATCGTGGCCGGCGCCACGGCCGCGGCCTGACCGTAGAACACCGCGCAGGTCAACGGGGCCGCCGCCGGATGCGTGGTCGTCGCTGACCATCCGCGGGCGGTCGCTTCGGTGATCGTCAACACGACCCCGCTGGACGGCCGGAACGACAGCGAGCCGATCGCCGGAGCGTAGGTCTCGTTGTAGTAGAAGTAGTCTTCCTGCACGGACGACAGATTTTTCAGATCACTCTTGAGCGACGCCGCGAAGGCCTTGCCCTTGGTGTTCTGAAATTTCGGGATCGCGATCGCAGCGAGGATACCGATGATCACCACGACGATCAGCAATTCGATAAGGGTGAATCCCCGTCGATGGCCTTCGTTGGACATGCGGATTTCTCGGTCGAGAGCTGAATGACGTCGAGGTCGGGGGATACCGACCGGCAGGAAACTCCCGCCTTCTGCAGTCTTTGTAAGGCAACCCGAGTGCCGCAATTCTCAAAAGCACCTAAATCGTTGTATATCAATATATTACGATGTCACTGGATTGCTTTCACGAGAGTGAATAGTCTCGCACCCCTCGGCTTTCCGTGCAAAGTGCAAGAGCGTGTGGTGTGAGGATCGGGGCCACGCTGTGACGGTTCACCATCGTCGCCGGCCCCGAACGCCACCCTCAGGACTTGGCCGCGACCCAGTCTCGGCCAATCCCCATCGCCACCAGCAGGGGCACATTCAACGCGGCCGCCCCCTCCATCTCCTCCTTCACGAGGGCGCGCATGATGGCCTCCTCGCCCGGTGCCACCTCGAACACCAGTTCGTCGTGCACCTGCAGCAGCATCCGCGACGCGATCCGGCGATCCGCCAGCGCGTGGTGAATGCGGATCATGGCGATCTTGATGAGATCGGCCGCCGACCCCTGAATGGGCGCGTTGCCCGCCACCCGTTCGCCAAAGGCCCGCATGTTGAAGTTCCGCTCCTTCAACTCAGGGATGTAGCGGCGCCGCTTGAACAGCGTCTCCACGTACCCGCGCTCCTTCGCGACCACCACGCACTGATCGAGGAACGCCTTCACACCGGCAAACCGCTCGAAATACGTGTCGATGAACGCCTTCGCCTCAGCATTCGAGATCTTGAGCTGGCGCGACAGCGCATGCGCCCCCTGCCCGTAAATCGTCGCAAAGTTGATG
The DNA here is from genome assembly GCA_943330235.2 of Candidatus Kuenenia stuttgartensis. GTDB lineage: Bacteria > Gemmatimonadota > Gemmatimonadetes > Gemmatimonadales > Gemmatimonadaceae > Gemmatimonas > Gemmatimonas stuttgartiensis_A. Next base: position 18,121 of record CALQGY020000015.1, read on the forward strand.
GTCTTGGCCCGCGCGCGCATCTCGCTGGTCACGTCCGCCAGCTCCACGCCGAAGATGATCGCGGCTGTCTGCTTGTGGATGTCCCCACCCGCCTTGAACGCCGTCACGAAGGCGGGATCACCGGACAGGTGCGCGAGCAGGCGCAGTTCGATCTGCGAATAGTCGGCGGAGAACAGCTGCCACCCGTCGCGCGCGACAAAGCCGCGGCGGATTTCCCGGCCGAGTTCCGTGCGTGACGGAATGTTCTGCAGGTTGGGATCGCTGGACGACAAGCGCCCCGTCGCCGCGACCGTCTGGTTATACGACGTATGGAGCCGGTGATCGCGCGGATTAATCATCCGCGGCAACGCATCGATGTACGTCCCCTCGAGTTTGAACAGCTCGCGGTAGTCCATCAGCAGCGTGGGCAGCGTATGCCCCTCATCCGCCAATTCCTGCAGCACACTCGCGTCGGTGCTGGGCCCGGTGGCCGTCTTCTTCTTCACCGGCAGCCCGAGCTTCTCGAACAGAATTTTCCGAAGCTGCGGATTGGAGTTGATGTTGAACTCTTCACCCGCCTCGCCGTAAATGGCCCGCTCGACCGCTTCACGCTCGGCCTTGAAGCGCGTCTTCAGCGACTCGAACCAGGTCAGATCAATCGCGATCCCCTCCCACTCCATTTCAGCCAGCACCTCAACCAGCGGCACTTCCATGTCCGCTAGAAGTTCGCGCATGCCATGCGTCACCAGCATCGGCTCCAACACCGCGCGCAGCCGCATGGTGATGTCGACGTCTTCGCACGAGTAGTCGCGCGCCGCATCCACCGGCACCACGCTGAACGGCAGCTGCGTGCGACCCTTGCCGCACAGCTGTTCGTACGAGGTCATGCTGTGGCCCAGCAGCTCCAATGCCAGCATGTCGAGTCCATGCGACCGGCGCCCCGGATCGAGGACATAGCTGGCCAGCATCGTGTCGAACTCCAGACCGGCCAGTGTCACGCCGGCACCACGCAACACGAGCACATCGTACTTGGCATTCTGCGCGATCTTCTTCACGGTCGCGTCTTCGAGCATCGCGCGTAGCGGCGCGATGGCCGCGCTGCTGAACGCCGGCAAGTTCACCGGCGCCGGCGTACCGGCACTGATGCGCCGACCGGCCAGCCCCCCGTCGCCCGAGAGGAGTGCCAAGTTGCCGCTACCGTCATCACCACGATGCGCGAACGGCAAGTAGTACGCTTCACCGGGTGCGACGGCGATAGACAGTCCCACCAGATGCGCGCGCAGTGCATCCACCGCCACCGGCGAATCGATGTCGGTGATGGTTTCGGTATCGAACGCGATGTACGGGACCTCACGCACGCGTGTCAGCAACAGGTCCAGCGCCTCGAGCGTATCCACCGTCGTATACCGCGCATCGGCCAGCACCGCGACGCCGCTTGCGCCGACCAGCACGCTGGGCGCACTCGGGCGCCCCGGCATCGCGGGTGTCTCCGTTGCCGCAGACGTGGCCGCAGATCCAGAGGCGGCAATGGCGCCAACCGCTGCGCCGCCATCCGCGCCGCCAAGATCCTTGAGCAGCGACGTGAATTCGAGCTCCAGAAAGAGATGTCGCAACAGCTGAGTGTCCGGTGCATCCACGTGCAGCGCCGCCGGATCGAGTTCGATCGGCACATCGCAGCGAATGGTCACCAACTGCTTCGACAGACGCGCCGTATCGGCCAGCGCCAGCAGCGCTTCGCGTGGACGTTTCTTCGTGATCTCCGACGCATGCGCCAGAATGTCTTCGAGGGTTCCGAACTGTGCGATGAGCTCCTGCGCCGTCTTCTCGCCGATGCCCTTCACGCCCGGCACGTTGTCCGAGGTGTCGCCGACCATCGCGAGATAGTCGATCACGCGATCCGGGGGCACGCCCAGTCGGTCGCTGCCATTCTCCACACCCACCCAGGACTCTTCCACGCTGGCCGGCCCACCGCGCCCCGGGTTGAGCAACCACACGCCCGGCTGCACCAGCTGCTGAAAATCCTTGTCTCCCGAGACAATCACCACGTTGTACCCGGCGGCGACGCCCTTTGTCGCCAACGTGCCGATGACATCGTCGGCCTCGAATCCCGGCACAGCCATGACCGGGATGTGGTAGGCCGCCAGCAACTGGTTAATGCGTTCGAGTCCGCGATCGAAGTCTGCCTGCAACTCGTCGGTCAGCTTCTCGCGCGTGGCCTTGTATTCGGGATACAGGTCATCGCGGAACGTCGCGCCGGAGTCGTGCACCCAGCCCAGCAACTCAGGCTGGTGCGTGTTCAGCAACCGCTTGAGAAAGTTGGCAATCCCCCACGCGGCCGAGGTGTTCTCGCCTCGGCTCGTGATCAGGGGGCGCGTCATGAGCGCGAAGAACGCGCGATAAATCAGGGCGTAGCCGTCAATCAGAAAGAGACGCGGCGCCGTCGGCTTGGTGATGTCACTCACTGTTGTGACGACAGCTTGCGACGGATGGCATTGTCGAGCTCCGAGCGCGCAGACGGCGCGAGGCGCCAGCGACCGAATCCGGTCTGATCGGTGAAGAGCAGCGACAGACGGGCCGCGCGATACTCCCAGACCTGCTGCCGCACACGCGCGCTGGGATCGGAGAGCTGCGAGTCGTAGACGTTATCCGGATCACCGAGCGCGACGAATGCGACGCCGCGATCGGTCTGCCACCCGATGGGGCCATCATCGTGGAAGCGGACATTTGCGGTCCGGATACGCGCGAAGTAGTCGCGCAATCCTTCATGCTCGGGCGTGCCGGGAACCGGATCGGTGTCTTTCAGGAACTTGGCCCACGCTTCGGAACGCTGGATAGGCGTGGCATCGCGCAGCGGCTTGATGCGGTCGGCCGACGTGAAGTAGCGCAGGTAGTTGAGCATCTCCTCGAACGACGCGATGGGCAGGTCGTCACCGAGACTCACGAGGAGCTTGGTGCGCGCCGTATCGGTGCGCCCCGCGGCCGTGACCAGCAGCGTGGACATGCCGACGCCCAGACGCGTCACCGGGACCGCCAGTGTCGCGCTCCGCATCTCGAGACGCGGCGTCAGCTCCACCGTGGACTTCCAGAGCTCGAGATCCGCGTCGCCCAGGATGCGGACGTCCACGGAGGAGGGCGCGGACGCACCGGCCGCCTCGAGATAGATCGGCAGCAACGAATCGATGCCGAACGTCACCATGCTGCGCGGGCGGGCCAACAGCCGCGGCAGCGAATCCACCGAGGACCGCGGGATGACTTCGTAGACCGCGATGGGCGTGCCCACCGCACCGGCGGTCAATCGCGGGACGTCGAGTGAGACCTCCTCGGAGGCACTGCGCAGGCCGGACTCGTCCTTCACCCCGACACTCAGGGCATACCGGCCCGGCACCAGTCGCAGGTACTGCTGCCAGATCACGCTCTCGTCGGTCCGTGCGGTTTCGCGAAAGGTCGGCACGCGCACGGTCTCTTTCGCCTCAACCTGGGAGACCAGCACCTGCCCCCGCCGCGTTTCGACGTGCACGGAGTACACGGCGGCATAGCGATCCCCTTCGCGGGTGAACGACAACCCGCGTGACGGCATGGAGAGGGCCAGCAACACCAGCGTCGTATCAGGCGACGGAGCCGTGATGAACGACACCGACGCCACGAACGGAATCGTGCCGGTGCCGGCGATCAATCCCATGCTGCGATAGAGCCGCTGCATCTCGCTGGACGCTGACTGCCCCCCGAGCGACGTACCGGTCGCCGTGCCCGGAATCGGGGGACCGCCGCCAGCGGTCGGCGGACCGACCGCACTGTTGCGGGCGCAGGCCGACAAGAGCAGCGCCGCGGTGGCGCTGGCGAGGAGGGTGCGGACAACACTGGTGTGCAGGATCGGACGCGACACTTGGGACGAGCCCCGTGAAATAAGTGACATGGTGTTGAAGTTGCCTTCTTGCACGTGACAGTGATCCGGCGTTAGGTTCGCGTCGTGGCTATCGAGACTCTAGTTGGAACGACGCTGGCCGGCTACACGATTGCGGGAAAGATCGGCGAAGGTGGAACGTCGACCGTTTATCGCGCAACTCATGCCAAGCATGGAACCGTCGCTCTCAAGGTGCTGCGCGAGAAGCTGCAGCACGATAAGACCGCCGTCGCGCGTTTTCTGCGCGAGGCCCAATTCGGTGCGCGGGTAGAACACCCCAACATCATCCGCACCCTAGACTACGGGCAGGAAGAGGGGCGGTACTACCTCGCCATTGAGTGGGCATCGGGAGAAATCCTCGACAAGCACGCGGAAAAGTCGGGCCCGCTTCCCTGCAAAGAAGTCGCCGAAATCATGGCGCAGATCTGCAGTGCGGTGCAAGCCGCCCACGACGTCAACATCGTCCATCGTGATCTCAAACCCGAGAACGTGATGTACGATCCCGCGAACCACGTCGTCAAGCTGCTCGATTTCGGCATTGCCGCCGATACCGAAGCCGCCCCCGATCAGCGCCTCACCCGTGCCGGCTTCTTCGTCGGCACGCTCATGTACGTCGCGCCTGAAACGCTGTCCGGCGAGCTCGTCGGACCGACCGCCGATCAGTATTCCCTGGCGACCATCGCGTACTACCTGCTGTCCGGTGTGCTCCCGTACACCGGCAAATCGCCGCGCGAACTGTTCTCGCAGCTGCTCACGCAGCCGCCGGTCTCGCTGAACAAGGCCAAGCCGACGCTCGCCTTCCCGGCGTCCGTCGAAGCCGTGGTCATGAAGGCCCTCTCCAAGCAGCCCACCGATCGGTACGCCTCGGTTCGCACGTTCTCCGAAGCGTTTTCCGTGGCCGCACAGGACTGCGACAGCGGCGGCAACGCCACCGTCAGCCCTGCACCCAGCGCGGCAAGCGCCCCGGCAAGCGCCCCGGCAAGCAGCGACACCGGCAGCACGAGCGGTGAGGCCAAGGGCGGATTGCTGGGGAAGATGCGAGGGTTGTTCGGCCGCGGCTGATGCCGTTCCGATCGTCCACCTCTTCGACTGACCCGTGACTGATTCGACACTTTCGACCTTGATCGCCCTGCTGGCCACTCGATCGGCCAAGCGGGGCGATTTTGTACTGGCATCCGGCCGGCGTTCCACGCTGTACGTAGACTGCCGCCTCACCACCATGAGCCCCGAGGGACAGCTCCTCATCGGCCGGCTCGGACTCGCGGCCGTCAAGGCAACGGGCTGGCAGGTCGACGCCGTCGGCGGCCTGACCCTCGGCGCCGACCCCATCGCCTACGCCATTGCCCACGCCAGCGCGCTGGAGGCGGAACGCGGGGCTGGAGAGATGGTTCGGGCCTTTACTGTTCGAAAAGAGGCCAAGCAGCACGGCACCGGACGGCTCATCGAAGGGCCGTTTGTGGCGGGCGACCGCATTGCGGTCGTTGAGGACGTCATCACCACCGGTGGATCGGCCCTCAAGGCCGTGGAAGCCATCAAGGCGGCCGGCGGCATCGTGGTTGGGGTACTGGCCTTGGTCGACCGTGAAGAGGGCGGTCGTGAGGCCATTGAGGCCACCGGTCTGCCGGTGCATTCCCTGGTCTCGGCGTCGGCCCTGCTGTCCCAGATGCCAGAGGCGTAACAGCCACGTTCGTGTGCCGTCGTAACGGGTGGGGGGAGTGGGCGTCCTTGAATCAGCATGCCCACCCTCCCGACCTCCCTGACGGCCCTCGTCGCCCCATTCGCCACCGCGATGGTTGTCTGGACGCTGCTCGCGATGCTGGGGTCCCGGGCACGCTGGAACCGCTGGTGGCTGCGCTATGTCCGCGCGGTCTTCGACACGATGCTGATCAGCTGTCTGGTGCTGCTGTTCGGGTCCCCGGTTCTGGTGCTGCTCTACCTACTGGCCATCGTGCCCTGCGCCTTCGATCGCCGTCCGTCGCTGGGTTACGTCACGGCCGGCGCGGCCCTGTTGGGATTCATCGCCGCCAGCGCGGGCTATGCGCAGCTGCATCCGGACACGGTGGCGCCATGGTCACAGGTGCTTCTGGCCTCGGTGCTCCTGACGGTGGTGGCGCATCAGATCGTGAACATGCCCGCGCGACTCATCCGCCGCATCCGTGAGACGCGACATCGGATGGTTCAAGTGGAGCGCGGAGTGCTGGATGCGCGTGCCGAGGCGCGCCACGATGACGAATTGGGAGATCTCGAGCGTAGCGTCAACGGTATGCTCGACGCATTGACGCGGCGTATCGAGACAGTTCAGCGGGAAGCGGCCGAACTGGCCGTCGTCGCCACAGAGGTGCATAGCCTGGCCGACGCGTTACACCGTCGCGCCGGCGACGTGGAAACCGGTACGCAGGCGGTGAGCGCGGGGCTGACGGAGCAGCGTCACGTGGCCGCCGATGGGCTTCGCGTAGGCCGGCAGGCGCTGGCCACCGCAGACTCAACGCGCGAGACCGCCGAGCGGACCGCGAGCGAGGCCTTCGCGGTTGACCAGATCGCGTCAGCCAGCCGTGAGGCCATCGAGCGCGCGACGCAAACGTTAGTGCGAGTCAGCGAGGACGTTGGTGCGTCGGTTCACCGTGTGAAACGCTTGGCGCCTGCCTCCGAACGCGTCGGCGAGTTTGTCGCCACCGTCTCCCGCATTGCTCGGCAGACGAATCTGCTGGCGCTGAACGCCGCCATTGAGGCATCGCGCGCCGGAGACGAGGGGTTGGGCTTTGCGGTGGTTGCCGATGAAATTCGCAAGCTGGCCAACGAAAGTGCGCAGGCGGCCAAAACCATCAACGCGACCGTCCAGCGCGTCCGCGACGACATCGCTGACGCGGTGCAGTCGATGGATGCGACGGCGCACGAGGTCACGGGGGCCGGTGCGATTGCGCGCGACGCGACGCGCGCCGTGTCGGCGATGGTAGACGGGATCGCACGCATCGCGCAGCAGAGCGGTGAGGTGTCCACGCTCGCACACGCGCAGGCGACGTTGGCCGCCGGCGCAGCCTCGGCCTTCTCCGCGTATGAAGTGGCCGCCCGCGGGTCCGTCGGCGACGCCCACGGTGCCGCGGAGGGCGCGCGGGCGCAACGCGAACGCCTCAAGGAACTGTCGCAGCGATCGGCGCAACTGTCCGCGGCCGCCGCTCGTCTGCGCGCGATGGCGTAAGCGCACGGTACCTCGACCGGGCGCGCCGCCAGCGTGGCCAGCCGCACCGGTGCCGACGGCGGTAATTACGGCTCTCGCAACACGCTCCACTGTGGGGTGAGCGAAAATGGCTCGAATCGCCGCAGCACCTCGCGGTAGGGGAGAATTAACTGTTGGCGAAACTCCTCCAGCATGCCGTCCCCGTCGTAGCGACGGCGAAATTCCATTGGCGCGCAGGCCATGGTCAGGCGCATATGCCGTGAGAAGCTCTGGGCCGACGAGTACTCGAGGTGATTGGCGACGTCGGTGATGCTGACGCCGGGATTCTCGAAGAGCCGCGCCGCGCGCACGAGACGCGCCATCGACAAATAGCGTTTGGGTGCTGGGAGCTTCACACGAAAAAACCGGCTCATGAACGTGCTGGGCAGCACCCCGTTCAGTCGGGCAATTTTCTGCACGGACGAGACGGACGGCGGCGACTGGAAGATGGCCTCGAAGAAGCGAAGACAGTCGTCGGGTGCGTCCGCGAGATCTTCGCGAATACACTGCATGGCGCGGTGCTCGATGACGGTACCGATATCGCCCACCACGAGCTGGCGCAGATCGCGCCACCCCTGCGGATCGCGCGCATCCACCAGCGCACGGACCCCCTGCTGCCCAAGCGCCAGCAGGTTTTGGGAGACGCGTGGTTCGGTGACCGTCAGGAGCGCCACCGCGGTCACGCGCGGGAACTCGCGCACCAGACGCGCCATCTGCGGCGCCAACTGCGTCTGGTAGCGCGCGACCGACACCAAGGCGGTGGACACGTCGCGTGTCCGCAAATCCAGCAGGAGCTCATCGAGAGACTCCCGATGTAGCGCGACATAGCACCCCTGTCCCGCCGCATCCACGCGGGCGCGCTCGGCGGGGGTCAGGAACGTCGTGACAGCATTCCGGGTGGCGCGTGGTGTGCGGGGATATCGCACCGTTGGACTCGTCATGCGTACTCCTCCATGAGGCTCGCGGGTCTTCATCGTCGAAGGCGGCGCGCACAGGATAGGAGCGGGTGTCAGCGGAACGTCATCGACGTGCGGGGAAATTCACCGCAGTGCGTAGAGATCACCCATTGGGATCACCCATTGGTGCGCGCGGTATATTGCGGCACGGGATGTCGTCGGCCGGACGGTCGCGATGGGCGGAGCTTCGGCTTCGTTCACCGAGGAAAGTCCGGGCTCCATAGGGTAGGCTGCCAGGTAACGCCTGGGCGCACGTCACGCGAGTGGCATGCGACGGACAGTGCAACAGAAAGCAAACCGCCGAGACGCAAGTCGCGGTAAGGGTGAAAGGGTGGGGTAAGAGCCCACCGCGTCATCGGTAACGATGACGGCTCGGTAAACCCCGGTCGGAGCAAGGTCAAATAGGCGGCGAGAGACGGCCCGTCTCGACAACGGTGTCTCACGACATCGAGCCGCGGGTAGACTGCTGGAGCGTTTGGGTGACTGAACGCCGAGAGGAATGACCGTCCGGTATGCGGGCGCGCTTGCGCGTGCGTGTGCTGACAGAACCCGGCTTATAGGCCGGCGACTCCCCCCACTTTGTAGTGCCGTCGTGCCGCATCGGTTGGTCACGACCAGTTGGTCACTCGTTTCCCCATCGCCCCTGTGCCAGGACCTCGCCTGACAGGACTTTGCCTCACGGAGCAGTACGAACGGCGGCGGATGAGCGCTTCGGTTCCACGTCCTACTGTTCGCGTGAGCGGCTTCATGGCGATCCTGACGGTTGTGTCGGGTTGCGCGCCGCGCGTGGTGCCCTTGCCGATTCCGGCGCCTTCTACGGCACCAGCGGCACCAGTACCGGTGGTGGTGCCAACCGCCACGCGGTACAGCGTTCCGGGGCTGGTCACCGACACCCGGTATGGCATAGAGAGCATCGCGCAGTTGGAGCGCGATAGCGCCGGGCGGCGCGACGTGCAGAGCATCACCAGTCGCGCGCAGACCACGGTGCGACTGCGTCGCACCCAGGACGGCGCATTTTCAGGAAGCGGCCGCATCATCGGCTATTCGGTGTCATCGGCGCTCTCGGCCACGCCCATTGTGATCGACAGCCTGCGCTTTCAGACGGTCCTCGATCCGACGGCATTGCGTGTGGCGATGCAACCGCCTCTCGCGAACGAATGCGACCGGCCGGAAACCGGCGCGTTGTCTTTGGTGCGTGATCTGCTGCTGCGCGTCCCCGGGAGCATTGCGGTGGGCGATCAGTGGCGGGACAGCACGGTGCAGATCGTGTGCCGGTCGAGTGTGCCGATGATTGTCCGAACCACCAACGCCTATGTCGCGACGGATGCCGTGCGAGGTCGCGACGGCATGGAGCTGTCCATTCGCCGCACCAGCGTGACGCGCGTGGAGGGGAAGACCACCTCGCCGTGGCGCTCGGTCGATATTACGGGTACCGGTTCTGCGGTCCTGACGGCCCGGGTGACGGTGAACACCGGTGTCGTCCACATGGTGCAGAGCACCAGCACGCTCACGCTGACGGTCAACGATCTGTCCTCAACCTCAGCCGTGCGCGCCCAGCAGGTCATCCAGCGTGTCACGTTCAAGGGCGATGTGATCGGCCAGTGAACGTGACACGCTGTGTCCGCATCAATCCATCAGTCGCAGCGGCATGACCAAGCAGAGATACTTGGCCGGATCATCCCACCCTTCCGGCTCGATGGTCGCTGCCCGTTCCGGCGCCTTGAAGGTCAGGCGCACCTGCTCGGTGGGCATGTAGCGGAGAATTTCCAGCAAGTACGTGGCATTGAAGCCGATGTCGAGCTGATCGCCGTTGTACTGCACCGGCAATTCGTCCTGCGCTTCACCGAGATCCGGCGTGGTCACGCTGAACTTCAGCATGCCGGTGTTGAACGACATTTTGATGCGGTGCGTCTGATCGGAGGCGATGACCGACATGCGCTTGAGGGCGCTGATGAGCGCCGCTTTGTCGGCCAGGCAGTAGCGATCGTTGTCCTTCGGAATCACCTGCTCGTAGTTGGGATACGGCCCTTCGACGAGTCGCGTGAACACGGAGGTGAACGGCGAGCGGAAGCCGAGGTGGTTATCGCCCCGTGCGATCTCCAGCTCCTCTTCTGCCGGGAAAAGACGACGGATCTGGTCCAGCGCCTTGGGTGGCACGATTAAGTCGCCTGGCGGTGCCGTGCTGGCCACTACAGGCAGCTCCATCTTGGCAAGCCGATGACCGTTGGTGGCGACCATGCGCATTTTGTCGTCACGCAATTCCCAGAGCACGCCGTTGAGAATCGGGCGCGACTCCTCGTTGCTGACCGCAAACGCGGTGTGCGAAATGAGCTTTTGCAGTTCACCCGATTTGACACGCCACGAGTCGTTGAAGCGCACCGTGGGGAAGGTCGGGAACTCATCGCGCGGCAATCCGAGCAGCTTGAATTTCGAGCGACCGCACTCGAGCGTCACGCGCTGTTCGCCACTGGCGGAGATTTTCACCGGCGACGGCGGGAGCTCGCGCGCAATCTCGCTGAGCTTCTTCGCGGGAATGGTGATCGCGCCGGGCGATTCGACGTCAGCACTGACCTCGGTGCTGACCGCGATGTCCAGATCGGTCGCCGACAGGCGAATGCCGCGTTCAGTGGTCTCGATGAGCAGGTTGGCGAGTACAGGCAAGGTTGTTTTTGCCGGCACCGCTGCGGTGACTGCTGCCAGACCTTCTTGGAGTTTCTCGCGCGAGATGGTGAAGCGCATGCCCGTTGTGTGGAAGGACTGCTGAAGACTGCTGTTGTTGTTCTTTTAAAAGAAAAAACCAGTAGCAGTAGTAGGCGATGTGGGCTTGTTGACAGACGCCGCAAACTACGTCACTCGAACGACTTTCGCCACGCCTGCTGATGTGCATTCGATGTCGAGAGGTATCGAATCTCCGCACTCATCCACGTTGGGGGTGCCTGGCGTGTGGATGACTGTGGACGTTTTGGGGATTCAGGTGCCCATGAGGCCAGTTGTCCGCAGGGTTTCCAACATGGTTCTGACCTTCAACACCCGCTCCGCAAAACCCGGTTCGCCGGCCATATCTTCGGCCACCCGGTCCAGCGAATGGATGACCGTGGAGTGATCGCGTCCGCCAAAGGCGTTCCCGATCTCGACCAATTGAAGGGCCAGCAGCTCTCGGCACAGCGACATGGCCACCTGGCGCGGTGTGGTGAGCTGCTTGGTGCGTGTCTTGGAGCGGAGGCCGTCCGGGGTGACTCCCCATTCGCGGGAGACGACCTGCTGGATGGTCGCGACCGTAATGGTGGTGGGGGGGACATCCGGGAAGTCAGACGACGCGCCCCCGCGGAGCTTGTCCCGCAGCGCTTCCCGGGCCAGGTCCACCGAGATCTCGCGGTGCTTGAGCGACGCGTAGGCGAGCAGTTTGATGATGGACCCTTCGAGTTCGCGCACCGAGGACTTCACATGTTGCGCGATGAACTCGATGACCTCATCGGGGATGGTCAGTTCGAGGTGATCGAGGCTGGCCTTCTTCCGGAGGATCGCAATGCGGTGTTCGAGATCGGGCGAGTCGATGTTGGCGACCATGCCCCACTCGAACCGGGAGACGAGGCGCGCTTCCAGCCCCGGAATGTCTTTGGGGGGACGATCCGAGGTGAGGACGACCTGGCGACCGGCTTCGTAGATGGCATTGAAGGTGTGGAAGAATTCTTCCTGCGTGCCTTCCTTACCCTTCAGGAACTGGACGTCGTCGACGAGGAGGAGGTCGATTTCGCGGAAGCGGCGCCGGAAATCGCCCATCTGTCCGGCTTGAATGGCGCCGACGAACTCATTGGTGAACTGCTCCGTCCCGACGTAGGCGAGCCGCAGCGAGGGGGTTCGCCGCATGAGTTCGTGGGCGATCCCCTGCATGAGGTGCGTCTTGCCGAGGCCGGTGTCGCCGTAGATGAACAGCGGATTGTAGACCTTACCGGGCGCTTGGGCGGCGGCTTGGGCGGCGGCGGCGGCGACGTCATTGGACTTGCCGATGACGAACTGATCGAACGTGTATCTCGGGTTGAGTGGCGTTGAGATACGCGATTGATGCTGTGTTACTGGCGCCGGTGTTGGCGCGGCGGGCGGCTGGACGAACATGTCCATCTGCACGCGGCCGACGCGCTCTTCGTGCACGCGGAAGCGCACTTTGAGCGGGTGCCCGAGGGCGACGGCGGCGAAGCTGGTCAGGAGATCGGCGTGCTTGGACTCGTTCCAGTCCGCGGAGAACTGATCCGGGGCCCCGATCATGAGGGTATCGCCTTCAACGGCCAGCGCCTCGGTGGGCTCAAGCCAGGTGCGGTACGTCTGCTCCGGGAGTACCTGCCGCGCGCGTTGGCGGAGGCGGTCCCAGAGTTCGGCTGGCGAAAGCGACATCAGCGGGGGCGAGAGACGGAAGAGCGACGGGGGGCGAAGGTATCCCTCCGCGTGTGGATAAGTCAATCGTGTGACGTTCGTGAGTCCAAACCAGTTCTGCGGTTTGTTGCGGGGACGGTTCATGTCCTTGACCGAAAGCCATGTCCTGACGTATGTTACGCGGCTGCACCTCACAACGAACTCCGTACACCGCACTTGGTGCGCCGGTCGGTCCCCGATCGCCGCGCACAAGCACTTCAGAGAGTACTCATGGGCAAGCCCACTTATCGTCCGCGCAACACGCGTCGTATCCGCAAGCATGGCTTCCGTGCTCGCATGGAGACGAAGTGGGGTCGCGAAGTTCTCAGCCGCCGCCGCCGCAAGGGTCGCAAGCAGATCTCTGTGCGGATTCCGTCGAAGTACGCCGGAGCCTGAGTCGGTTCCTGAGTCGCGTCCGTTTCCGCGTGCGCAACGACTGACACGCGGGAGCGAGATCGCCACTGTTCGGCAGGAAGGGAAGCGCGTGCGCACCGCCGTGATGGACGTGCGCGCAAACGCTTCCCTTCTCGCGTCCGTACGGGTCGGTATCGTCGTCCCGCGCTACAAACACAGCGCGGTCGATCGTAACCGCCTCAAGCGGCGCCTGCGCGAGCTGGTCCGACTCGAGTGGCTGCCGTTGCTGCCGCCGATGGACTTGGTCGTCCGCGTGATTCCACCAGCGTATGACCGCGACTTCGACACGCTGCGCGCCGAGGTCCGTCAAGCCGGGCAACGCCTGCTGCGGCTATGGACTCGCTGACCGTCCGTCGCGTCCCGCGCCTCGTGCTGATCGCGGCGGTGCGCGCGTATCAACTGGTACTGTCGCCCATCTTCGGCGGTGCCTGCCGTTATTATCCTTCGTGTTCCGCGTACGCGATCGAGGCGCTCGAGCGCCACGGGGCGCTTCGTGGGGGATGGCTCGCAATGCGACGCATTGCGAGATGCCATCCGTTCCGGCCCGGGGGCTTCGACCCGGTCCCTTGAAGCTGACTTCGACGTAATCATGGAACCTCGCCGCATCATCCTCGCCGTCGTCCTGATGGCGGCGGTCCTCGTCGTCACTCCGTTCATCTTCCCGACGCCGAAGACGGTGCCGAGTGGTGTGCCGGTGGCCACGGACACCCTCCGCCGCGCCGATAGTTCATTACGCGCCGCCTTTGACAACAAGGCCGCGACCGCCGGCGCCAGTGCTGCGGCAAGCGACGTGGCCACTGCCGCGTCCGCTGCCGCGTCCGCTGCCGGCGCGACGCCGGCCTCGGCGCTCGCTGCCGCCCCGGTCGTCCTCCCGATCGACACCGCCGTCGTCATCACGCCGCGCGCGACGTATCGCACGTCCAATCGCGGCGCTGCTCTCGTTGGGGCGCAGATGACGCAGTATCCGTCGCTCTCCAACCGCGGTCGCACGAAGGGCGGTCCGGTGGAGCTGGCCAATGCCGGCGATGCGTTACTCGCGTTCCGACTGGTGGTGCCGGGCGACACGGTCCGCCTGGATCGCGAAGTGTTCCACAGCACGCGGACGGAAGAGAATGGCCGCGTGATGATCAAATACGATGCGACCGTGGCCGCTCGTGCGGTGACGATCACGTACTCGTTCTTGCCGGACAGCTATCGCGTCAACGTGGCCGCCACGGTGGCCGACGCCGCGGCCAACACGTTCCTGCTGGTCGATCTGCCGCCGGCGTTCCACTCCGCCGAAGCCGACACCACGGAAGACCATTCGCATCTGGCGTATGCGTACAAGCCGGATGTGCAAAATGCCAAGGGCATCACGTTCCGCTCCATCGATCCGGGCGAACGCAAAATCATTGCGGGGCCGCTCACCTGGGCCGTCGCGAAGAGCAAGTATTTCCTCGTGGGCGCGCTGGTCCCGAAGGGACAGCCCGGATTTGCGGAAATCGATGTGACTGGTGGCGTGCGGACGGCCAAGCAGGCCACGCGCGCGCAGGCGACCGCCGTGGTGCCTCTCGTGAATGGCGCCACGTCATTTGAAGTGTACGCCGGCCCGCAGGAGTTCACGCGACTGGTCGCGATGGGCCGCGAGTTCGAGACGTCCAATCCGTACGGCGGCTGGCTGCAAGGTGTTGTGCAGCCCTTCGCGACCATCATCATCAAGCTGCTGCTCTGGATGAAGACCACGCTGGGGCTCGGCTACGGCTGGATTCTCGTGATCTTCGGCGTGTCCGTCCGCATCATCCTCTGGCCGCTCAACCAGAAGGCCATGCGCAGCTCAATGGCCATGCAGCGGCTGCAGCCGGAGTTGCAGGCCATTCAGGCGAAGTACAAGAACGATCCGCAGAAGTTGCAGTCGGAAATGATGCTGCTCTACAAGGCGCATGGCATGAGTCCGTTCAGCTCACTGTCCGGATGTCTCCCGATGCTGATTCCGCTGCCGGTGTTCTTCGCGCTCTTCTTCGTCTTCCAGAACACCATCGAATTCCGCGGCGTCTCGTTCCTCTGGTTGCCCGACATCTCGGTGAAGGATCCGATCTACGTGCTGCCGGTAGTGGTGGCTATCACTGCGATGGTGCTGTCGTGGATCGGCATGAAGGGTGTGAAGGCGAACGAGCAGCAGAAGATGATGATGTATCTGATGCCCGCGATGATGCTGTTCATCTTCTTCAACATGGCGTCGGGGCTCAACCTGTACTATCTCGTGCAGAACCTCGCGTCGTTGCCGCAGCAGTGGCTCATCTCGAAGGAACGCGGGCGCAACGCGCCGCTCGTGCAGGGATGACGCGGGGATGATCCGGACATGACGCACATGCCATCCGTGCGCAGTGCGATGATCATGGCCGGTGGCGACGAGACGATTGTGGCGTGCGCGACCGCGGAAGGGCGCGGTGCGCTGACGATGATCCGGATGACAGGGGCGCGTGCGATCGAGATCGCACGCGCCCTTGGCGCATCCGCGCTCAAGCCCCGCGTGAGTACGCGCGTGATGCTGCACCACCCGACGACCGGCGCGCATCTGGACGACGCGCTGGTCACCGCATTCATGGGCCCGCACTCATTCACTGGCGAAGACGTGGTGGAGTACTCCGTGCACGGGGGACGCGTCGTGTCCGCGCTGGTCATCGCGGCCTGCGTGGCCGCCGGTGCGCGACCGGCGTTGCCGGGTGAGTTCACGCGCCGCGCGGTCATCAACGGCAAGCTGGATTTAGTGCAGGCGGAGGCCGTCGCCGATCTCATCGATGCGCGAACGGTGGCCATGCAGCAGCAGGCGCTGGCCCAACTGGATGGCGGCCTGTCGCGGCGGCTGCTCGCCTTACGTGATCGGGTGATTCACGTCGAGGCACTGCTGGCGTATGACATCGACTTCCCCGACGAAGACGACGGGCCGATCGCGCCGGCGCGCATTCATGCGGCCGCCACAGCGCTGTTGTCGTCCATCGACGCACTCCTGGCCACCGCGCCGCGCGCGGCGATGCTGCGCGATGGTGCGCTGGTGGTCATTGCCGGCCCACCCAATGCCGGCAAGTCGTCACTGTTCAACGCGCTGCTGGGAGAATCGCGCGCGCTGGTGACACCGATTGCCGGGACCACGCGGGATGCGATCGATGCGGTGATGGATCGCGCACCGGTGCCGCTTCGGTTGGTCGATACGGCGGGGCTTCGGCAGACCGACGACACACTGGAGCAGCTGGGTATTGAAGTGAGCCTGCGCTTTCTAGCGCAGGCCCAGGTGGTGTTGGCGTGCGGTGCGACACCCGACGAGGTGACCCGCGCTATCGACGCGGTGCGCCCGCGGACCGGCGCGGTGATCGTGCCGGTTCACACCAAGTGCGATCTGGCGAGCGGTGCGATGGAGCGCGATGCCGCGCGGGATGTCGCGTCGAATGCCCCCTCCAATGCCGCGTCGAATGTTGCGTGGTGCTATGCGAGCGCGGAAACGGGCGAGGGACTGGCCCACCTTCTGATGGTGATCGACGCGCAGGTCGCACCGGCGGCGCCTTCCCATGACGGGTCGCCGAGCGCCGTGCTGAGCGAGGAGGTCGTGGTGACGCGGGAACGCCACCAGCGTGGGCTCCGCGAGGCGGCCGAGGAGATCCAGCAGTTCATAGAGGGATGGGGGAGCGGCGCGCTCCCGGCCACGGTGGCGGCGGTCCATCTGCACGGCGCGCGCGATTCGCTGGCCGGGTTAGTGGGGGCGATCGGGACGGAGGACGTCCTGGATCGGGTGTTCCGCGACTTCTGTATTGGGAAATGACGTCGCCGCGGTTGCCGCTACAGCGGTTGCCGCAACTGCGGTTGCCGCAAAAACGGTTGCCGCAAAAACGGCGACCGCGACTGACGGTTAGCTGACGACGGTCAGTCGGGTCCGTTCCATGGTGAGCGGCTGCGCCGCAAACGCCAATTCGTGCGCGCTGGCGCGGACGGCCCACGCGAGACCTCGGGCGTTCACGGCGGCTTCGACCATCCGAGCGCCCATGAAGTAGCCGGCTCGCTCCGGTAGGACGACGCGCTCAACGGTGCGGGCTTCGTCGCTCATGCCGCCGGACAGATAGCGCAGGCGGAGTCCGAGCGCGTTGCGCTCGAAGTCGGCGGTCGCGGCCCGCTGAAGCACGGGCTCCAACTCACGGATGCGCGCGTACTGCCGGCGCGCAAAGCCGAAGTACTCCCAGGCGGCGTGACCGGGCGAGACCGCGCGCGAGACATGAATGGCCAGCCCCTCGTTGGCGAGCAGCTCGCGCAGCGTCGCGTGGCGTCCCGTTTCCCAGTACGAGTAGTAGCCGCCCGAATCCTCAATGAGCGTCCGCATTTCACTACGCGACGCCGGGGAGGTGTAGCGCACGACGTGGGTGATTTCGTGCGCGAGCCAGAGCGGAATGAGCTCGGGATCGAGCCCCAGCCCCTGCGTATCGGGGTTGGCCACACCGGTGAAGTGCTCGAGGCAGACAAACGCGATGCCGCGGCCATCGACCACGAGTTCGCCCGCGTTGGCGGCACCGACACCCACCATGACCACCACATCGAACGACATATCCGGCTGCAGCAGCTGTTGGACGCGCTGCTCGGCCTGTTGGACCAGCGCGACGACGTCCGTGCGCGCGAGGAGCGCGTGCAGGTCATCCCGCTGGGCGTTGACCGTGGCACGCACGACTTCCTCGAAATGCGGGCCCGACGGTTCAAGGACATAGTTGTCCCAATAGGCCGTCAGGAGCGTCCGATGCCGATCGAAGTACGCGTAATACGCCGCCTCGCGATCGGGGGCGTTCAGCACGGCGAGAAAATCTGGGATGAGGTTGATCAACATCAACAGCCCGGGGCACGGGACACCGGCGCGATCACACGTCGATCACACTCGCCGAACGAATTACGCATCGCCAAACGAAACTCCTCGAAAGCGAGGCGGCAAGATAGCCTCGGCTGGAAGTCGGTTCAACTCCCGCGGTGGTGATGCCGACACTTCAACATACCGACGATCCTTCGGCCGGTACCTCGACGCACTGCACGCGGACCCCCTCTCATGACAACGCTCCATCTCATCGAACTGACCTGCCCCGTCTGCACCACCGAATTCCGGTCGCAGACGGTGATTGCGACGAACGGCTATGGTGGCAAGCGCACGGATTTTCACGAGCGCGCGGCGGGTATGCAACCGCTCCCGTACTTCGTGCATCTCTGTACGCAGTGCGGATTTGCCGGTGTGGAACGGGATTTCGGCGAGACGGCGGAACCGACCGCGGGATTGCGCGAGCACGTGTGGTCGACGCTCACGCCGTCGTTGCAACGGGAACTGCCGTCCGGATCACTGAAGTACGAGCATGCGGCGAAGGTCGCGGAGTGGCAAGGCACCGATGCCCGGTATCTGGCCGATCTGTATCTGCGGGCCGCGTGGTGCGCGGTGGATGAATTCGATTCGGAGGCCGAGCGCTTCTTCCGGCGGAAAGCGGCGTGGCATTTCGCCGACGCGCTGGCCGCCTACGAGGGTGTGCCGGACGAGGAGCGGGCGGTGCTCACCTACCTCGTGGGCGAGCTGTGGCGCCGCTGCGGTGATCTGGCCCAGGCGGCGCATTGGTTCGAGAAGGTTCCGGGCGAAGTGACTGACCGCGACACGCAGCTGTGGGTCCTGGAAGCGGCCAATCAGCAGCGGAGCGAGCCGAAGGAATGGTTCGCGTAGTGCGTCACCGGGTGCCGAAGAGCCGATCGCCGGCATCACCGAGCCCGGGCAGGATGTAGCCGTTGGCGTTGAGCTCGCGATCGAGGCTTGCCGTAAGCACGTGGACATCGGGATGCTCACGCGCCAATCGCTCGACGCCTTCCGGCGCGGCGACGAGGCAGAGGAAGCGGATGCGGATGGCACCCGCCCGCTTGAGCGACGTGACGGCGGACGCCGCACTGCCCCCCGTGGCGAGCATGGGGTCAAGGAGCAAGAAATCGCGCTCCGGCGCGTCACTCGGCACCTTGAAGTAGTAATCCACCGGCTCGAGCGTATCGTGATCCCGATACAGTCCGATATGGCCGACGCGGGCAGACGGAATGAGGCGCAGAATGCCCTCAACCATGCCCAGTCCCGCGCGAAGAATGGGGACCAGCGTGAGCTTCTTGCCGCGCACCGCCCACCCCGACGTGGTCTCGAGCGGCGTCTCCACGCTGACCGGCTCCAGAGCCAGATCGCGGGTGGCCTCGTAGGCCATCAGCATGGCGATTTCGTCCACCAGCTCTTTGAACTGCTTCGTGGGCGTCGCGCGATCGCGCAGGAGCGTGATTTTGTGGCGCACCAACGGATGGTCGACGATGGTGAGCGTCGGGAAGCTGGAGACCATATGAGTCGAGACCGGTGCGAAAGGCGATGCAGGGAGACGCGCTGACGAACGGGCATGGGGACATGGCCCGATGCGCGCATCCGGCGAAGGTAGCGTCAGCCAATACGCCCCCGCTACCTTCGCCTGATGAAGGACCGAGATGCGATGACCGCGCACGAAGCGCGCGCGGTAGAGCTGGTGCGCCGTTATGGACGCACGGGGACCGCCTTTCAGGTGTTGAATCCCGGCCTCGCCTACTGGTTCGATGCGGGGCAGGGGATGGTGGCATACATGGACACTGGCGGCGCGTGGGTAGCGGCCGGCGAGCCCATCGCTCCCCTCGAGGCGGTGGAGCCGGTGGCACGACGCTTCGTGGCCGCGGCCCACGCGGCCGGACGACGCGCCAGTTTCTTCGGGACCGAGGAGTCGCTGGCACGCGCCACCGGGTTTCGTTGTCTGCGTCTGGGCGAGCAGCCCGTGTGGGACCCTCAGCAGTGGGAGGCGCATCGTCGAGCGCATCGCTCGCTGCGCGAGCAGTTACGTCGCGCCCGCGCGAAGGGAGTCACCGTGCGGGAGCTGACCGCCGCCGATCTGCAGCACGACTCCACATTACATGGGCAGGTGGACGCGGTGGTGCGGCACTGGTTGGCGACGCGTCCCATGCCCCCGATGCATTTCCTGGTGGAAGTCGCGCCATTGCGCTGGCTTACGCATCGCCGCGTGTATATCGCCGAGCGCGCGGGCGTGGTCATCGCGGTGCTGTCGTGTGCGCCCGTCCCCGCGCGCAACGGATGGCTGTTTGAGCATGTGCTGCGCAATCCGGACGCACCGAACGGGACAACCGATGCGCTGATTGATGCGGCCATGCGGGCGCGGGCGCGCGAAGGGGTGACGTGGGTGACGCTTGGGTTCGCGCCGCTTTCGGGCGAGGTGAATCGCGCATTGCGCTGGGCCCGGCGTCTCAGCCAGCCGCTCTTCAATTTCAGCGGTCTGACGGCGTTCAAGCGCAAGTTCCGCCCGCAGCACTGGGAGCCGATCTATCTCACGTATCCATCGGAAAGCGGGCCGGTGGTGGCGCTGCTGGACGGTTTGCGCGCCTTTGCCGGTGGCGCGTTATGGCGCTTTGGTCTGCGCGCTGTGCTGCGTAGACCGGTGAGGGCCTTGGTGCGGGGCGATGCTGCGCGCGGAACCGCGGGACCACGCGCATGAGCGGCGCGCGTTAGCGGCGCGCGTGAGCAGCGCGCGTTAGGTTCCGTTGCATGGCAGTCACGGTGCAGCGCCTTTGCGTGTATTGCGCGTCCAATGACGGGACGCGCCCGGAGTATCTCGACACCGCGCGCCAATTGGGCACGCTGCTGGCGGCGCGTGGCATCGCGCTGGTGTACGGCGGCGGACGCGTCGGATTGATGGGCGCCGTGGCCGATGCCGCACTCGCCGGTGGTGGCGAGGTGATCGGGATCATGCCACACGGGCTTGTGCAGCGCGAAGTCGCGCATCACGGGCTGACGAAGCTCCATGTGGTGGACTCGATGCATGAACGCAAAGCGATGATGAACGAGTTGGCGGATGGGTTCATCGCGATGCCCGGTGGTGTGGGCACGCTCGAGGAGTTTTTCGAGACGTGGACCTGGGCGCAGCTGGGTGTGCATCGGAAACCGATTGGGTTGCTGGATGTCGCGGGTTTCTGGCAGCCGCTTCTGGCGCTGATCACACACATGGACGCGGAAGGCTTCATGCGCGGGACCGCGAGCGACTGGTTACTGACCGCGACGGATCCCACGACGCTGCTGGATGCCATGGAGCGTTTCGCACCGCCGACGGTGCGACGGTGGCTTCGTCCCGGTGAGACCTGATGGCGTGCGGTCCATGAGTG
This sequence comes from Candidatus Kuenenia stuttgartensis, assembly GCA_943330235.2. Taxonomy (GTDB): domain Bacteria; phylum Gemmatimonadota; class Gemmatimonadetes; order Gemmatimonadales; family Gemmatimonadaceae; genus Gemmatimonas; species Gemmatimonas stuttgartiensis_A. Next base: position 39,197 of record CALQGY020000015.1, read on the forward strand.
CTGTGGGATGGGGCCCCGCGCTGCAGGTGATGGTCACGGTGTTGGCGGTGGTGTCAGTGGTATCACCGGTGGTGAGTCTCTGGCTGATGCGGCGTGTGCGCCGTCAGATGGATGCCGTATCGGCGCGTGCGGAAGACCAGCGGCGACTGCGTGCGATGTTTGATGCCGTCGACGGACTGCAGGTACTGCTGGATGTCGATGGCGTCGTGTTGGAGGCGAATCGGGCGGCGGCAGAGATGGCGCGCGTGTCCGTGGACACGATGCTGGGGAATCAATTCTCCGCGCTGGCGTGGTGGCCCGACGATGAGACGACACGCGGGCGCGTCCAGGAGCGCATCGCCCGCGCTGCGAACGGCGAGGGGAACCGGTTCGACGTGGCATTGACTGGTCCGGGTGATGCGCCGTCGGCGGTCGAGTTTTCCCTCAAGCCCATCCGCGATCCGGCGCAGCGTGTGGTCCAGATTTTGGCCGAGGGACGCGATCTCACCGATCGCCAGCGGGCGGAGAAATCGTTGCGCGAGGTTGGCGCGCTGACCATCATGGGCCAGATCGCCGCGCGCGTGGCGCATGAGATCAATAATCCGCTGGCGGGTATCCAGAATGCCTTTTTGCTGGTGCGTGGCGCGATTCCGACGGATCATCAGCACTACCGATTTGTTGGCGCCATTGAACGGGAAATCGCGCGGATCGCGGCGGTAACGCGGCAGTTATACGAGACGTATCGGCATGATCAGGCGATGACGTCCACCTCATCGGTGATTCTGGCGATCAGCGACGCGGTGAGTTTTCTCGAGCAGGTCAATCGCACGCGTCAGGTCACCATCGAGACGGATGTTTCGCGCGCGCCCTCGCTGGTACCGGTTCCCGATGCGTTGCTGCGTCAGGCGCTCTACAATCTGGTGCAGAATGCGTTCGACGCGTCGCCCAGTGGCGGGACGATCACGGTGCGTGCGGTGCACGACGCGGATTGGTGTGTCATTCTGGTGAGTGACGAGGGCTCCGGTGTTCCGGAGGCGCTGCGCGATCGCATCTTCGATCCGTTTTTCAGTACGAAGGATCGGTCGGTCAAGACGGGCGGTATGGGCATCGGGCTCTCGTTGGTGCGCCAGTCGGTATTGGCGGTGGGTGGACACATTGATGTGCGCGACCGTCCGAGCGGCGGAACGGAGTTTGAAGTGCGACTGCCCATGACCCCGATCGACACTGGAGTATTGCGATGAGCCGTGGCCGTCTGCTGATAGCCGATGATGAACCGACGTTTCTTGCGTCGACGGCGGAGCTGTTGCGACGCGAGGGGTATACGGTGGATACCGCAGAAGACGCGCCGGCCGCGATGGCGGCGATTGCGGCGGCCTCGTATGACCTGCTGATCACCGATTTGGAGATGCCGGGGAATGCCGATCTCGATCTGGTGCAGCAAGTCGCGCAGGCGAGCGGCGGGTTGCCGATCATTCTGATCACGGGCTATCCGTCGGTACGTTCGGCGATTGCGTGTATTGAATTGCCGGTCGCGGCGTACCTGGTGAAGCCGGTGCATTTCCCCGAGCTCCTCAAGCATGTCTCGACGTGTGTGGCGCGATTCCGCTCGTATCAGACGATGCAACAGGCGGAAGCGCGGCTGCGGGATTACCGACGGGATCTGGACGTGCTACCGCCGCCGACGAGCACGGACGGTCGCGGCGGCGTCGATGCGTTTCTGGCACTCACGTTGCGGAATGTCATGGGATCCCTGACTGATCTTGAGCAGCTCGGTCGCGCCTTGGCCGGTCAGCAGGATCAGCAGGCGCATCCGTGTCAGTTGATTAACTGTCCCCGCGGTGCGCAGCTGCAGCAGGCGGTAGAGGATACCATCGCCGTCCTGGAAGAGACGAAGGGTGCCTTCAAGTCGAAGGCCCTTGGCGATTTGCGTCAGCGTCTTGAGTTATTGATCAAGTATGTATAAGCAAAAGCCCATCGCCCCTTGCGGGCGCTGGTGACACGGTCATACAATATTGAGGCACGGCGGTTGGGATGCCGAGCACGCCGGTGAAGGTCACCGGCTCACATACGGACCGTTTCACGGTCCACCTTGACGATCGGGGCACCGGCCCCGGCAGTCGAAGGCGCGCAGATCGCTCTCTCGGAGAGCGGCCTCGCGCCTTTTTTGTATTCCAGGACGAAGTGGCGTCCATGAGGCATCCATGAATCGTGCGCGGCGTAGACATGACGAAGGTCCCGATCGTGAACGGCTGCGGTTTGGGGAGCAGTTGGCGCTCGTGCGGCGTAGCGTATCACCGTATGCAGGTGCGCCGACGAACGGTTCGTTCATCAGTGCTTCGCCGGCCTCCGGTTCCTTCGGTCTGCACGGCGACAGCGACGCGATGCGTGATGTGCGGCGAACGTTGGCGCTGGTCGCGCGCACGGATCTGACGGTGTTGATCACGGGCGAGAGCGGAACGGGCAAGTCGTTGGCCGCGCGCGCCGTGCATGATGCCAGCGCACGGCGAAATCGGCCGTTTGTCGTCCTGGATTGTGCCAATCTTCCGCACGACGTCACGGCCGCCATTGCCGCGGCCGAGGGCGGCACCGTGCTGTTTGAAGAGATCGCGGATTTGAGTCCGCAGGCGCAGACCGATCTGTTGCTGGCGCTGACGCATGCCGAAACCGCGCGGGCGCTCGATCCGACCGTCGCGGCTGGTGCCGCGCGCCTGGTGGCGACGAGCAATCGGGCCCTTGAACTGTTGGTGGCGCATGGTCGGATGCGCGAAGACCTGCTGTACCGCCTGCGGGTGGTCACGGTGTCCCTGCCGGCGCTTCGTGAGCATGTGGCCGACATTCCAATGATGATGGACCAATTTTTGTTGGCGTTTGCGTCGCGCCATGCGGTGGCGGCGCGCACCGTCGACGCGGCAGCAATAGGAGTGCTCGTGCAATACAGCTGGCCGGGCAATGTGCGGGAACTCCGCAATGCCATCGAAAGTGCTTTAGTGAATGCCAATGGGTTTAATGTTTCGCCCCGCCATCTCCCCGCCGATCTGTGGCGGCATACAGCCGCGCGTGATCACCCGGTCTTGTCGGCGATGGAAGCGTCGACGACGCTGTTTGTCGAGGCGCGCGAGCAAGCGCTGCGCGAGTTCGACCGCGCTTTTTTGGGAGCGGCACTGGCCAAGCATGGCGGCAATGTGGCGCAGACGGCGCGTGCATTAGGTCTGCACCGGCAGTCGTTGCAAAAGTTGCTGGTCCGACGCGCCATTCGCGCGACGGGCGGCGACACACCGACTGCGAGCCCAACCCACCTCTGGATCGAGCACGATGACGCCTGAACTGTTCCGTCTGCTATCGGAGCGCTTCAAAGCGCTCTCCGAGCCGGCGCGCTTGCAGATTCTTGAGACGCTGGAGGACGGGGAAATGTCGGTCAATGAGGTGGTGGATGAGACGGGGCTTGGTCAGGCGAATGTCTCCAAGTACTTGCAAGTTCTGCATTCCATGGGCTTCGTGAAGCGTCGGAAGGAAGGACTGTTTGTCCACTATACGCACGCTGATCGGAACGTCATGCAGTTTTGCGATCTGATGCGCGGGCGCGTCGAACACCAGATGGAGGCGCACAGGCGGATGCTGGTCGGCTAACCGCGCCTCCGCAGATGGGCGCGCAGGCGCCTCCGGAGCGTATGTGCATATTGAGTTCAGTGGTGCGGCACGCGAGGTCACCGGGTCCTGCCATATCCTGCGTGTAGGGACGCGGACGGTGTTGCTGGATTGCGGATTGTTTCAGGGACGCCGCGCCGAAAGTCGCGACAAGAATGCGCGGCTGCCGCTGCCTGTTGACGAAATCGATGCGATCGTGCTGTCGCATGCGCACATCGATCACGCGGGCCGGCTGCCATTCCTGATCAATCGTGGCTACAAAGGCACGATCTGGGCGACGGCCGCCACGCGCGATCTCTGCGCGGTGATGCTGGCCGATTCCGCACACATTCAGGAGAAAGACGCGGATTTTCTGGAGCGTCACGGCCGACCACACGCCGATCCGCTCTACACCATCGCGGATGCCACGCGCACGCAGGACCACATGGTAGGGATGCCCTACCACAAATGGTTCGAGGTGACCGATGGGGTGCGCGCGCAATTCGTGGACGCGGGCCACATCCTTGGCTCGGCCTCGGTGGTGATTGAGGCGATGGAAAACGGGGTCATGCGCCGCCTCGTGTTTTCCGGCGACATCGGACGCGACGGGCTGGCAATCATTCGTGATCCCGAGCCGCCGGAAGGCGGCGCCGACGTGATTCTGTGCGAGTCCACGTATGGCGATCGCGATCACGAGTCGGTGAGTGGTGCACGCGAACATCTGGGTCGGGTGGTGCGGGAAACGGCCGCACGCGGCGGGCGCGTGCTCATTCCCTCGTTTGCCGTGGGCCGGACGCAGGAGCTGGTGTACGATCTGCACGCCCTGCAACGCGACGGCCAGATCCCGTCCATTCCAATATTCATCGACTCGCCGCTCGCGATTGATGCGACCTCGGTGTTCCGGATGCATCCGGAGACGTTCGATCAGAGCGAAGCGCTGGTGAGCGACACGCCGGATCTGTTCGATTTCCCGATGGTGCGCTATACGCGCGATGTGCAGGAGTCGAAGGCATTGAATAGCCGCAGTGGGCCGATGATCATCATCGCCGCGTCCGGCATGGTCGAGTCGGGGCGCATTCTGCATCATCTGCGCAACGGAGCCAGCGATCCGCGCAACACCATCCTCATTGTCGGATTCCAGGCCGAACACACGCTGGGTCGCCGCATTGTCGAACGCCGACCCGTCATTCGGGTGCTGGGTGATGATGTCGAGCTCTCCGCGCAGGTAGAGATCTTGAACGGGTACAGCGCCCACGGTGATCGCACGCAGCTGCACGAGTGGCTGTCGGCCGTGCGCGCCGGTGGCGTGGCCAGCGGACGGGGGCAGCCGGTGGTGCATCTCGTGCATGGGGAGCCACCGGCGCAGGACGCGTTTGCGACGGCGCTGCGCACCGATGGGTTTACGGTGGATATTCCGGCGTCGGGCGACCAGCGGCCGCTGTAGGTGTGGCGCGACTAGCTTCCGCTGATGATTCGCCGCGCGCCGCGCCGCTTTGCCGATCTGGTCAGTCGGGTCGCCGTCGTCACGGTGACCCTCTGGCTGGCGTGCCTGGCATCCATTCTTGTCTGGTCTCGGCGATCAAGCGATGCGCCGGCGGATGCGATCGTGGTATTGGGTGCGGCGCAGTACGGTGGACGGCCGTCGCCCGTCCTGCGGGCGCGGCTTGATCATGCGCTCGCGCTGTGGAATGCGCGGCGCGCCCCGCGCATGATTTTCACCGGCGGCCGCCGAGACGGCGATGTGATCAGCGAGGCCGCGGCGGGACGTCGCTACGCCATTCGACGCGGCGTGCCCCCCAAAGCCATTCTGCTGGAAGCGACCGGGCGGACTTCGTTGGAATCGATGTCCGGAGCGGCACTGCTGCTGCGGGCGACCACCAAAGCCGCGCGACCCGCCGGCGCGCCGCGACCGCGCGTCCTGCTGGTGAGCGATCCGTTTCATATGCTGCGACTCGACATTCTGGCGCGTCTACACGGCCTGACGCCGCTGCCGTCCCCCACCCGAACGAGTCCGATCTCCGCGAACCGTTCGGTGGCGTGGGAGTACGTGCTGCGCGAATCCATAGCGCTGCCCACGGACGTGGTGCTGTCCGTGTGGTTGCGATGGATGGCTCCGCGCGACGGGTTGGCGCCGGCGGGCCGACACGAATAGCGCGGGGGCTACAACTCCTGCAACCAGCGCGCGCCGTCCAGACCACGCGCGCGAAACGGTGTGATGGACGGTAGCTTCGCAGTCTCCCCCTCCCCTCTCGATGCGCGCGCTCCTTCTTCATCACCCCTACTCGTATCCCCGCTTCGAGCAGGACTTCGTCGATCGCGTCGCCGAACTCCCCGAGTTCGACGTCGCGACGGCGGACTTGACCGCGCTGGACGCCGGCGTGCTGTCAGCGAGCGATCGACCGGTCACGCTCTCACAGTACGATGCCGTCATCGTCTTCGTCGCCTTCCGACGACTGCGCGCCGCGCCGACGCTGGCATGGGGTGACTTCACCGGTCTCCGCGTGCTGATGGATCACGACATCATCCAGAACTACAGCACCATCTTCGACGCGACGCTGGTCGGCGGGTGGCCCCGCGTCTTTCGTCGCCATCGCTTCGACTCGATGCTGACGTCGGGACGAGCGATCGCGGGTCGACTTGCAGACGACGGCATTGCTGCCGATTGGGTGCCGAAGGGGTTTGAGCCGGCGCGCTTTCCCACGAGGTCGGGGAGACGCTCGGGTATCGCGACCTATGGTAGCGCCTACACCTGCCGACAGGTCGCGGAACGCGCGCTGCATGACGCGCGCATTCCGCTCACACGCCTGGACACGACCGCGTACTTGCGGCTGGGGGCTCGGCTGAACCAGTTCCTGGGGTGCCTGGCGATCTCCTCCGATGTCGAGCTTCCGCTCGATCAACTCGCCTCGCTGAAGCGCGGCGGTGCGCGTGAGGTGCCGATGCGCCCCGGGCTGGAACCAATGGCCAAGCTCTTCGAGGGGGCGGGAGCCGGGTGCTGCCCGATTGTCGATGCCATGGACGACCTCGAGCCGCTCGGCTTCCGCGATGGCGAGACATGCCTCACGTTTCGTTCACACGCCGAACTCGTCGAGAAGCTGCGGGGCGCCATCAATGCCCCGGCCACGTTGCAGGCGATGGGGACGGCGGCCGCGACGCTTGCCCGCGCCCAGCACACGTGGGCACACCGCGCCCAGGCGCTGCGCGACGTCATCACCACCCGCCTGCAGCGTGGTTCGCTGCGGACTGACGGTCGCCCCTGATGCTGGACTTCATTCAACACCGGCTCCTCATTCCAGCGGGAAAGGCCACCGGCTTCATCGGCCGCTCCGGTGCTGGCAAGACGACCATCGTGCAACTGCTCACGCGGCTGATGGAGCCGAGTGAGGGGGGGATATGGGTGGATGACATCGCTCTTCGCGACATAGATCCCGCCAGCTGGCGCTCGCGCATCGCCGTGGCGCGTGCGATTCTCTGCGAGCCGGAGATCCTGGTGCTCGACGAGGCGACCAACGCGGTCGACGACGTGTCGGAGACGGCGATCCTCGAGACCATCAAGGCGCGCTCGGGGCACTGCACGACGCTCCTCATCAGCCATCACCATCGCATCATCTCCGTCTGCGACCGCGTGGTGGTGCTCAACAATGGGCGTGTATCGGCGGCGGTGGACTGGAGCGAGGTGGAGCACCTGCGGATGGAGGAGCGGTACGAGCTGGGGTCTTCGACGCTCGAGTTACCCACGTGACGCGCCTCACGCCCATTCCCCTGGTCGGATGATCGTCCCGTCGTGGGGACCCTCATGGACCGGCACGCGTCGCCATCGACTGCTGGCCTTGATCGCGGTCCGCAACGGGATGCGCTACCTGTCGGGCTTCCTGCGCAACGTGGCGCCGCAGGTGGACGGAATCATCGCGCTGGACGACGGCTCGACCGATGGATCGGCCGAGTTGCTTGCGGGCGACGACGCCGTGCTCGAGCTGCTGCGGAACCCCGTCGATCGTGCCGGCTGGGATGAAGTGGGGAACCACCGGGCGCTGATTGCCGCTGCGCGGCGCCACGCCGCCCACTGGGTGATCTGCGTGGATGCGGATGAGCGCCTGGAGGAACAGTTCCGCCCCCGCGCCGAACGCGTGATCGCCCGCGGCAATCTCCTGGGCTACTCGGCCTACGCGTTGCACCTGCGTGAACTGTGGGATGAGCCGGGGCAGTACCGCGTGGATGGCATCTGGGGGCGGAAGAGCGTGGCGCGGTTCTTTCGCCTGCGTGCCGATCACGCCTTCGACCCGCGCGAGCTGCACGGGCACAAGGCGCCGATGCAGGGGCTGCGTCGTGGACGCTTTCCCAAGGCCGATCTCACCATCTATCACCTCGCGATGATCGCCGCCGCCGATCGTACCGCGCGACGGGAGCGGTACGAGAAGGCTGATCCGGACAGCCATTGGCAGAAGATCGGGTACACGTACCTGACCGATTCGAGCGGCTTGACGCTGCGCCGCCTGTCGCGGGGGCGTGGTTTCAGCGACTGATCGACGCGGGCGGCGTTAGGTGCGACGACGTCGCGAGCGCCGTGAGGGCCGCCGACGCGCCCCGCACGACTCGCGACGGTCGCCGAGACGGATCAGTCCTTGACGGTCACGCCGGCCGTCGTCAAGGCGCCGGCCGCGTAGGCGACGCTCCCTGCGACAACGAGCGGGAGCGCGCGGACCAAATGGCTTTGCTGAGGGGGCCCGCTCCGCGCCGCAAGAACCACCGAGCGAGCAACGTTCCACGGGGCACGCAGCATGACGCGGAGGCGCTGCGGTCCTTTGTCCTCGAGCGAGCCCTGGGTGGCCGCATGGAGTCGTCCGCGCCGGAAGGAATCGCGGAGCATCTCTCCCGCGGTGACGGGGTAGCGGTGCGCCGTGATGGCGTCGACGGCGAAGACCGTGCGCTCGTCAGGCGGGATGCGCGCGTTGAACTCGGTGTCCTCGCCCGCTCGCAGGTCCTCGCGAAAGAGGCCGAGCGTGTCGAAGAGGCGGCGCTCGTAGGAGAGGGAGTAGAAGAGGCGCTGGCTCGCGTAAGTGACACCGAGCCGGCGGTTGTGGAGGAGGAGGAGTGCCGCCCAGGCTGGAGAGGACTCCGGGTAGGCGTTGGTCATCGCGCTGGCGACCGCGGCCGCCCCGGTGTGGTGCTCGCGGAGCCGGGCCGCCGCCCACCCCGGCGTGGCGAGACAATCAGCGGCGAGGAAGGCCACATACGGCGCGCTCGTTAGGCCGATGCCGACGTTGCGCGCCGCCCCCGGGTAAAGCCGCTCGGTCACCCTGTGCACCGGGACGTCGAGCAACGCCGCGCGGAGGCGTGCTGCCGGATCTCCTCCTCCGGAGTTGACCACCACCACTTCCACCGGGACGTCCTGGTTCAGAACCGATCGCACCGCCTCGGCCACGAACGGCTCATCGCGATACGACATCACCACGCAGGCGAGTTGCGCGATCACTTCGATTGGGGCTGACGAGGGTGATACCAGCGTGCCGGCTGCCGCGCCCACTGCGAGGCGACCCCCATCACCGACGCGCCGAGGTCGACCACGAAGAAGGCGAACGTCGCCGCGAGGTATCGGGGTGAGCTCCCCAGGACGCCGGCCTTGTAGAGCGCCACGAGGATCCCGAGTCCCGGGACCGCGAGATAGAGCAGCGGCGCCCAGAGCGGGACGATGCCTAACGCGGCGCCGGCGGCGGCGAGGACGAAGACGAGTCGATCGGTGTAGCCCAGCGAGGCGAAGAGCGCTTCGAGGCGGTGGGCCATCGGCAACGTGGTCACCGTTGGTGTCGCCGTTGGTGTCGCCGCTGGCGTGGGCGCCTTGGTCGACGCGCTCTCCCCCTGCGGCCGAATCTGGAAGGCGCCGCGCGACCACCGCACGTGCTGCCGCCAGTACTGGCGCAGGTTCTCGACCAGCGTGTTACCCGCTACGGCCGACTGAACGAAGCGGATACGCCACTGCCGCCGTGCGATCCGCGCGCTCGTGGCCACATCGACTCCGACCGGAACGAGGGGGAAGCCGCCGATCGACGTGAGCGCGGTGCGCCGATAGGCGGAGGCGCCGAGCGTCGGCGGGTTGAGCCCCAGCCAATCGGTCCCTGCGGAAGTCACCAGCTGGTGCACCCAGGTGGTCACCGCGGCGTAGCGCGTGACCATGTTCGTGTCGTGGTTCATCGGCGCCAGGTACGCCGCAGCGCCGCCGACGGTCTCGTCCGCGAAGGGGCGCATCAACTCGCGCAGGAAGTCGGGGCGCGGCTGCAGGTCGGCATCGACCACCGCGATGATGTCCCCCGTCGCCACCTGCAATCCCGCGTTGAGGGCCGCCGCCTTGCCGCGTGCCGTGGGTTGCACGACGACCTGCGCATCGGTGCGACTGGCCGCCCACGCCTGGAAGAGCGCC
>CALQGY020000016.1 GCA_943330235.2 Candidatus Kuenenia stuttgartensis
CCGAAGGCAATCGCCCCCCGCCGGCCCAGATCCTTCAGCTCTTTGGAGAGGTCCTCGCTTTCATCGCTGCCGATACGCAGGCGCACGCCAGGCGGCAACAGGGGCGTGAGCGCGGCGATGGTCGCGCGCAGCCCGCTCGCCGTCTTGATCGCATCGGCACCGGAATGGCGGGTGATTTCGATGGCCACGGCGGGCTCGCCATCGATGCGAAAGAAGCGCCCCCGCGCATCTTCTTCCGCGCGCACCGTCGCCAGTTCCCCCAGTCGGAACACGCGCGTGCCGGGCCCGCGTACGGGCAGCTGCTCCAGATCGGCCAGCGCGCCGGGCTGATCGCGTAGGACCACGTTGCGCACGAACGTACCGCGCTGCTGCACGCCCAGCGCCTGCACCATGCGCGCGCCGCTCAACGCCATGGAGAGCAGCATCGGCGATACGCCGATGCGACGCAGTCGCACCGGGTCATAGCTCACCGACACGCCCAGATCGGTTCCGCCGCGCACCGAGACGCCGGCGACGCCGGGCACCGCGGTCAGGCGCGGACTCACGCGTTCATCAAGCAGCTTCTGCAACGTGCCGGGCGTGTACGGTCCGAAGACGCTGAGCGACATCAGCGGCGGCTCTTCGAGTCCCTGCGGCACGTAGTTCGCTACCGTGGGCGGCGAGACACCGGGGGGCAAGTCGCCACGCAGTAACTCCAGACGCTCGAGGATCGCCAGGCGGGTCATCTGCACGTCGGCGTTGGCCTCGAGATCGACCGTCAGAACCGCATAGTCGTCATTGGAATTGCTGGAGACGCGCCGGACACCGCGCACACCCTGCACGGCCGATTCAATGGGCGAGGTGAGATACGTCTCGATAACCTCCGGCGCTGCCCCCGGCCACTCGGCGAAAATTTGCAGCCGCGGCAGTTCCACCGTCGTGCGCGACGCGAGCGGCAACCGTGAAAACGCGATGCCCCCAGCGATCAGTAGGGCGACACACATCGCCCACACCACCGCAGGCCGGTGCGCGGCGAACCGCATCATGTCGGCAGGTCGCGCGGACCGCGCCGCGTACGACGTGCATCACGTCGTTCCTGTCGACGTTCGAGCACGGCATACGCCGTCGGGAGCAGAAAGAAGGTCACCAGCAGCGCGCTCACGGAGCCGCCAATGATGCCGGCCGCGAGCGGCTGATAGAGCGCGCCGCCACTACCCCATCCGAACACCAGTGGCAGGACGCCGGTGACGGTCGTGATCGATGTCATCGCAATTGCGCGCAGGCGTTGCTGCCCGCCCAGCAGGATGGCCTCGTCGATGGAATGTCCCGCTTCGCGGAACCGCCGGATCGCATCGAGCTTGACGACCGCTTCGTTGTCGGCCATGCCGATCATGACGACGATGCCGATCAGCGACACCGCATTTAGCGACTGGCCGGTCATCCACAAGAAGATCACGGCGCCCGCGCCCGCAAGCGGCACCGTGAGCATCACCACCAGCGGAATGGTGAAGCTGGCAAACTCGCCCGCGAGCACCAGAAACATCAGTAACGCCGCGAGCACCAACACCAGCGTCAACTCATTACTGGTGCGCTGCCGTTCGGCGTCAGCACCGGCCACCTGCCACGTGACGCCCGGCGGCAGCGCAAGCGACTGCATGCGCGCGAGCACGTCGGCGGACGCTTTGGCGGTGCCACCGCGTTCCACCAGGCCCTCAATGATGGACACGGGCCGCTGGCCAACGCGGATGACTTCCAGCGGTGCGCGCGTTTCCCGGACCTGCACCAACTGCCCCAGCGGCACGCCACGCAGCGGGGTATTGAGTGCGGTTTCCAGTTGTTCGTTGCGCACGCCGGCATAGCGCACGGTAATGGGGGTGCGCTTGTCCGTCTCGCGCAGCTCACTCGCACTCACCCCACCCAGCGCACCGGCCAACGCACTCGCCACTTGCTGCGGCACGATGCCGCGTTCGGCCAACCGCGCGCGCTCCAGCGTGACCTCCACAATGGGCTGCGTTTCGGCGTACGCATTGCGGACATCACTGAGCGACGCCACACCACGCAGGGTCCGACGCACCGTATCCGCCCATCGCTGCGCGGCGCCAACGGAGGGGGCCGACAGCTCCACCCGCACCAGACGTCCTTCGCGGCCGATGAGCGAACCGAATTCCGATTGACCGGCCAGATCGAGCGCAAGCGCCCCGTTCGACAGATCGGGAACCGCCGCGCGGAGTCGTTGCGCGAACTGTGCCGCATCGGCGGACGCGGGCACCGGCACGATCAGCTGCGCCGTCGCGCTGGATCCAGGATCCGCCCCACCAAGAATCTCTTCGTCGGTCGCCTTGCCCACACGCGCGTACATGCCGATGGCCCCAAGCGTACGCGCCGCCGCTTCCACGCGTCCCACTTGGCTGGCCGTCGCTTCGATGCTGGTCCCTTCCGGGAGCTGCAGTTGCGCCACCAGCTGACCTTCATCCACGCGCGGTAGGATTTCTTTGGGCAGCGTATCGATCAACACCACCGTGAGTGCCAGCAGTCCGAGCGCCAAGCCGAAGACCACTTTCGCGTGCGCCAGCGACCACACCATGCCGTGTTCGTACCACGCGCTCAGCGTGGCGCCCCAGCGGTCGAGCGTACGCGCCGTCACGCCGCGCGCCCCTGCCCCCGTTGGCGGCGTCATCGCCCCGACCGGCGCACGGTGTCGACGCCCCACGATCATGACGGGCATAAGCGTCAACGCCAGCAGCAGCGACGCCGCGACCGTGGTGACCACACTCAACGAGAGGTCGCGAAAGAGCGCCGCCGCGAGGCCGCGCACGAAGATGATGGGGCCGAAGACCAGCACCGTGGTCAGCGTGCCGGCGAAGAGCGGTGCCGCGACTTCATCGGTGCCCATGATGGCGGCGTCCATCAACGCCATCCCCTCATCGCGCCGTCGGCCCACCGCCTCCGCCACCACGATGGCGGTGTCCACGAGCAATCCGGTGCCCAGCGCCAATCCACCAAGCGAGAGCACGTTGATGGACACGCCCATCGCTTGCAGCCCCACGAGCGCAACCAGCACCGACAACGGCACCACAAGCCCGATCGCGAGCGACACCCGCCAGTCGCGCAGAAACACCAGAATGACGAGCAGCGACAGCAGGCCGCCGGCCACAATTTCCTGTCCAAGATTGGACAGCGCATCCACCACAAAATCGGCCTGCGCGGCCACCAGCGTGATGCCCACCGCGGGGAACTCGCCCTGCAATTGCGTGATCGCGTCGCGCATGCGACTGGTGACGGCGACCGTATTCGAGCCGGCGTCCTTATACACCACCAGTCCGATCGCCGGCGCACCATCCAGGCGAGTGAGCGTCTGCGGGTCGGCCAGCCCCAGCGTCACGGTGCCCACATCGCGCAGCGTGATGCCCGCGCCCACGGGGCCCACCGGTGTATCGAGAATCTCCGCCGGCGAGCGGAACTCGGTCAGCGCACGCACCGAGAACCGAAACTGCCCTTTCCGAATTGTGCCGCCCGCGCCCGTCGCATTCTGCGCCCGAATCGACTCGGCGACGTCCTCCGGCGTAATGTTGAGCGCGCGCAACTTGTCCGGGTCGAGATCGACGCGAATCTGATCGTCGGGCGCTCCCACCACGGCCACGCTCGCCACGCCCTCAAGTTGTTCGAGCCGTCGCGCATGCACGTTGCGCGCCGTGCGCGCGAGACTGCGGATATCACCGCCACCCTTGGCGGGATCGCTCGTGACGGCCAGCACCGCGATCGGTCGCTCGCCAGGATCGCTGGTCAGCAGCGTGGGACGTTCCGCGCGCTCCGGCAGGCGGCCGCGCGCCGCGTCCAGGCGCTCGCGCACCGTGAGCACGGTACCGCGCATGTCCGTGCCCCAGGCGAACCGCGCCGTCGTGGTCACCTCACCGTTTCGACTGATGGAGCGCAACTCCACCAACCCCGGCGTGGCCGCGATCGACTCCTCAATCGGTTCGGCGACAAAGCGCGAGACTTCGGGGGCCGCAGCGCCAGGGTAGACCGTGCGAACGGTGAGCACCGGCAGCGACACATCAGGGAGCAACGACACCGGCAGTCGGCTGAGCGACACCGACCCCATAAGCACGACGGCCAGGACCGCCGCCACGGTGGCTACCGGACGACGAACGGCGAAGGCAGCGATGGACACGCGCGGACCGGCTACGGTCGCGGCCGACGACGACTCGTCGAGTCGGACACCGACGGCTCGCGCGGGGCCGCGACGCGCACCGGCGCGTCATGCGTCAGCGTCAGGTGTCCTTCGACAATGACCTGATCGCCGGCGTTCACCGGAATCTGCCCGGTGACCGAATCGGCAAGCACCTCGGTGTCGACGCCATTGCTACGACCCGGGACGATGTACGTCCACTGCGCGCGACCGTCTTTCACCACGAACACCAACGGCCGACCATCGCGTTCAATGACGGCGCGCGTGGGCACTAACCGACGACGCGACAATCGCGTGGCTTCGAGCTGCACATCCGCGTACATGCCGGGACGCAACGTGCCGTCGCCCACCACGCGCACGATGGCCCGCCCCGCGCGCGTGATGGAGTCCACGAGCGGCAGTACCGCATCGATGCGTCCGCGGATCGCGCGTCCGGGCGCGCCGGCCGACGTGACCACGGCCTCGCCACCGACGCGAATGAGCGGCAGATCGTGCTCGAGCACCTGCGCCTCGATCCGTAGGTTGCGGGTATCGACCACCGTCAGCAGTTGCTGCCCGCCGCTGATCCGCTCGCCCGCCGACACCTCGATGGCGTCCACCATCCCATCTACGGGGCTGGTCATGACGGCGCGCGACTGGTCGTACTTAGCGCGCTCCAACCGCAGCCGCGCTCCCACGAGCCCCGTCTTGTTCATCAACGCCTTGCGCTGCTCGGCCGTGGGGCTCCGTCCGGTCACGAGCGAGTCGGGGAGATACAGCTCGAAGAAGCTCTGCTCCGACTGATCGGTGGCGGCCTGCGCCTCGCGCACCGCCAAGTCAAAGGGGTACGGATCGAGGCGCGCGAGTACCTGCCCCTTCGTCACAACGGAACCGGGACGGACCAGCAGCTGCCCGATGGTCCCCCCCACCTCGGCGCGCAGCTTCACCGCCGCATCGGAGCGAATCTGCCCTGTGGTTGTCACGCGCAGGACGAGATCACCCTCGCGCGCCAGATCCGCCGTCACGGGGAGCGCGAGGGTGGGCTGGGCCGACGTATCGCCGGCATCGAACATCGCGCCCGATGCCGCACGGGCCGCGGCCGACGAATCGCCGGCGGCAACAGAGCCCTTGGTGCAGCTGGCGCCGCCCGCGGCGATGCCACCGGCGAGGAGGGCCAGCGTCAGTAGCCAACGCAGCGTTGCGGCGCGGGCCGGACCAACAGGAATCGCCATCATGAAGACCGACGCATTGAAGAACCGTATGCGGCGCGCGCTGGGGCGCCTCGGAAAGCGGAACCGAGGAGACCCGCATGCGCGCGACGGGAGGCAGGAACAGACGTGCGTCACTGCTTGGACGCGTGCCCCCAATGTGTGGCGTGCCTAGGGGAATCGCGAGAGCCGAAACCCGCAGTCCGTACCGAAATCACGCCGAGTCGGGGGAGGCGTGCGCGAGCGTCGATGCCATCGGCGGTGATCGATGCGCGAGATTCCTTGCCCGAGGCCTCGCTGCCGGATTAGGTTGCTCTGGCGGGGGCGAGTGGTCGTGAATGACCGTTCGTTGTCCCGACAGGTGCCGTTGGCCTGCCCTCGCGCGTGTAGCTCAGTTGGATAGAGCGTCTGCCTCCGGAGCAGAAGGTCGCAGGTTCGAGTCCTGCCATGCGCATTGAACATCCTGCCCCACCCCTGATCCCGTGTCGTGCACGTCGCCGAGCTGAAGCGGAAATCCGTTCCGGAGCTGGTGGCGCTGGCGGCGTCGCTGCAAGTATCCAGCACGTCTGGACTGCGGAAGCAGGAACTGATCTTCCGGATCGAGCAAGCGTTGCTCGACGCCGAGGAGACGCTGTACGGCGAGGGCGTGCTGGAAGTGCTCCCGGAAGGCTACGGCTTTCTGCGGTCTCAGGACTTCAACTACCTGCACGGCCCCGACGATATCTACGTTTCGCCTTCCCAGGTCAAACGGTTCGACCTCCGCACCGGTGACACGGTGATGGGCGAGGTCCGTCCGCCAAAAGAGTGGGAACGGTATCTGGCGCTCCTCAAGGTGGAGCGCATCAACGGTGGTGACCCCGAGCAGGCGAAATTGCGTAGCGCCTTCGACAACCTGACCCCGAAGTACCCCGACGAGCGTATTCACCTCGAGCGGAAGAACGGCGAAATCGCGACGCGTATCTGCGATCTCGTCGCGCCGCTGGGCAAGGGCCAGCGTGCCCTGATCGTCGCGCCCCCCAAGGGCGGCAAGACGATCCTCATGCAGCAGCTCGCGAACGCGATCATCGAGAACCATCCGGAGATCGTGCTCATCGTCCTGCTCATTGACGAGCGGCCGGAAGAGGTGACCGACATGCAGGCCAGTTGTCCGCAGGCCGAAGTCATCTGCTCCACCTTCGACGAATCCGCCGAACGCCATGTGCAGGTGGCCGACATGGTCATCGAGAAGGCCAAGCGCCTCGTGGAAACCGGGAAGGACGTCGTCATTCTCCTCGACTCCATCACGCGATTGGCTCGCGCCCACAACGCCGTCGCGCCGCAGGGCGGTCGCATCATGTCGGGCGGTATGGAAGTCGGCGCGATGCAGAAGCCCAAGGCGTTCTTCGGCGCCGCGCGGAAGCTGGCCGAGGGCGGCTCGCTCACCATCGTCGCCACGGCGCTCATCGAGACCAACTCGCGCATGGACGAGTTGATCTTCGAGGAGTTCAAGGGCACCGGCAACATGGAGCTCGTGCTCGACCGCAAGCTCGCCGACCGACGCATCTTCCCCGCCATCGACATTCAGAAGTCGGGGACGCGCCGCGAAGAGTTGCTGCTGACGCCCTTCGAACAGCAACGCGTGTACCTCATGCGCGCGTTCCTGGCCGACATGCCGTCCGAAGACGCGCTGGTGTTCCTGCTCAAGCGCATGGAACGCGCGAAGACCAACAAGGAATTCTTCGAGCAGATGGCTGAAGCGTGACGCTGGAGCTGCCGCTGCCGATTGGTCGACTGCTGGCCGTAGACTGGGGCGACAAGCGGATCGGGCTCGCGCTCAGTGATGAATTGGGATTCATGGCGTCGCCGGTTGGCGTGATCACGCGTCGCATTGGCAAGCGTCCCCCGCTGGCGGAACTCATCACGCGCGCCGAAGAACTGGGCGCGCTCGGGTACATCTTCGGGCTGCCGCTGGACCCGTCGGGTGCCGAAACGGACCGCTCGCGCGAAGTGCGCGACGTCACCGCGAAACTCGCCGCTCGGCACGCGCTCCCCATTCGCCTGGTGGATGAACGCTTCACGACCTCGGCGGCGCTCCGCAGTATTCGTGAACAAGGGGGCTCGACGCGCGGCCGCAAGGACGACGTCGACGCACTCGCCGCCGCCATGTTGCTCGACGGCGTCCTCCGTGCTGCAAAGCAGGGCGTTCTCCTTGGCGAGGCCGTGACGCCGTGATGGCGCGACGTCCCTCGCGATTCCGCGTGCCGCCGCTGTGGCAGCTCGTCGTCGCCGGTGTCATCGCGCTCGCGATGTTCTGGCTCTGGCGCGAGATCGGCGGACGTGCCGGCGATGGTGTGGTGGTTCGCGTGCGCATTCCGAAGGGCAGCACCGTACGCGCCGCAGCCGACTCCCTCGAGCGCGGCGGTGTCATCGGCTCAACGCGCGTCTTCCGATGGTTTGCATCCAGCACGGGGCGCGCGCGCGCGATGAAGCCCGGCGCCTATCAGTTCACGCGCCATCAGGGATATTCGTCGGTGCTCGATGCGCTGGTGAACGGCCGAAGCGTCATGCACACCGTCATCGTGCCCGAGGGCTTCGACCTGCGCCGCATCACGCCGCTGCTGGTGAAGGCGCTGGGCGTGTCGGAAGATTCCGTGCGCGCGGCCGTCACCGACACCGCGTGGCGCCGTCGCCTCAACGTGCCGGCGCCATCGCTGGAAGGCTATCTCTTTCCCGCGACGTACACCTTCGCGGATGGCACCTCGGCGCGCGATGCGGTGGTGGAGATGCTGGAACGCTTCGAGGCCGCGTGGAAGCCGGAGTGGAACGAGCGCCTGCACGACATGGCGCTCTCGCGCCACGATGCGATGACCATGGCATCCATCGTGGAGACCGAGGCGCGCAAATCCGAGGAGCGCCCGATCATCGCCGCCGTCTACTGGAACCGCGTGAAGAAGGGGATGCTCCTCCAAGCCGACCCCACCGTGCAATACGCGTTGCCCGAACACGTCGACCGCGTGCTGTACAAGGACCTCAAGGTCGATTCGAAGTACAACACGTACAAGTATCCCGGACTCCCGCCGGGACCCATCGCCTCACCGGGCGCGGCGTCGATCATCGCCGCGATCACGCCGGCCAATGTGCCCTATCTCTACTTCGTGGCACATCCCGATGGACATCACGAGTTCCGCACCACGTTCGCCGAACACACCCGGGCCATTGCGATGATCAAGCGATTGAAGAACGCGCCGCGTGCGCCACAGCCCAAGTGAGCCGTCACGGATGAAGGTGCTTGATCAGGTAGCCACCGTCTCGCCGCGTGGCGTGAAGCGCCTCAAAGGCGGTCACCCGTGGATCTTCCGCAGCGACGTGATTGACCGGCCGGCCGGTGGCGCCGGGATCGTGCGCCTGGAATCGGCGCGCGGCGAGCCGCTGGGATGGGCGCTCTGGAGCCCGGCCTCGGAGATATCGCTGCGCCAGATCGAGCCGCACCCGGCGCGTACCCCCGACGCCGAGTGGTGGCATACGCGGCTTGCCGCCACCATCGCGCGACGTGCGCCGCTGCGCGAGCACGCGAATGCGTATCGGCTCGTGCATGGCGAAGGCGACGCCCTGCCCTCGCTCGTCGTCGACCGCTACGACGAATCGCTGGTCGTACAACTGCTGTCCGCGGGGCTGGACGCGTGGACCGATGTGATCGTCGACGCGCTGGTGCAGATCACCGGCTGCCGCGGCGTGCTGGCGCGCAACGATCCGGCCGCACGTGGACGGGAAGGATTGCCGCGCGAAGTGCGCCTGCTCTCCGGCGACGTGCCGCGCACCATCGAAGTCATGGAACACGGTGTGCGCTATCTGGCCGCACCATGGGACGGCCAGAAGACCGGCGCCTTTCTTGACCAGCGCGAGAACCGCGTCCTCATCGGCGCGCACGCACGCGGCGAAGCGCTGGACTGCTTTGCGTATCACGGGTCCTTCGCGCTGCACATGGCGCAGCGCGCGACGCGCGTGACCGCGCTCGACGTGTCGGCACCGGCCCTGGCCCGGGTCGAAGCACATGCGGCGCTCAACAACCTGTCCAACATTGTGCCGCACGAGGGCGATGCGTTTGACGTGTTGCGCGAGTGGCATCGCGAGGGACGTCGCTTCGATACCATCGTCGTCGACCCCCCCGCGTTTGCGAAAAACAAAAGCGCGTTGGACGGTGCGCTGCGCGGCTACAAGGACATCAATCTGCAGGCCATGCGATTGCTCGCGCCGGGCGGCATGCTGTTCTCGGCCAGTTGCAGCTATCACCTGGGGCGCGAGCTGTTCGCGGAAGTCCTGCAGGCCGCAGCCAGCGACAGTGGACGCAAGATCGTGTTGCGCGCACTGACGGCGCAGCCGCTCGATCATCCCGAGATGCTCACCATTCCCGAAACAGGATACCTGAAAGGGGCCTTGCTCGAAGCCCTCGACTAACGAAGTCGTCGTGTGTGATTGACGCGACGAGTGCGTTGCCGTACGGTGGGGTTTGGGATGAATGGCGTGTTTGGTGGTGGTTGCCCTTCTGCCGACGTCCCGATCTGCTCCCACCACGACGCCTCCGCGCTCACCGCCGTCCATGCCCCCAGTCGCCCAGCACATTGGTTTTGAAGCGACGCGCCTGCTCCGTGAGCGGCGTGGGATCGGTCGATACGTGCGGAATATCCTGCGGTGGATTCCGGCGCATCGTCCGGATGTGCGGTTCACGGTCTTCGTGAACCACGCACGCGACGTGGAGGCCATGCGCACACAGCTCTCCACCATCGATGCGACGCTTCCAGCGCGTACCAGCATCGAGCCCGTGTCCGCACTCAAGGACACCAGCGCTGACGTCGTCTGGTATGCGTGGAATTACCTCAACCCGCTCGCCCGCCGCGCCGCCATGGTCACGACGATCAACGATCTCGCGCCCATGCTGCAATTCGATCACCGCTGGTGGAAGGTGCTCAAGCGGCGCAAACACCGTCGCCGCGCTCTCTACACCATCCGGCATTCCGATCTCGTCCTCACGATTTCCGAATACTCAGCGACCGAGCTACGGACGCGGCTCGACGCCGATCCGGCGAAAGTGCGCGTCACGCTGCTCGCGACCGACGACATGACGTTCACCGCCACCGATTCGTCGGAGGTGCTTGCTCGACTCGGCGTGACCGGCCCGTTCTTCCTCACCGTCGGGGCACACGATGCGCGGAAGAACCTCGTCACGCTGTACCGGGCGATGGAGCTGCTGCAGGCACGCGGTGCGCGTGTTCCACTCGTCCAGTGCGGCCCCGGTATCTCGGCGGGCCGGTATCCGTTCATCAAGTTGGCCGGGTTCGTATCAGACAGCGAACTCGCCACGTTGTATCGCCTCGCTACCGCCTTGGTGTTTCCGTCGCGCTACGAAGGGTTTGGCCTACCCGTCGCCGAGGCCATGTCTGCTGGGGGGCGCGTGGTGTGCGCCGACGCCAGCTCGCTGCCCGAAGTCGTGGGCGACGCTGGCCTGTTCTTTCCGTGGGACGATCCCGACGCGCTCGCCGATCAGCTGATGCGGCTGCTGCACGATGCCCCGCTGCGGGAGCAGCTGACCCAAGCCGGGCGCGTGCAAGCCGAGAAGTTCCGGTGGAGCGATACGGCGCGGCAGACGCTTGACGTGTTCGACGAAGCCGTCGCCATCCGCCGAGGCCGCGCGGACCGATAGCGTTCGGGCGTATCCGTCAGCGCTGGCAGCCGCCGCAGTAGAACGTGCTGCGCCCAGCCTGCGTAATGCGCGTGATGCCGCGCCCGCACCGGAGGCACGGCTGGCCTTCTCGCCCGTACACGCGCCACGCCTCCTCGCCCGCCGACGCGGAGTCCTCGGTGGCGAAGTAGCGACCGACCGGGGCGGTGCGCAGCACCTCGCGAATGGCATCCCGCAGACGCGCCGCACGGATTCGGGACAGCGACGCCGCGGCGCGGGTGGGGTGAATCTGCGCGACCCACAGCGATTCGGCCGCATAGATATTGCCGACGCCGGCGACGAGCTTCTGGTCGAGCAGGGCGGGCTTGATGGGGCCGCGGCGCCGTCCCAGCGCCGTCAGGAATTCCGGCATGGTGAACGCCTCGCTCAGCGGCTCAGGCCCGAGCGGTGGCAATATGAGCGCCCCCGGTGCGTGCAGACGCAACACGGCAAAGGCGCGGCTGTCGGTGAGCGAAATGCGGGTGCCGTCGGTGCAGGTGAGGCGCGCCCGCTCGAAGGCGGGCGGCGCCTCGCCGGTACGCCCGACGCTCCAGTCGCCGGTCATCCGGAAGTGCACCTCCAGCACCTGCCCATCGTCCAGGGTGATCAGCTGGATCTTGGCCCGACGCGCCACCGCCGCGATCCGGCGCCCCTCCATACGCGCGCACGCCTCCGGTGTGAGGGAGCGCCCAATCGCGGCGTGCAGCGCCTCGGCGGTCAGGATGGTCCGGCCGACCGCCGCGTCACGGAGTCGGCCCGCCGCGAATTCGACTTCCGGCAATTCAGGCATGTGAGTCGGAGCGAGGCAAATGGTGAGGGGACGCGCGGTGCGGGGGTCGACGGCGGCTCACCGACGCGGCCGCTGGCCGTTTCGGTGCTACAAAGCTGATGTCCAATGTGTGAGATCCAGCATGCCGATAAAACTGCAACTTCAAAAATGCCAGTGGATTACGATTTTCGAGGTCACAATTGACACTTGCGCAATTTCTTTCAGTGCGTACTTTATCCACAATCTTCCACATGAGATATGCCCGTCCAATCTCCTCGCTCTCTAAAGTACGAATACGAGCTCTACGTCGAACGTGAGATCGAGGACTACAAGGACTCGGTGTCACGCGGGGCGTTGCTCAAGATTGGCGACGAGGCGGTCTTGGCGCTGCGCAAGGAAGCGCAGATCACGCTGACCGAAATCGTCGTCTGGCAAGAAGTCGACCGGCTCATCGCCATGCGATTGCGCCTGCCGACGTATGCCACGTGGAAGCGGCGGCGTATCAAGATGCTGGAGCAGTACAGCAAGCCCGAGCACTGGGGAATCGATCCCGACGCCGCGCTGGTGCGCGCCCTGAAGGACTCCTCCGACCACAACGTGCTGATCGCGGGCGCGTTGGCTGAGGGGCCGGCGCTCTTCCTGGCGGCGCGTGGCTGCGCGGTCACGGCCGTAGAGCCCGAGGCTGACGCCGTAGAGCGTGTGGTGCGTGGGGCCGAAGCTGCGGGCCTTGGCCAGCGCGTTCGGAGCTACTGCGCGGATCTGGGCGCTTGGGCGCCCGATGTGCAGCTGCACGCCGTGGTCTGTTCGCCGGCCGCGTTGTCCGCCCTCTCGCCGGTGGAGCGCGCGCGCGTAATCGCGGCGCTCCAGAGCGCTACCGTGGACGGCGGCGTGCACCTGATGGAGACCATCGCGGCCGGTACCGATGCGCAGGTGCTGGAAGAACTCACCTCGCGATATCGCGGTTGGGCGATCTCGATCGAGCGCGGCGTCGGCCGGCCCGAGACGTTCATGGCCCGCAAGCAGATCGCCGTCGCCTGACCGGTTCCGTGTCCATGCGACACGGAACGTCTGTTTTGTGACGTGTCTGAAGGACACCCGTGAGTATTCCGGACGTGCTGGTCACTTTGCAAACCGTATCATGGCAATGACTTAACACATTCCATGCGATGGCATCGAATGTGCAATACGAGGTGAGTATGCGCCGCGCGTTTGGTGATGCTGCGGCACCGGAATGAGCTTGGCGACGACGCCGGCGTACTTGGTTCACTTTTGCTCGGGTGGAGGCTCACCCATGCGACTCTCTCATCTCTCGCAGGATTCGCAGGAACCCATCGGCATCGTCATCGCCGACGGCGGTCGTCCCGAACTCGCCCCGCGCTTCTCGGCCTTCGTCTGGGGCCCGGTCCCTGATGACGCGGAGACGCGGCAGTCCGGCTCCATGCGCGGTGTCGTACGGACCGCTGCGCGCGCCGAAGTGCGACAGCTACTCGCGCGTCTGTAGGACACGCTCGCGGGTGGTGCCGACGACGACGTCGTCGCGATAGGGAACGTGAAAGGCGCCGGCAGACATGCCGGCGCCTTCGCGTTGACGCACCTACAAAACTGCTCTGACGAGCAGATTACGCCGCAACAGGAGCAGGAGCCGCCACCTTCTTGGCGCGCTTGGCCGGCTTACGAGCCGCCTTCTTCGCAGCCTTCTTCGCGGACTTCTTCACGGTCTTCTTCGCGGCCTTCTTCGCGCCCTTCTTGGCAACCTTCTTCGCGCCCTTCTTCACAACCTTCTTCGCGGCCTTCTTGACCGTCTTCTTGGCAGCCTTCTTGGCGGCCTTCTTCACGGCCTTCTTCGCGACCTTACGCACGGACTTCTTCGCGGCCTTGCGGCCACCCTTCTTCGCCGCTTTCTTCGCGGCCTTCTTGGCAGGTGCCATGATACCACTCTCCCATACAGGAGGTTTTATCGCTCCCTTTCCCCCGGTGGAAAGGTGAGCTCACGCGGCGGAACCGTGCCGAAGCACGGTGATACCGCGTGCTACACGGCCTCGAAGAGGCGCGTGCAGTGATGGACTCGCGCGTCATGCGGCACGAGTAGCAAGGGGGAGGACGAGCCGCGAGGTAACCGCGCGGTGTCCGTAGCAGTGAGTAGTGCGGTATGCGGTGCGGTATGCAGTGAGGAGCACCCGCTCAACGCGAACGACGCGGAGCGATCGTGGGGCGCGCCACCGATGGGGCGCTGCGCCGATGTCGTCGTGGAGACGACAGAGCTCATCGCCGCGCCAGGCGACGATGAGAACGCCGCGGACGGGAGACCCGTGCCGCCGGCGAAACGTGGCATCGTCAGGACGATACCGGACTTCGGGTGGAACTCGTGCCGTTTTATCGCCACGCGTTTCCAGTAGAGCCTGCGTGCCCCGCTGACTGGCGAATCGTGAACTGCACGAAACCTTGTCACGAGGATGTGGACATCACACGCAAGTCGTTGAATTCACGCGAATATACGCGTGGATAATTCCATCGCGCAATAGGCGTATAAAGAACGCGCGCGAATACAGATGCTGACATTTCATTTTTTGCGCGATCTCTGCCCTACCATGCAACAGAACGGGGTGCGAGGTTTGACCCGTGCGCGTCGCTGGCGATCGGTGTGTCGAACTCCCCCGACTCACCCATTCTCCTCGGAGAATGTGACGGTAGATGCGCGGTCCTCCATGGAGCTCCCGTGAAAGCGTTGGTCAAAACGTCAGCCGCCAAGGGGCTGACGCTCACCGAAGTCCCCGAGCCGACAATCCGTGACGACGAGGTGCTCATTCGCGTGCGCGCCGCCGGCGTCTGCGGCACGGACGTGCACATCTACGAGTGGGACGCGTGGGCCGCCGGGCGATGCAAGCCCCCGTTCATCGTCGGCCATGAGTTTGCCGGTGACGTCGTGGCGGTGGGCAGTCTCGTCGAAACGGTGAAGGTTGGCGATCGCGTGACGGCCGAAGGACACATCGTCGATGAGCGGTCGTTGTTCAGTCGCACCGGCAACGCGCATGTGGACCCCAGCACACGCATCATCGGCGTCGACCGCGACGGCTGCTTCGCCGAATTCATTGCCATGCCGGCCACGAACGTCTGGCATCTCGACGACGCCATCAGCTATGACATCGGCGGCATTCACGACCCGATGGGCAATGCGTTCCACACCGCGCTGACCGCCAACATCCCCGGTGCGGTCGTGCTCATCACCGGGTGCGGCCCGATCGGCGCGTTCGCCGTCGGCATCTGCAAGGCCGCAGGCGCGGCGCGCATCATCGCGACCGACGTGAATCCTCGTCGTCTGGAGTTGGCCCGCACCATGGGCGCCCACGACGCGGTGCATCCGGACGAGGCCCATCGCGCCGTGATGGCGGCATCGGACGGCATCGGCGCCGACGTCGTCCTCGAAATGTCAGGGGTTCCCTCGGCCGTGCATCAGGCGTTCGCGCTGGCGCGCCCGGCCGGGCGCGTGAACATGCTTGGCATTCCGTCCAAGACCATCGACATCGACTTCGCCACCGAGATCATCTTCAAGGGGCTCACGATCTACGGCGTCGTTGGACGACGGATGTACGACACGTGGCATCAGATGAGCCGTTTCATCCGGTCCGGCGCGTTCGATCCGACGCCCGTGATCACGCATCGACTGCCGCTCGAAGCGGTGGACGAAGCGATGCATCTCATCAAGTCCGGCGAAGCCGGCAAGATCATCTTCCAGCTCTAGTCCCGATCGGCGCGGCGGCCATGCGGGCTGCCGCATCACGTCAACTCTCCTCACGTGTCCACCCTCGCCTCCGAACTGCAAGCCGACGTCGACGCGCTCAAAGCGGCCGGGACGTACAAACGCCTGAATCATCTGGAGTCGCCGCAGGGCCCGCGCGTGCGCATGGAAGGTCGGGGCGAGGTGATCGTGCTCTCCTCCAACAACTACCTCGGCCTGGCGAACGAGCCGAGCGTGGTGCAGGCGGGCGTTGATGCGCTGCACGAATTCGGTGCCGGCACCGCGTCCGTGCGTTTCATCTGCGGGACGTTCACCATTCACCGGGAACTGGAGACCGCGCTCGCCCGATTCGTCGGCACCGAGGCGTCCCTCTCCTATGTGTCCGCGTGGAATGCGAACGAAGCGCTCACGCCGACCATCGCGCGCGAAGGCGACTTTGTGGTCTCCGATGCGCTCAATCACGCATCCATCATCGACTCGGTGCGACTGGCCAAGGCCATCACCAAGTGCACCACCGCCGTGTACCAGCACGCGAACATGGATGATCTGCGCGAGAAGCTACGCGGCGCCAAAGATGCAAAACGACGCATCATCTGGACCGACGGTGTGTTCTCGATGGAAGGGTCGATTGCGAAGTTGCCGGACATCCTCCAACTCGCCCGCGAGTACGACGCCATCGTCGTGATGGATGACTCTCACGCGACGGGCGTGCTGGGCAAGACCGGACGTGGCACGGCCGAACATTTCGGCGTCGTGGGCGAGGTGGACATCATCACCTCCACGCTGGGCAAGGCCCTGGGCGGCGCGGCCGGCGGATTCATCGCCGGACCGGCGGCGCTGTGCGACATGATGACGCAGCGGTCGCGCCCGCAGCTCTTTTCCAATGCGTTGCCGCCGACCGTGGCGGCCAGCTCGCTCGCGGCGGTGCGCTACACCGAGTCGCACCCTGAGCTGGTGACACGCCTGCACGAGAATTCCCGGTATTTCCGATCGGCCATTCAGGAGGCCGGATTCAACCCGCTCCCCGGGGAGACGCCGATCGTCCCCATTATCGTGGGCGAGACCGCGCTGGCGATCACCATGAGCGAGATGCTGCTGGACCGCGGCATCTTCGTGACCGGCTTCGGCTTTCCCGTGGTACCGCAGGGGCAGGCGCGACTCCGCTGCCAGATTTCGGCCGCCCATACGCGCGACGATCTCGATGCCGTGGTCGCGGCGTTCAAGGACGTGAAGCGCGTCCTCGGGAGCTGAGGCCAGCGCAGCGGTACCCCAGTAACAACGAACGCCGCCCAGATGGGCGGCGTTCGTTGTTTGCGGAGCGATCCGCTGTGTCCGTCGGGCGTGCCGACGGACACAGCGTACCGGCTGTTCTTAGCGCTTGCCGCCCTTCGCTTTGGCCGGCGCCTTCTTGGCGACCGTCGCCGGTGCCTTGGCTGGGGCCTTGGCTGGGGCCTTGGCTGGAGCCTTCGCCGGTGCCTTCGCTGGGGCCTTCGCTGGGGCCTTCGCCGGTGCCTTGGCTGGGGCCTTCGCTGGGGCCTTCGCTGGTGCCTTGGCGGGCGCCTTCGGCGCCGCCTTGGCCGAGGCCGTGGCGACCTTCTTGGCGGGAGCCTTTGGTGCAGCCTTCGCCGGCGCCTTTACCGGCGCCTTAGCAGCCTTTGCGCCAGCGGAGGCTGGCGTGGCGGGAGCGTCAACGACGGCGTCAATCACGGCGTCAATCGCGGCGACCGTGACCGGCGCCACGACCGGCGTCGCGACCGGCGCCACGACCGGCGTCGCGACCGGCGCGGCCACGGGAGCGACCGGAGCCGCAACGACCGCCGCGGCAGCGGCCGCAGCCGCCGACGACGACGAGGCGCCGACGACCCCGACCATCAACAGCTCGGGCGGCGGACCCATGGGGCCCTTGCCACGACCACCCATCCCGCGACCGCCGATGCCACGCGCACCCATACCACGCGGTGCCGGCGGGAGGAGCGCATTCTGGGCGGCCTTGGCCGCGTTCTGCGCATCTTCCACAATCTTGAGCTGCTCGACGATGGACGCCGCTTCCGCAGCACGCGCCACTTCGAAATCGTTGCCGCGGCGACGGAGGTCGATCATGTTCGCATCGTGCGCATCCTGCAGGATCCGCTCGAAATTGCGCGCGCTGAGCGACTCGCTGTTGCGTCCGAGCAGGGCGAAGGCCCGCTCGCGGGCGGCGCTGGCACTGGTGGAATCATCACCCGAGACCAACGACTCGACGGCGCGGCGCACCAGATCGAACGCCTCGCTGCGGGTCAACCGCTCACCGCTGGTGCCAATGCTGTCGGCCACCGACACGCCGAACGCGGTCGGCACCGTCCCGTCGGCGCGCGACTCGCGCACCGGCGCCGACGTCTGCATCGGCGCGGACGCGACGACAGGCGTTGCCTCCGCCGTGACGACAGGCGTCTGTCCGTCCACCGGCTGCGCGATCGCGCCATCACGGGGACCACGGTCGCGATCCCGTCCACGACCACGATCGCGTCCGCGACCGAACCGTTCGCCACGTCCTTCGGGGCGGGCGTCGGCGGCGAGCGGTGCCGCCACGGCCATCGGCGTCTCCGCGTCGAGTGCGGGCACGCTGGCCGCTTCATGGTGCACGACGACCGGGGCGACCTCTTCCGCCGTCGTCCCATCCATCGGGGCGGCGTCCGTCGCGCTGGTGTCGGCCACGACGTTCTCGGTGCGCTCACCACGATCACGATCGCGACCACGCCCACGACGCCCGCGACGCCCGCGACGCTCTTCGCGATCACGCTCGGCGCTCTCGCGACGCGCCTCGGTGTCTTCAGCCGACAGGTTCGCCTCGTCAGCCGGCGCGGCCGTGCCGTCGCCCGCCGTCGGGACGTCGACTTCGAGCTGGCCGCTCTCGAGCTTGGTGACCTTGAGCAGGCCCTTGTGCGCGGCATCCTGAACGAAGCGCGAGAACTTGGGCATGCCCAGGTTCTTCTCGTCGAACGAGGAATCGATTTCCTGCATGACCTGCTTGAGGCGATCGGAGCGCATGACGTCGCCGTTGCGCTTCATGCGGCCGACGGCCTCGGTGACGAGCTGCCACGGATCCCAACGCGTGGTTTCGTCATCGCCCGTCTTCACCAGCCCCGCGAGCGCGTTGTACGAGTAGTACTCGTCGCAATTCATGACCAGCAGGTCGCTGGACGACTCGCGGATGCCGACGCCGATCACGTACTTGCCGTACTCCTTGAGCTTGATGACCATGCTCGAGAAGTCGGAGTCGCCGGAGAGCAGCACGAACGTGCCGATCTCGGGGCGCGTGAAGACCAGCTCCAGCGCGTCGATGGCGAGGCGGATGTCCGTCGCGTTCTTCTTGGCCGTGCCGTAGGCCGGGGCGAAGATGAGATCGATGGACGCTTCGGTGAGCGGCACGATGTACTGCGGATAGCGGCGCCAGTCGGCGTAGGCGCGACGGACGGCCACCTTGCCCTTGATGATGTCGGACGAGAGGAGACTCTTGAGCTCCTGCTGCAAGTCCGACCGGATGCCCATCGTGACGTTGTCGAAGTCGATGAGCATGGCCGCGTTCGGCGCGTGAGCGGGCGGCGCGGCGTTGGGAGACGTGACGGGCGAGACGGCCTGCGGCCCGCGATGGAATGGGGCGATGGTGCGTGACGGAGCGGGCGCGCCCGACCGTGGAAGATGTCGACTCATGTCCTAACCTGATTGCGAAACAGTGTGATCGAGCGCGATGGCGCGCGAGAGTTCTCGTCGACGGATCTTGCCGCTCCCCGTCATGGGGAACACATCCAAGAACCGGACGAGATCGGGAATCTTGTAGGCCGCCATCGTCTCCTGCGCGAAACGCTTGATTTCGCTGCCGGTGATAACGGCGCCCTCGACGGGCACGATGCAAGCGCAGATCTGTTCACCCAAGACATCATGGGGAACACCGATCACGCAGACATCGTCTACAGCCGGGTGCGCGCGCAAACGATCTTCGAGCTCGCGCGGATAGAGCTGGATGCCCCCGCGTGAGATCGTCTCCTGCCGCCGCCCGAGAATCTTCACGTACCCGTCTTCATCGATGATCCCAAGATCACCGGTGAGAAAGAACCCTTCCGGCGTGTGGACCTTGGCGGTCTCCGTCGGCATGCGCAGATACCCGCGCATGAGGTTCGATCCACGGACGGCGAGTTCGCCGACCGCTTCGGGGCCATGCAATGCCCCCGTCATGATGTCCACGGCCATGACCTCGACGCCCGGAAGGGCGCGTCCCACGCTGCCGACGCGACGGTCGTCGCTATCGCCAAGACGCGTGATGGTCACGGTCGGTCCGGTTTCCGTGAGCCCGTAGGCGACGAGCGCATCGCACCAGCGACGCACCCGACGCACGAGCTCTTCAGACACCGAACTGCCGGCAATGATGCCGGTGCGCACCGTGCGCAGACGAGACGGGTCGAACGCCTCCTCACGCATGAGGAGGTGGAACTGAGTGGGCACTCCATGCAGGACCGTGACCCGCTGACTGACGAGCAGTCCGAAGGCTTCCGCTGCATCGAACGTCGGCTGCAGCACGAGCGTCGCGCCCGCCGCCATCGTCCCCACCATCATGCTAAATCCGAAACTGGCAAAAAACGGGACGGCGGCCAGCACGCGATCCTCGGGCGAGAGCTCAAGGACCTCGGCGGTTCGCACGGCGTTCTCGACAAGCGCCTGATGCGACAGCCGCACCCCCTTCGGTTTCCCCATCGTTCCGGAGGTGTACACCACCGCGAGATCCAGCGCATCGTCCGATGACGCGAGCGCCGGAACCGGGCGCCCCACCCCGCTCGAGACCAGATCCTCATACTGAAAGATCCGATCGTCGTACCAGAGATCTTCGTCACCCACCGTGACGACGTACTGCAGATCGGGGAGATCGCCCAACAGGTCTTCGAAACGCTGCAGGAAATCGACGCCCCCCCACTGTTCGATCGTCACGACCGCGCTGGCTTCGGCATGCCGCAGCTGATAGCGCAGATCGATACTGCTGAGCTGCGGACTCACCGGGACCACGACGGCTCCCAGCTTTGCCGCCGCCAACAGCGCGACGATCCACTCGATCCCATTCGGCAGATTCACCGCGATGCGATCGCCGGCGCCCAAACCCAGCTCGGACAGTGCTGCTGCGAGTGAGGACGCCTGTGTTTCAACGTGCCCGTAACTCCACGTCCGCTCACCAACCACCGCCAGCGGCCGCTCGGGATGTTCCCGCGCACGCTGTTCAATAAGTGGGGCAAGGGACCACGACGTTGCCATGCCGCTCCGGGATCGACGAAACCGAACTTCACCGCTGCTCTCAAATACCTGAGAGTAACCTCGTAAATTATCCCGTATGAAGGAGATGCGGAAGTCGGCCCCCTCATCTGAGGGGTCGGGACCCACGGGAAAACTGGCGACGCCGACAGGGCGTCGTGAGCGTTCGCGGATGCGTGCCCGTATGCGCCGTCGCCCGCCGTTCCGTTCACGACTGTTCGCCATGCTGCTCCTGTTTGCGGTCATTCCCACCGTGGCGGTGACCATGTTCTGGACCGGCACCGCCAGCCGCGCCCTCTCGTTACTCTCGTCGGGATCGGCGTGGGAACGCATCGCGCGCAGCGGCGAGACGGCCCTCGCGGCGGCACGCGCGGGGACACGGACGCTCTCGCAGCAACGGGCCTTCGATGCACACGAAGCAGAGCTGCGACGGTCGGTGGAGCTCGCGAAGCGGTTGGATTTCGTCGCGGGACGCACGGTGCGGCTCCTCGGGGTCGGGGCGTTGCTGATGGTCATTGGCATCGCCGTCGGCGCGTCGCGCGTGGCGGGCCATCTCAGTCGGCAACTCAGTCGCCCGCTCGATGAACTCGTCGGGTGGACCCGACTGATTCGCGGCGGCGAACCGCTTCCCGACTTTGCCGACCGGCGCGGCGCACCCGAGTTCGAGGTGCTGCGCACCAGCATGCGGACGATGGCCCAGGAGTTAGAAAGCGGACGGCAACGCGCGCTCGAAGCCGAGCGCGCCGAGGCGTTTCGCGAGTCGGCGCGCCGTTTCGCGCATGAACTCAAGAATCCGCTCACGCCCATCCGCTTCGCGGTCGATCGGTTGCGCCGCAGTGCTCCAGACGAGCTGCGCGAGACCGTGGAGGTGTTGGCCGAGGAAGCGGCACGCCTCGAGACGATGGCGCGGAGTTTCGCCCAATTCGGACGGCTCCCCGACGGTCCGTTGGCGGAAATCGATGTCGCCGAGCTGGTGACGAAAGCCGTGCGCAGCACGATCCCCGAGCGGCTCACCGTGACGCTCGATGTCGCGGAAGAGTTGCCGCTGATCACGGGCTATTACGAACCGCTGGTCCGCGCGGTCACGAACGTGCTGCTCAATGCTGTGGATGCGTGTCCGGTCGATGGACGTGCGACGACGGGCGGACGCATCCGCGTGCGGCTCGCCCGTGAGCGCGGCAGCGGGCTGGATGCCGTGGTGATTAGCATCCATGATTCGGGACCGGGGATTCCCCCCGAGGTCTTGCGGCACATGTTCGACCCGTACGTGACGACGAAGCCCGGCGGTACCGGGCTCGGTCTGGCCATCGCGCGGCAGACCATGGCGGCGCACGGTGGTGACATCCACGCGCACAGCGCGCCCGGTGCCGGCACCGAGATGCGCTTACGACTTCCGATCACCCGAGTGGAGACGGCCTGATGCAGCGCCCCGCCCCAACACCAACCGTCGCACCAACCGTCGCACCAACCGTCGCACCGACGGCGGCACCCGCCACCACGCAAGCGCCGGCCGCGCAAGCGCCGTCCGCGCAAGCGCCGGCCACGCAAGCGCCGGCCGCGCCCGGCACATCGAAGGGCACGCCGGGCACGATTCGCATTCCCACGGACGGTGGCGAACCGATTTCGATCAACGTCGACAGTCGCGGGATCCATGTCACGCAGAGTGGCGCGATCACCACGATCCCGCTGCGCGATGTGGTCCCGCGCGGTGCCGTGCTCATGACGTTCGCGGTGTTCGGCTCCCTCGCGTTCATGGTGGTGGGTTATCCGCTGGCCCGCGCCTTTGCCCGTTGGCTCGATCGACGCGGGAGTGCCACCGCGCTCTCGGCCTCCGTGCAGCAGCGACTCGACGCCATGGAGCGCAACATCGATACCGTGGCCGTCGAACTCGAACGCGTCAGTGAAGGACAGCGCTTTACCGCCAAGCTGCTGGAACACCGTTCTCCCGAGCATGCCCAGCGTACTGATCGTTGACGATGAGCCGAACATTCGGCGGATGGTCGGCGCGCTCCTGAGCGCCGAAGGCTACGACGTGCGCGATGCCGCCGACGGGGCCGCAGGGTTGGCGCTCGCCGACGCGCTGGAGCCCGATGTCGCGCTGGTGGATCTCATGATGCCGGGCGAACTCGATGGGCTGGGACTATTGGCGAAGCTGCGCGAGCGTCGCCCCGATCTGCCGGTGGTCATGATGAGCGGCCGCGCGGCGCTCACCGACGCGGTGCGCGCGACCAAGCTCGGCGCCTTCACCTTCTTGGAAAAGCCGCTGACCCCCGAGGGCGTTGTCCTCGCGCTCGCGTCGGCGTTCGAACTGCGGCAAGCGCGTCGTGCCGCGCAAGCGCTCCGCGATGATCTGGGCATCTCCGGCGAGATGATCGGGGATTCGCCGGTGTTGCGCGATGTGCGTGCGATGATCGCGCGCGTGGGGCCAACGGATGCGCGCGTGCTCATCACGGGCGAATCGGGCACGGGGAAGGAGCTCGTGGCGGCGGGGTTGCACGTGGCCAGCCCACGACGCGAGCGCCCGTTCGTTCGTGTGAATTGCGCCGCCATTCCGCGCGATCTCGTGGAAAGCGAGATGTTCGGCCACGAGCGCGGCGCGTTCACCGGCGCCACCGATCGTCGCATCGGACGCTTCGAGCTGGCCCACACGGGGACGCTGTTCCTTGACGAGGTGGGCGATCTGCACGCCGAAGCCCAGGCCAAGTTGTTGCGCGCGATCGAGGCCCGCGAGATCGAGCGGGTGGGCGGCGGGAAGCCGATCAAAGTGGACGTCCGCATTCTCGCGGCCACGAATAAGGATCTCACGCGCGCCGTCGCGGACGGCAGCTTCCGCGAGGATCTCTTCTTCCGACTGAACGTGATTCCAATCGCGTTGCCGCCACTCCGTGATCGCCCCGGCGATCTGCCGGCGCTCGTGGCGCACTTCGCCAATCGGCACCGGACGCGATCGGGACGGCCGTTAGTCCGTTGGACCAGCGACGCCCTCGCCGCGTTCGCGGCCTACCGGTGGCCTGGCAACGTGCGCGAACTCGCGAACGTCGTCGAACGATTGGGTATTCTGCACGCCGGTCAGGAAATCACGCTGCGTGACATTCACGAGGTGCTCCCCGCCTCGGTACATGGCAGCGCGTTGATGACGGCCGAGATGGAAGCACCACCGACGGACTTCGTCGTACCGCTAAGCGAAGCGCTGGACAGCTATGAGCGTCGCCTGATTGCCGCCGCCCTCACCCAGAGCGATGGCAACGTGGCCGAAGCGGCCCGTCGCCTGCAAACCGATCGTCCGAATCTCTATCGTCGTATGCGCCGGCTAGGGCTGGCGTCCTAGTGATCTGCCCCGATGTTGCCGAACCATCCAGCAAGATGCCGATGACCCGTTCTGTCCGAACATCGATTCCGATCGCGCATGCGATCGCCTGTGCGATCGCGCCCGCGATCCTGATGGCGGTCTCGTGGACGCACCCGCTTGGCGCGCAGGCACCAAATCGGCGGGTCGGGAATGTGCCCCGCGAGGTGTCACGCGAGGCGGTCGCGCTGTACAACCTGCCGACCACGAAGCGCGTCCGCGGCGATCTGACGATGACCTCGGCGGACACCGTGCGCGGTGACGTGACGGTTCTCAACGGCACCGCGCGCATTGGCGGTGTGATTACCGGTCAGCTGCTGGTGATCAATGGCGATGCGGTGCTGTCGGCGACGGCGCGCATTGACGGGAGCCTGACAGTGATCGGCGGCACCTTCGAGTCGGTAGACCGCCCGATGATCGCCGGCGAGATTCGTGTGTGGAGCGCCCGCCTGCGGTATCGCGAGGACGCCGACACACTCGTCACGGATCTGAACGGGGAGCTCTTCACGCGCTGGGCACGGTGGCAGCGCGACGAACCGAACGGGGCCAAGAGCCAGCTCTTTCTGACTTCGGCGCACACGTACAACCGCGTGGAAGGACTGCCCGTCTACCTTGGCCCGCGCCTGCGGGTGCGCAACGGTGACACGCGTGTGGAGGCCGAGTTATTTGGCATCTTCCGTACCAGCAGCCAGTTGAACTTCGTGCGCGAAAATCTGGGCCATCGCGTGCGTCTGGAATTGCGGCAGGGGCGAGGCTCCGGCTTTCTGGTGGGCACGCGCCTGTTCGACGAGGTCGACGCCGTCGAGAACTGGCAGCTGTCCGAGCGCGAAGTCGGGATGGCGTCGTTCCTCGCGACGCGGGACTATCGGGACTACTGGCAACGTCACGGTGCGCAGGGATACGTCGGCGTATTTGGTGCGGCCAACACCGAACTGCGCGCCGCGTTCGGCCGTGAGCGCTGGAGCTCGCGGCGCATGCATGACGTGCAGTCGCTCTACAACTCGGATGTCGCGTGGCGTAACAACCCGCGCAGCGATGATGGGGTGATGGATCTGTTCACGCTGACGGGAAAGCTCGACACCCGCAATCGCGCCGACACCCCGCGCTCGGGGTGGTTGCTGAAGGGGGACTACGAGCATGGCCGCGGCACGATCGAGGCGGTGGCGCCAACCACAGAGAACGTACGGAATACCGCACGCGGCGCCGTGTCGTATGGGCGCGCGCTGCTGGACCTGCGTCGCTACAATCGGGTGGGCCCAAGCGCGCAACTGAACGTGCGCGTGGTCGCAGGTGGATGGGTGGGTGGCGATGCGTTGCCGCTGCAGCGCCGAGTCGCCGTCAGCGGCCTTGATGCGCTGCCGGGCTTCGACTTCCGCCAGACGATCGGACTCAATGACGTGGGCACCTGCGCCACTGGCTCGAGCACCGTCTACGCGGCGCTCGGTCGCCCGGCACAGTGCGAGCGGATGGTGCTGCTCCAGGGTGAATGGAAAGGCGATTTCCGCCTCAATCTCTTCGGTAACGGCGCGGGGTTTGGAGATCGTCGGTGGATGGCCGGTCGCTTTCGTGCCGATGGCGCGTGGGTGCTGTTTGCCAACTCCGGACGAGGGTGGTTGGTGCGCGATGGGAGCGGTGATCAGATCACCTCGAGCCTGTACGTGCCCGGCCTGCGGACGTGGCGCACCGACGTCGGTGGCGGCTTGGATTTCGGATCATTCGGCGTGTATGCGGCGCAAGCCATCTCACAGAGCACGCTCTCGCCCAATGTGTACGTACGCCTGGGGCACCGGTTCTGAGCATGCCGCATCGGTCGCGCGGTGCCCAACGCGTAGGTCGGCAGCTCGGTGTTCTCACCGTGCTGCTGACGTGTGCCGTTTTCGTCGGTGTGATGCCGCTCGGCGTGCCGCTCGGTGCGCCGCTCGGCGTGCCGGTGCTGGGTGCGCAAGAACCGCCGCGCATCGACATCCGCCCACCAAGCACCGCGAATGGAACGGCCGTGGCCGCGCGCAACGTGCTGACGGAGAAACCGTTCGATGAATTGCTGCGCAGCGGGTTCCCGGCGCGTCTGCACTTCCGCACGGAAGTGTGGATCGAGGGACGCTGGTTTGACGACGTTCTCGGTCGCGTGGAGTGGGAAGTGCGCGTGGCCTACGACGTGATCGATCGGACCTATGAAGTCGTGCGGAAGACCAGCGATGGCTTGGCGTCGCTGGGCACCTACGCGCGGTTCGCGGACGCGCGCGCCGCGACGGAGTTGGCCTTTTCGCCGCCGCTGACGTTACCGGCGGGGCGGAAGGGGTACGTGGTGGTGCAAGTCGATGTCGAGTCGTTGGACATCAGCGATCTGGATGAAACTCGGCGGTGGCTTCTTGGCGAAGCGAAGCCGGCGGTTCAAGGACGTCGCAATCCCGGAACCGCCCTGACCACGGGGCTCAGGACGCTGACGACGCGACTGCTGGGCGGCGAGGTGCGCCACCTGGAGCAGCGATCACCCGTGCAGCGCTTCTGACGGCACATCCGAGCGACCGGCGCGCTCAATTTTTTCGAGCTGCCGCAGCGTCGCCTCGCCGTAGAAGACGCGAATGTACTGCGCTTGAATCGGAGTTAACCGTCGCACCGCCCAGCTCAAGTGCACGAAGTGCGGCTCGATGGGCTTATGCAGCGGATGCATGCCGATTTCTTCGGGGAGACGATTCGCCTTGCGCGTGTTGCAACTGCTGCACGCGGTGACCACGTTGCTCCATTCGTTCACGCCGCCGCGCGACATGGGAATGAGGTGATCGCGTGTCAGCGACTCGCGCGGCTTGAGCTCGCTATTGCCGCGCCCGCAATACTGGCACTGGTAGTCATCCCGGGCAAACAGAAAGGTGTTCGTCACTTGGCGTCGGAACCGACGCGGAACGTGGACGAACCGCGTGAGGCGAATGACTGCGGGGCGAGGAAACGCGGCGCGCTCGGATCGCACGGGTCGCTCATTCTCGGATTCGACAATTTCCGCTTTGCCATCGATCACTAATCGGAGCGCCCGTCGCAGGGGCACCATGGTCAGTGGCTCGTACGAGGCGTTCAGGGCGAGGCACCCGGCGATCATGCCGTGTCCCTCACCGAACAGCGAGCGTCTGGGCGTGCACAACCTGCGAGTGCGTTACGGCCGGATACACGAGACGTCATGAGGCTCCACAAAGCGGTAGGCCATCGTTCAATCTGCTGAACAATACACGCTCGGCGACGGCAGCCGCCACTGGTCCATCGGGTCCGGTCAGGCGTGCCGGTGCGCCGATCTCCAGTCGCGGAGTCGTGTGCCGAGTGCGCGCACGCGCGCGACGCGTGACGGATCCGTGACAACCAATCGCCCGTCGTGCACCTTCACGACGCCGGCCACGATTACCAGTCGCGCTGGCACGACTCCCGCCAGCACATGCACCAGCGTGACGCACGGATCGTGCACGGGTTGTGCATCGGGATGATCCAACGGGAACGCGGCCAGGTCCGCGTCTTTACCAACCTCCAGCGAACCGATGCGCGACTGCAGGCCGAGCGCCTGCGCACTGCCCAGCGTCGCGAGTCGCAGCGCGGCATCGGACGTCAGGGAATCGGGGGCCGCATGCATGACGGCATGTAGCAGCGCCGCCTGTCGCGCTTCTCCCAAGATGTCCATGCGATCATTGCTGGCCACCGAATCGGTGCCAAGCCCCGTCGCGATGCCGGCCGCGAGCAGACGCTCGAGCGGGGCAATCCCCTGCCCGAGTTTCAAGTTGGAGATGGGACAGTGCACGACGCGCGCGCCGTGTGCGGCGATCCGCGCGATATCCTCATCGTCCACGTGAATGGCGTGGATGAGCAGCGGCTCACAGGCGAGGAGTCCGCAGTCGTCCAGCAGGGCGATGGGTGAGCGCGCCTGCGGTGCGACGGCAATTCCGCGAGCACGGAGTCCATCAGCGAACGGGCCGACGCCGTCGCGCACGAACTGCGTTTCGGCGCGGCTCTCGGCCACGTGCACCGCCACCGGCCACTGTTCGTCGCGCGCCCACGCGGCCACCGCGCGAAAGAGGTCGGCCGACACCGTGTACGGCGCATGTGGCGAGAGGCCTGCCTGCACGAGCGCGGTGTCGGACTGCCGCGCCGTCGACGCCGAGCGCCGCAGACCAGCCATCGCCCCGTCGCACTGGACCGGGTTGGGCCCAAAGACCTCGAGGTAGCCGATGCCACGCACCCCGAGGTCGCGCATCGCGGCCAGCGGCGCGCCGGACTCGGTGGTGTCGGCGAAGGTCGTGATGCCGTTACGCAGCCCTTCCTCAATTCCGGCACACGCGGAATCGTAGAGCGATTCAGGCGTGAAGCATTCCGCGCGCGCGCGTGTGAGCACGGCGAGCCAATCACGAAAGGCGAGCCCCTCGAGAAAGCCGCGCATGGCGGTGAGCTCGAGGTGCGTGTGGGCGTTCACGAGGCCAGGCATCAGGACCGAGTCGCCCAGCTCAACGCAGGCGATCTCGCCAAACGCCGCCGGCAGCGCATGGGCCGGTCCGACGAACGCGATGCGCGTGCCCTCCACCACGACCACGCCGTCGGCGATGGGGGCACTGCTGATGGGCAGCACCCAGCGCGCACGATACGCCGTATACGGCGTCGTCGGAGGCGTCGTGCCCGAGCGGTGCAATGTCATGTGGGGACGCGCGCGGTCAGTGCGCGGGCGGACGCGCGGTGTCCCGCGGCGGGAGCGCGCGAAGCATGCTGTCCACACGGACCATCATGGGATTCGGCACATTCTCCGTGCACGTGTGCGTGGGTTCTGTCCCGGCCACGAAAAATTCGGTCACGAGATTCGCTACGCAGGCGCTGGTGGCAAGGCGGCCGGTCTGCGCATCGATTTCGCGCACGACCACACCGTCGGGGCGCGGCCAATCCGGCGGTTCCGGTTTGCGGCGGTAGACCTCGGTCATAAATGCGCCCCACGCCGGCGCGGCGAGTTCGCCACCCTGCGCATTGGCCTTGATCTTCGTGGGGCGATCGAAGCCCATCCACACGCCGGCGACGAGATCGGCGGTGTAGCCGATGAACCAGACGTCAGCGCCGTCGTTGGTGGTGCCGGTCTTGCCGCCGGCCGGCACGTGAAAGCCATTGGCCCAGATGCGCGCCGCCGACCCGCGCACGACCACGTCCTTCATCATGCTGACCATCAACCACGACTCTTCGGGCGACAACACGGCTTCACGCTGTGTCTGCGGCTGCCAGACCACCTTCCCCTGCGCATTCTCCACCTTCACGATGGCATTGGGCGTCGTCCGCAGTCCCAGATTGGCGAAGACGGAATAGGCGCCGATCATCTCCACGGGATACACGTCCGCCGAGCCGATGAACATGGAGGGGTACGGCGGGATGCGCGTGCTGATCCCGAAGCGACTCGCCATGTCGACGACGGCATCAGTGCCGACGGCCATACCGGTGCGAATGGCGGCGAGATTGCGCGACATGTAGAGCGCTTTCCGCAGCGGCATCTGCCCCATGAACTTCATGTCGTAGTTCTGCGGGGTCCACAGCTCACCGGTGGTCTGGTCCATCGTGAGCGGCGAATCGTCGACGATCTGCGCGGGGCTGAAGCCCTGGTGAATCGCGCTGGCGTAGACGATGGGCTTGAACGTGGACCCGGGCTGACGCAGCGCCTGCACGGCGCGATTGAACTTGGAGTCTTCGAAGTCGCGCCCGCCCACCATGGCACGGACGGCCCCGCTACGCGGATCGAGCGCCACGAATGCGCCCTGCAAGTACGGCGAGTTGCCGGCACCGGTCTCACCGCCCTCGGCGGACCGCGCGGTGTACTCCTCGTAGGTGAGATGCTTGTACGCGCCATGCCGACCGGCCTCAATGGCCTTGAGCTGGTTCTCCATGGAGCGCTCGGCGGCGGCCTGCATGTCCACGTCGAGCGTGGTGTAGACCCGCAGACCTTCGTCGTACAGACGCTTCCCGAAGTGTTCCTCGAGCGCGTGACGCACCCACTCCACGAAGTATGGAGCGACATCGCCGGACTCGGTGCGCTGCGCGAGCTGCAACGGAAACGCCTTCGCGAGCGAGGCGTCGGCGTCGTTAATGCCCCCCGCTCGCCGCATGACCTCCAGCACGGTGTTGCGCCGCAGGATGGCACGATCGGCGAAGCGACGCGGATTGTAGCGCTCGGGCCCCTTCAGCAGGCCGGCGAGCATCGCCGCCTCGGCGACGGACACGTCGCGAATGGACTTGCCGAAGTAGCGCTGCGCGGCGGTTTCGACGCCGTACGCACCGTTGCCGAGGTACACCTGATTGAGATACAGCTCGAGGATCTTATCCTTCGAGTAGCGCTGTTCGATGGCGCGGGCGACCCGCGCTTCCTTGAGCTTGCGTAGCAGCGTTTTCTCGCGCGAAATGCGGTCGGAGAAGACGTTGCGCGCGAGCTGCATGGTGATGGTGGAAAAACCCTGCGCGTAGCGACCGGCGCGCACATTGCGCACGACGGAGCCGAAGATGCGGCGGTAGTCGATGCCGTTGTGCTGGTAGAACCGATGATCCTCGGTCATGACCACCGCATTGCGCACATGCATGGGGATCTGGTCCAGGCGGACCAGCGTGCGGCGCTCGAGCCCGAGCTCGGTGATGAAGCGCCCATCGGCCGCATAGACCTTGGAGGTCTGGCGGGGGACGTACGCCTCCAGCGAGGCAATGGAGGGGCAGCGCCCATCCTGGCAGATGACCATCCAGGCGCCGCCCAGCACGCCGGCGCCGACGGCCCCGCCAAACAGGGCAAGGACGACTAGCCAGGCCAGCCACGGACGACGGCGCGCGATTTCGCTCGGAGAGAATCTCATGGGAATGTCTGTACGCTACCGACGACCACCCGTATGCGCCAAGAGCGGTTGACGGGATATTATTGGGGCATGACTGAGTCCATGCCCCCCGCCCCGCTGGCCGAACTCGCCTGGCGCGAACTGCTGTTTCAGCACACCGAAGGATTGGCCGCCGCATTCGCGCGCGGGCCCGTGACCGGGTATTGCGGCTTCGATCCGACGGCGTCCAGTCTGCACGTGGGCAATTTGATCCCCGTGATGGGACTCGTACACCTGCAGCGCGCCGGCCATCGGCCGATCGCGCTGGTGGGGGGCGGCACCGGGATGATCGGCGATCCGAGCGGCCGGAGCAGCGAACGGACGTTGCAGACGCTGGAGACGATCGGTGAAAACGCCATCGCGATCCGTGGCCAGTTGGCCCGGTTTCTCGATTTCGACGGCCCGAACGGCGCCAAGCTGCTGAACAACGCCGAGTGGCTGACGTCGCTGTCGCTGCTGGAATTCCTGCGCGACACGGGCAAGCACTTCTCGATCAACTACATGCTGGCGAAGGACTCGGTGAAGTCCCGTCTCGAGGACGGGATTTCGTTCACCGAGTTCTCGTACATGTTGCTGCAGGCCCACGATTTCCTCGAGTTACACCGTCGCGAGGGCGTCACGCTGCAGCTGGGCGGGAGCGATCAGTGGGGCAATATCACGGCGGGGCTGGAGCTCATTCGCAAGACGGACGGTGCGGAGGCCCACGCGCTCACGTTCCCGTTGATCACCAACGCGAACGGGTCGAAGTTCGGCAAGAGTGAAGCGGGTGCCATCTGGCTCGATGCCGCACGCACCTCGCCGTACCAGTTCTACCAGTTCTGGATGGGTGCCGACGATCGCGACGTGTCGCGGTTCTTGCGCTTCTTCACGTTGCTGGAGCGCGACGTGATTGAAGCGCTCGACGCGGCGGTGCGCACCGCGCCGGAAAAGCGCGAGGCACAGCGGGCGCTGGCGCTGGACGTGACCACTCGCGTGCACGGCGCGGACGCCGCCCGTGTTGCGCGCGAAGTCTCGGCACTGCTCTTCGAGAAGGCCGATGCGCAGACGCTGTCAGACGGCGCACTGGAGGCGCTGCGCAGTGAAATCCCGTTCGCCGTCTATGCGCCACCGGCCGACAGCCCCGTCGCGGGCGAGGGCTTCGATATTTACGAGTGCCTGACGGCGCTCGGTATCGCGGCCTCGCGCGGCGCAGCAAAGCGATTGCTGGAGCAGGGCGGCGTCAGCGTGAACGGCGCGAAACTGGGAGCGGCGGATCGGATGATCGCACCGACCGCACTCCTGCGTGGGCGCTACCTGCTGATCAAGAAAGGCGCGCGCGACTTCGGCCTCATCGCCGCCGCCGATTAGGCTGGCTGGCTCGGCGAGTGATCGTCGAGCACCATGTCTCCGACGGTCAGGAATTGCATCGTGAGCGTGCGTGCGAACGAGGAGAAGCCGACGGCGCGCGCGAGCGCGCTGGCGGCGAGATCGCCGACGGCGACGCGGCAGTAGGGGAGCGCCCCGTCGCGCAGCACCATCGTGAGGAGTTCGACCAGCGCCGTGCGTCCGAAGCCGAGATGCCGGAAGCCCGGTGCGACGATAATGCGCACGCGCGCAAGGCGGCCCTCCGCCTGATCAACGGATGCGAGGGCGACCAGCACGCCGCCCGCCAGCGCACCCACGCGCCGTGTCGCCGGCAGATCGCCGCCGCCCGCGCGCCAATGCTCGGGCGACACCGCGTTGCGGAGCATGTCGAGCACCGCGATCTGTGGATTGATCACCACCATCGCAATGGCCCCGCGTCGCCGGATGAACGTTTGCTCGTCGAGGAGCTCGACGCTCGGCGGTTCATCGGTCACCCGGAGTCGCGTGGCGCGGAGATCGACGATCGCGCCGAGCGGTGCGTCGTCCTGCGTCATCGCGAGCAGGTCGTCGACGTCTATCGGCTCAAGGTCGGGCTCGGACTCGATCGCGTCGGGGCACGGGAGCGATACCACCGCCACGTCACCGCGCACAAAGGTCCGTATGCACCGATCGTCCGGCTCCACGCGAGTGAGCGCTCGCGTGCGCGGCGATTCGAGGAAGGCCACCGGACATCCCAGTGGGGCCGCCCACGAACGCAGCGCATCCGCGACACTGCGATCCAGCAGCGTCACAGCCTTCGACTCGCGTGCAGACTCTGCCATGGGAAACGCTGGGCTTTTCAGGTTGTTACAATACACACAGCGGCTCGGACCCAACGGTCTGGACTGTGATATTCTGTATTGTAACCCACCGGGTGCGCAAAGTGTCCCCCAAACCGTCAACTCGCTGGCGGCTTGTCGCTACGGCGGGGTTTCCGCGTCCAAAAGCTGTGTGACCGCTCGGATCTCGTCGCGGGTATTGTAGCAATGGGGTGAGAGCCGAATGGCCCCCTCCCGCAGGACGTGGGCCACCTGCGCGACGTGGAGGCGGGCGCTGGTCGCCGCCGGATCCGCCGGCGCGAACGACACCACGCCGGCCCGGCGTGCGGGATCGGCCGGGGTGACCAGACTCATGTCGGGTCGGGTCCCCACCCAATCGATGACCTCGCCCACCAGCGACGCGATATGGGCGGCCACCGCCTCGACCCCGATCTCGAGCAGCATCGCGGTCGAGGCATTCGCCACCGCGAAGTCGTGATAGGGGATGGTCACCACCTCGAACCGGCGGGCGTCGGGGAAGAAGTCGAACTCGTAGTCGGTCAGACGCGCGTAGTCGGTGGAGGCGCGCATGCACGCCCATCCGACGTCCAGCGGTTCGAGCTGCTGCACCAGTTCGCGACGTACGTACACGAAGCCCGTTCCCCAAGGCGAGAGCTGCCACTTCTGTGCACCGCTCGCGAAGATATCCACCGGGAGCGCATGCAGATTGAGCGGACGCACGCCGCACCCCTGAATGCCATCGACGATGAAGAACACGCCGTTGGCGCGGCAGGCGTTGCCAATGCGCTCCAGGTCAGCGACGAATCCGCTGGCGAACTGCACCCACGAGATCACGACGGCGACGACATCCGGGCGCGCGATTGCTGCTACGAGCGTGTCTTCATCGGGGAGCCCGTCTTTACGCGGCACCAGCTCCAGCGAAATCCCGCGCGAGCGCATCGCCTGAAACGGATAGACACAACTCGGGAATTCGCCATCGAATGTGAGGATCACGCCCGGGCGCAGCGGCAAGGCCCGCGCCGCGAGATTCAACCCGTACGTGGTGTTGGTCATCAACGCGATTTCTTCGACATCCGCGCCAACCAGCTGCGCGAATTGCCGACGCGCCGTCGCCGCAGCTTCGAACATGAGCGTGAGCGGAATCTGATGCGGTCGCGCGCGAAGCCGCGACCACTCATCAGCCACCGCGACCGCACGGGCCGGCATCGGCCCAGTGGAGGCGGCGTTCAGATAGATGGCGGGATCGCTCGCCATCCACCCGTATTCACGTGTCCGCAGCGCGGCAGGATCGAAGGTCATGGAGCGGCGTAGAGGAAAGTGGTGCGCGAAACGACTGGTCAGCCGGTCTTGCGGTCCATCGCATCCCGCAGGGCGTCGCCCAGCAGATTGAACCCCAGCACCGCCATGCCGATGGCGAGGCCAGGGGCCAGCGACGTCCACGGGGCGTTCCGCAGCTGCGACAAATCACGACCGTCGGCGATCATGGCCCCCCAACTGGGGGT
The DNA here is from genome assembly GCA_943330235.2 of Candidatus Kuenenia stuttgartensis. Classification (GTDB taxonomy): domain Bacteria; phylum Gemmatimonadota; class Gemmatimonadetes; order Gemmatimonadales; family Gemmatimonadaceae; genus Gemmatimonas; species Gemmatimonas stuttgartiensis_A. Next base: position 34,694 of record CALQGY020000016.1, read on the forward strand.
GGGCGGCTGGACCCCCAGCCCGAGAAAGGACAACGCGGCTTCGGCCATGATGGCCCCGGCGATGCCGAGCGTGGCCGCAATCACGACGGGCGCGATGACGTTGGGCAGGACGTGCCGCCAGACGATGCGCGGGTCGCCTGCGCCCAACGCGCGCATGGCCTGGATGTAGTCCAGCTCCCGGACCACCATGACCTGCCCGCGTACCAAGCGGGCCATCCCAGCCCATCCCACCACGCCGATGACCACGCACACGACCGTGAGCGAGGGTTCGAAGGCCGCGGCCATGGCGATGAGTAAGAGCAGCGAGGGGAACGCCAACGTGACATCCGCGAGGCGCATGATGACCTCGTCGGTCCAGCGCCCGCGGTAGCCCGCCACGAGGCCGAGGACAACGCCGATGCTCAGCGCGAGCCCCTGCGACGCCAGCCCCACCAGCAACGACACGCGCGTGCCGTAGAGGAGGCGCGCCCAGACATCGCGTCCCTGCGCATCGGTGCCGAGCCAGTGGGCGGCCGATGGCGCCTCGAGGGCGTGCAGCAGATCAATGCGCGACGGGTCGAAACGACCCAGCAATGGCGCAGCCACCGCGACGAGCAGGAACAGCACGACGACGGCGACGCCGAACCATGCGCGCCGATCGGCACGCAATCGCTCGAACGTCGTCGTCGCGCTCACGCGTCGGCCGCGACGACGCTGTCATCGGCGGCTGGCCGTCGCTCGAACTGCAACGCGTGCAGTCGCGCATACGCCCCGCCGCTGGCCAGCAACGCCTCGTGCGCCCCCTCCTCCACCAACCGTCCCTGCTCGAACACCAGGATCCGGTTGGCATGTTGGATGGTCGCCAGTCGATGCGCGATCACGAACACGGTGCGCCCCAGCAGCAACCGGTCGATGGCTTCCTGCACGAGGCGCTCGCTCTCCGCGTCCAGCGCCGACGTCGCCTCGTCGAGAATCAGAATCGGCGGATCGGAGAGCAACGCGCGCGCGATGGCGAGTCGCTGCCGCTGTCCGCCGGACAACCGCGTACCGCGCTCGCCAAGATTGGTATCCCATCCTTCGGGGAGCGCCTGAATGAACGACAAGGCGTTCGCCGCCTGCGCGGCGGCATCGAGTTGCGCCTGCGTGGCCTCGGTGCGCCCGAAGGCCACGTTGGCGCGCACCGTGTCGTTAAAGAGCACCGTATCCTGACTCACGATCCCCGTGAGTGCGCGCAGCGCATCCAAGCGAATATCCCGGATATCAACGGCGTCCATGGTGATGCGACCACGCGTGGGTTCGATGAAGCGCGGCAGCAAATCCACCAGAGTGGACTTGCCGGCACCGCTCGCCCCGACCAGCGCCACGACCTCGCCCTTACGCGCCATGAACGACACCTCGCGCAGCGCTTCGGCGCCCTCGTCATACGCGAAGCTCACTCCCTCGAATCGCACGTCGCGCTCAAAGACCGGCGCGGTGATCGTGCCGCGATCCATCGCGGTTTCAGCCGGGGCGTCAAGAATGTCGAAGATGCGCTCCGCACTGGCCAACGACTGCTGCGCGGCCGGCTGCACCTGCGAGAGCTGCTTGAGCGGCTGCAGCAGACGCATGACCCAGATGAGGAACAGGATCAGCTCGGAATCCCCAAGCGTCTTCTCAACCAGCACGAGATGCGCGCCAAACCACAGAATGGCGACCGCCGTGAACGCGCCGAGTGTTTCGGTGAGCGGTCCGGAGAGGAGCGACAAGCGGCCGATGCGCACATAGCCGCGCGCGAAGGCGGCATTGCGCGTCATGAAGCGGTGCTGCTCGCGCGGCTCGGCGCCGTAGGACTTGATGAGCCGGACGCCGCTGACGACTTCCTGCACCAAGCTCGTGATCTCGCCCTGATCATTCCCCAGGCGGCGATAGCCCTTGCGGAGCTTCCGGAGCACCGGCTGCAGCGCGCCGATCGTGAGCGGCGCGACCACGAGTGCGGCCAGCGACAGCTTCCACGACAGCGCAAACATGCCGACGATGGTGGAGATCACCTGCGCCCCCGACCACATGGAGCGGGTCACGAGTTCGGTGACGACGGCCTTCGCGTTGGTGGTGTCGTTCAGGATGCGCGAGATGACCTGTCCGACCTTGTTGCGCGTGAACCACGGCAGCGGCAACCGCAGCATATGCGCATACACATGATCGCGAAGGTCTCGGACCACGTACTCCTGCAGTTGCACGCCGATCTGCCCGCTGAGCCACACGAGCGCGTTCTTGATCGCGACGGCGAACAGGATGACCAGAATCACGTTGCGCAGCGACGCCATCTGATTGCCGTCGACCATCAGCATGCCGATGGTGGACTGCAGCAGATCGGCGATAAACTTCCCACCCGACGGCAGGATCTGTGCCTTGCCGAACAGGGCGTTGAGGAACGGAATCAGCAGCGTGAACGAAAACACGTCGGCCACGGCGGCGACGGCATTGAGCACGACGACACCGACCAGCTTGGCGCGATGCGGCCGCACAAAGACCCACAGTCGCCCCCACATGCCCCGCGACGGGACGCGATGCGTCCCGGTGATCTCTCCACTCACGGGCGACTCACGGCTTCGGGGTGAGCAATGCGACCGGCAGAATGCATTCTTCGGGTGTCACGCCACCATGCAAGAACGAGCCGCGATAGCGCCCCTGATATTCGCGCAGTTTGGTCGGGTACACGAAAAAGGTGTCGCCCGCAGCAAGGAGCGTGTTGCTGCCGGGACCGCGGTACGGCAGGCGCAAGTCGTCGGAGTTGGAGAACAGCAGCGCGTGCTCGGGGCGTTCCGCGCGAATATCCTCACCGAACTTGTAGCGCAAATTGGCGGTGGCGTCCCGCTTGGCAAAGACGGTGGTGGGCGTGTTGCAGTGCAGCGCCCCGTGATCACTCGTGATGACCACCGAGATCTTCCGGCGCGACGCCTCCTTGAGTAGCGACCACAGCGCCGACCGCTCAAACCACTGCTTGGTCAGCGCACGCAACGCGATCTCATCGCGCGCCACTTCAAAGAGAATGGTGGACTCGCTGCGCCCGTGCGTCAGCAGGTCCACGAAGTTGAAGACAAAGGAATGAAGCCCCTCGCCGGCGATGGCCCCCGGCAGATGCCGCTCGAGATCGTCGCTGTCGGCAGCGCTGGTGATCTTCTGATAGCGGACCGACGTCGCGATCTGCAGCTCCGCCATGTGCGCCTGCAGCAGATCCTTCTCGTGCGCGTTCAGCGTTTCGTCGTCGCGTTCCTTCCACCAGTCGGGAAACCGCGCGGCGATTTCGCCCGGGAACAGGCCGCTGAAGAGCGCGTTCCGTGCATACGGCGTGGCGGTGGGCAGAATGGAGAAGTAGTGCGTCGTCTCCACGTCGAAGAGCGGCGCGAGCAACGGCTCGATGACGCGCCACTGATCTTCGCGCAGGCAATCGACGACGATGAAGATGGCCTTCTTGTCGCGCTGCAGCACCGGGAGCACGAACTCGGTGACGACATCAACGGACAACGGCGGGCGATCGCCCTCGAGTTCACGCAGCCAGCGCGGATACTCGGTGCGCATGAACGTCGCGAACTCGCGGTGCATATCGGGATACAGCCCACGCAGCGACTCGTGCAGCCCGAGCTCACCAGCGTCCGCGAGGTTCACGTCCCACCGCATGAGCTCTGTGAAGCGCTCGATCCAGCCACGCCAGTCGAGACCGTGATAGCGCGCCGCCTCGATCGCGCGGAACCGCTCCACGAACGCGCGCGCGATCGCCTGCGAGCGGATCAGCGGACCTTCCAGAATGCGCGTGATGACCGTCAGCACCTGCCGAGGCGTGACGGGCTTCACGAGGTAGTCGCGGATATTGGCCCCGATGGCCTCCTTGAGCGTAGCGTCCTCTTCGCTCTTGGTCACCATCACCACGGGCATCGTCGGCGCCATCTCGCGGATATCGCGATAGACGTCCAGACCGCGCGTGCCCGGCATCTGCTCATCGAGCAGCACCAGGTCGTAGGGTTTGCGCCGCAACAGCTCGAGCGCGTCATCGGCGTTGGTCGCCCATTCGACGGCATAGCCCTTGTCGCCGAGCAGCAGCCGATGCGGCTCCAGCAACTCGGCTTCGTCGTCCACCCAGAGAATCGTCTTTGCAGGCTGCGCCATATCTCGGGAAAGGTACCCGACCCGCAGGGTCAGGGTCTAGTTGGCACACCGTCGAGCACACGGATTCGTATGCGGCCACGTCCGCGCCTGCACGCGGCCGAGTATCGCGGTAGATTCGGCCCGTGCACACTGAACCGCTTCCGTACAGCTTGGAACCGCTGACGTTCCCCTTCCCCGCCATGGCCGCGCTGGCTGGCCGCCTTCCCCTGGGCGGCGGTCGCGAGGTGGCGTTGGCCTCGCTGCTGGTCGCGCGACTGGCCCTCGGCGTGCGGGGACCCGAGCCGATGTCGGTCCCGGATCGCGTGGCTCGCGCCGCATCGGCGAAAGTCTGGCTGGCGTCGTTGGCGCTGCCGGCGGCCACACGGGTCTCGTTTGCGCGATGCGTCGACGCCACGGCCAGCGCTCCGCAGCAGGTCGCGAGCGCGCTCCGCAGTCTCGTTGCCGCCGCGTCGTCGCATCTCGACGGGCCGGCCGTGCAGGAGCTTGAGCGGCTCGCGCGCGAACTCTCCGACTGATATCCGGTTTCGCCGCGCCCGTGCCGCCACACGATATTTCGCCGCTGACGCGGGTCGTAACCCGCATTGACCGGCTGCGCGATGGCGACGGCGAGGTTGATGCCGCCATCATCCCCACAGGCTTCCCGTCGCTCGATCACGCGATCGGGGGCGGATTCCGGCGCGGGGCGCTGATGGTCCTGGGCGGCGATGACGGGGTCGGAGCGTCGGCGTTCGCCCTCGCGATGGCGCTGCGTATTCGCGAACGCACGCTGATGCTCACGAGCGAGATGCCGCCCGAGCGCGCCTACGAGCGTGCCCTGGCCATGACGGCCCGCGTGCCGCTGGACGCGCTGCGGCTCGGGGTGGTGGACGAATTTGCGCGCGCGCGGCTCGCCGCCGCGGCTGTCGCCCTGCGCGATCAGGCACCCATCATCGACACGCTCGGTGCCGGCGGGACGGACGCGGTGCAGGAGGCCGCGGCCGCGGTGCCACCGCCTGCGGTCATCATCGTCGATGGGCTCGAAGCCCTCCTCGCACAGGACCACCGCACGGCCCCCCGTATGGGCCCCCGCATGGGCTACGACCGGGACGATGCGCTCGCCGCGGCGGTCCTCGCCATGAAACGCGTCGCGTTGTCCTGCAACGCAGCGGTCCTCCTGCTCACGCATCTGCCGTCGCTTGATCGGGCGCGTGCGGATCGACGGCCGCGATTGACGGACTTCGGCGTACGCGGTGCCGTCGGCACGCACGCCGATCTCGTCATGGGCCTCTACCGCGAGGAGCAGTACGACGGCGACCTCGGTGTGACGGGAGCAGCCGAATTACTGCTGCTCAAGAGCCGCGATGGTGCCCTCGGATACGTAGATCTGTACTTCTCCGCCGAGTGCATTCGCTTCGAGGACGTGCTGGACGGGTAAGAGCGCGGTGGGTGGTCCGACCACGCGAATGTCTCCCGTCAGCACACCCCTTCCGCCATATTTCCGGTTGAACCCGAACGAGGACAGTATGGCCGGCCATAGTAAGTGGAAAAACATCAGGAACGCGAAAGCGGCAACTGACAAGAAGCGCGGCGTGCTGTTCACGCGCCTGATTCGCGAAGTCACCATGGCGGCCAAGCTCGGCGGCGGTGACACCTCGGCCAATCCGCGCCTCCGCACCGCCATCGACAACGCCAAAGCCGTTTCGATGCCGAAGGACAACATCGAGCGCGCCGTCAAGAAGGGCACCGGCGAACTCGAAGGCGTGGACTACGTTGACGTGCTGTACGAGGCCTATGGGCCGGGTGGTGTCGCGCTGATGATTCAGACCGTGAGCGACAACCCCACGCGTACCGTGGCCGATGTGCGCCACAAGCTGTCGCGCAACAACGGCAACATGGGTTCCATCAATTCGGTCGCGTATCTGTTCGACCGGAAGGGACAGATGACCGTGCAGGCAGACGGTGTCAACGAGGACGTGCTCATGGAAGCCGCGTTGGAATCGGGTGCCGACGACGTGGTGCGTGAGGATGACATCTTCGTCATCACCACCGAGCCCGCGGCGCTGCACGCGACGAAGGAAGGGCTTGAGTCCAAGAAGTACAAAGTCTCCGACGCCGAACTCGCGTGGGTGCCTAAGAGCACCGTGAAGGTGGAGGGGACCGCCGCCGAACAACTGATCAAGCTGCTGGATGCACTCGAAGAGCTGGACGACGTGCAGAAGGTGGACGCCAACTTCGAGATGGACGAAGACACGATGGCGCAGGCGTAGGTTGGTGACGCGCGCGGATGCACGTCCGGGGACCGCGACGGTCCCTGCGCGTCCCGCGCGCGTGCTCGGTATCGATCCGGGCACGGCCGTCACCGGCTATGGCGTGGTCGCGTTCGACGGACGAACGGCAACATTGGTGGAATGCGGCGTGATTCGCACGCACGCCAAGGAGCCGCTCCCCGCGCGATTGCACAACATCCATGCGGGCATTGCGGAACTCATCGCCCGCCACCAGCCGGACACGGTGGCCGTGGAGGATGTGTTCTACGCGAAGAACGTGCGGACGACTATCGTGCTGGGGCACGCCCGCGGTGTGATCTTGCTGGCGGCGCAGGATGCAGGGCTGGTCATCCACGAGTTTCCGCCGGCGGAGATCAAGAAGGCCATCACCGGCAACGGTGCCGCCACGAAGGACCAGATGCAGTTCATGGTCGCGAAACTGCTGCGACTGAAATCGGTGCCCCAGCCCGCCGACGCCGCGGATGGCGTGGCCGCGGCGCTGTGCGCCTGTCTGTCTCCGCAGTTCGCCCCGTCGGCGGCGGGGCTCGCGATGCGTCCGTCTTCTCTTTCCCGTCTGCGCCCATGATCTCGCAACTTGCCGGCACGCTGGTGGCCCGCTCACTCGATCGGGTCGAGATCATGACGGCCGGTGGCGTCGCGTACGAGTGCCACATTCCGCTGTCCGTGTTCGAATCGCTCCCCACGGAAGGCAAGCCGGTCACGCTTTATACGCACCTCTCGGTCCGTGAAGACGCCTGGCAGCTGTACGGCTTTGAATCGCCGTATGAGCGCAGCGTCTTTCAGCGACTGCTGATTGCCAAAGGCGTCGGGCCGGCGCTGGCGCTGGGCATCTTGTCGTCGTTAACGGCCGAGCGCTTAGTGCGCGCGCTGCGCGAGAAGGATGTCACGACGCTGATGCGCGTCCCGCGCGTGGGACAGAAAAAGGCGGAGCAGATTATTCTGGACCTCGCCGATAAAATCAGCGCGGTGGGCAATGCCCCGAGCGCGACGGGCACGAGCGCGAGTCCGGTGTCTGACGATGCCGTGCGCGCCTTGGTGGCGTTGGGCTACGCGCAGGTTGAAGCGGATCGCGCGGTGCGCGCCGTCGTGGCCGCGGGGAGCACGGGCGACGTCTCAGTGATCGTGCGCGCCGCCCTCGGGAAGCTCACGACCCGCTGAGCGCTCGCCGCCGACGACGCGCTGCGTTTGAGGCAGCGTTTGAGGCAGCGTTTCAGACCGAGTTCTAGGCGCGCGGGCTGAGTCCATCCACCAGCGACGTGCGGTACGCCTTCACGGCCGGCACGAACCCGATGATGACACCAGCCACGAGCACGACGGCCAGATACGTCCATTCGGTGGCGCCAAGCGGTGTGATGGCGAGATGCAGTCCGAAACGTTGTTCGATGGGCTGTTGGCCCAACACGAGACCGGCATACACGAACGCCACGCCGATGACGCACCCCAACAGCGACAGCAGCGTGGACTCCAGCACCAGGAGCGCCACGATGGTGCCGGGCCCGGCGCCGATGGCGCGGAAGATGGCCATCTCCCGACGACGTGCTTCCAGCGAGGAATAGAGCGCGACTAGCATGCCGGTCAATCCGATAGCGACCGCGAAGATGGCGACCACCTGCAGCCCCACCTCGGCGCTGCCGATGTTCTTCCACAACTCGCCCAGCGCCACGCCGGGGATGACCGCGGTAATCGGCTCGGCGAGGTCGGTGTTCATCTCACGCTGCAGCATCAGCGCTTCGAACCGGTTCTTGGTGCCAACGAAGAATGACGTGAGCTGGAAGTCGCGTTCGAGTCTGGGATGATCACTGACGAACGACGGCGTCACGGCGGCCGCGGGCTTCGGCAACGGGCGCGCGATGCGTGCGGCCGCTGGCGGCGGCTCGGCACCGGGCATCACCATGGGCGTGCCCTTAGGCGGTTCCGCACCCGGCATCACCATGGGTGTGCCCTTGGGCGGTTCCGCACCGGGCATCACCATCGGTGTGCCCTTGGGCGGTTCCGCACCGGGCATCACCATGGGCGTGCCCTTGGGCGGTTCCGCACCGGGCATCACCATCGGTGTGCCTTTCGGTGGTCCGGAGAATTTTGGCGTCGCCTTGGATGGCGCGTTGCGCGTCGCGTTCGGCGCGGGCGCGCTAGGGCCCTGGGCGAGTGGTGTTGCGGCCGCGCCGCGCTCGGCGCCGCCCTCATCGTGCATCGCTTCGATGCCTTCCAACGTCACGTACACCGATCGATCAATGGGCGTGAAGGTCCGGCCCAGAATCCCCACCACGTGGAACGGATGCGCCTCGTGGCTGCTGGTGCCGATATCCACCAACCCGTGCACGACAACCACAGGCGTCCCGATGGAGTACTGCAGGCGCTCGGCCACTTCACTGCCGATCACGACCTCCGTATCAGACGTGGCCGCACGCCCCTGCGCAAAGACAATGTGTCCGTCACTCCGAAAGCGGTACCGCTGAAAGAACTCGGGCGTCGTGCCGACCACACGGAAGCCGCGATGACTGTCGCCGAGTGCGTACGGCACGGCCCACTTCACCGCGGGATGATGCTGCCAGCGTTCAAAGGTCTCGAGCTTGACCGAACCCGACGGGCTCCCAATGCCGAAGACGCTGCTGAGCAGCACCTGCAGCGAGCCACCGCGCGCACCGACAATCAGATCGACACCGCGAATGGTGCCGGCAAAGCTCTCGCGCACGCCGGCCCGCACGTGTTCGATTCCGACCAGCAACGTCACACTGAGCGCGATGGACGCGACGGTCAGCGATGTGGTCAGGACGCGACTGCGCAGTGAGCGCAGCGCGAGGCGTGGAATCAGCATGTCGAGGAGTCCGGGCGATCAGTCACGGGCCGGTCTGGTGGCGGCGCGATTGATCTCGCCGAGTTCGACCGTGCGCGAGAAGAGCGGCATGAGCGTGTGATCGTGACTCACGAAGATGAGCGTGGCCCCGGCGGTCTTGCAGGAGGCGAAGAGCAGCTGCAAAAACTGCTCGCGGCGATCGGTATCGAGCGCCGACGTGGGTTCATCGGCGATGATGACTTCCGGCGCGCCTATGAGCGCGCGCGCCGCCGCCACGCGTTGCTGCTGCCCCACCGAGAGCTCGGCAATAGGCGAGTGCAACAGGTCGGCGATATCAAGCTGACGCGCGATATCCGCCACGGCCTCGTCCAGCGAGCGCGAGCCCAGTCGCGCGCGGCGATGGGCATCGAGCCGGATGGGCAGCAGGATGTTCTCGCTGACCGACAGATACGGAATCAGGTTGAACATCTGAAACACATATCCCAAATGCCGGGCCCGAAACGCATCGCGCGCACCGCTGGAGAGCGTGGTGAAATCGGAGCCCAACACTTTCACCTGGCCGCTGGTCGCCTGCAACACACCCGCTAAGACCCCCAGCAGCGTGGTCTTCCCACTGCCACTGGGGCCATGCAAAAAGACCGTCTCCCCGCGTTCAATGACGAGACGGTCAATCGCGAGCACATCGCGACCGGCGCGATACGCGAAGCGGAGTGCAGACAACTCGACGGCCGGCGTAGCGGCCGGCATCGTCGTCATTTCGCGGAGTAGGGCTCGATCTTCATCCCTTCAAGCTGGTAGCCGACGGTGCCATAAGGGCTCTCGACCGAAGAAATCTTCAAGCGACCCGATAGCCACACCGCGTCAAACAGCCCGAGTTTCACCGACTTCTTGCCGGTCATACCGACCATCACGATCTGGTTTGGCGGCGGCGGGGGCGTGTGCACGCACGCGCCGTAGTACGGCACCAGCAGAAACTCCGCGCCCTCTTCCTGGAAGTCGTCCAGCGGGACGACAAAGCCAGGGATGCGCACCAACTTGCCCTCGAGCTTCTTGAGCGTGTCGGTGGCGCTCCCACTCACATAGTCCAGCCCAGCCAGCACACGCCAGTCGATGTTGACGGCCTCTTCAACCGTGGCGACGGCGGGTGGCTTCACGGGCACGATCTTGCGCGGCGCCGGCGTCGCGGCGGTGGTGACTCCAACCAGCGCGAGGATTCCCGCGACGGTGGCAACGGACAGCAGACGACGAGACATGGGCAGGCTCGGAAGACGAAGCGGACGGGACCATCCAACGGAAAGATACGCAAATTTCGGCGAAACGCTGACCTTTCCGCCTCAACGGCTGTCTTCGGTACCCGTCCCAGCGGTGTCCGTGCCCGATTGTTTCGTATATTGCGG
>CALQGY020000017.1 GCA_943330235.2 Candidatus Kuenenia stuttgartensis
GCAGCGTGTGGTGAACGAAGCGCCGACCATGCTGGCGTACTGGGATGCGTCGCTGCGCTGTCGCTATGCGAACGATGCCTATCTGCTCTGGTTCGGCCGCACCGCGGCGCAGATGCAGGGGATCCGCATGCAAGACCTGCTGGGCCCGGTCTTCGCCATGAACCAGCGCTACATCGACGGCGCGCTGGGCGGCAAGACGCAATCGTTTGAGCGCCAGCTGACGCTCGCGTCGGGGGTCGTCCGCGACTCGCTCGCCACCTACACCCCCGATATCGTCGACGGCGTCGTGCGCGGCTTTGTCGCGCACGTCACCGATGTCACGGAGTCTCGTGCGCTGCTGAGGGCGCTGCAGGATAAGGAGCACGAGCTCGAACGCACGCGTGCGCGCCATGCGGAAATCCAATCGCTGGTCGACAAGCTGTCTGTGGGCGTGATCGTGCGGCGCGGTCGTGACGAGGCCCTCATCGGGAATCCGGCGGCGCTTGCGCTGCTCGATCTCACCGAGGCGGAGTTTCTGGGTCTGGCGCCCCCCGACCCGCGACGGCGCATCATTCGTGCGGACGGATCACTGTTTCCGGCCGAGGCATTTCCGGTGCAGATGGTGCAGAGTACTGGCACTGCCATTCATGGGCTGGTGATGGGCATCGATCGTCCCCGCATCGGCGATCGCGTCTGGGTGCTGGTCGATGCAGAGCCGCGACCAGACGAGATTGGCGAGAGCGACATTGTCTGCACGCTGGTCGATATCACAGAGCGGCACAATGCTGAAGCGTCCCTCGCGCAGGCGCGCACGTGGTTGATGCAAGCCGTAGCCGCCGGCGGGGTGCGCCTCTGGGATTGGGACCTGACGACCAACCACATTCGTTCCTCCGCAGAAATCACCGGCGATACGGCGGGTGGTGCCGACGACATTGCCGGCTCGCTGGACAAGGCGTTCGCCCGCGTGCACCCCGAGGACACCGCGCGCCTCCGGCAGGAGATGGCCGTCTTCGTGCGCGGCACAGCGCTGCGGCATCAGGCGGAGTTCCGCGTCCAGGACGCCGACGGTACCGTACGGCACGTGCTCTCCCATTCGGCGAAGCAACTGCGCCCCGATGGCATCCCGGAGCGCATTCTCGGCGCGAATTTCGACGTCACCGAGCGCGTCGAGTTGCAACTGCAGCTCCAGCAGTCACAGAAACTGGAAGGCATCGGTCAGCTCGCCGGCGGCATCGCGCATGATTTCAACAACATCATGACGGTGATCAATGCCACCGCCGAGTTGGCGCTCCAGCAGGTGGCCCCCGCCCACCCGTTGTTCGGTGAGCTTGAGGACATCCGCCGAGCCGGCGAACACGCGGCGCTGCTCACGCGACAGCTGCTGGCCTTTACGCGCCAGCAGATCGTCTCTCCCAAAAATCTGTCGCTCAGCGAAGTCGTGGGGAGCATGGAGAACATGATGCGCCGCCTCGTGCCAGAGCGCATTCAGGTGCAGTTCGCGCTGGATCCCGACGCGGGCACAATACACGCCGACCGGATTGAGATCGAACAGGTGCTGCTGAACCTCGTGCTCAATGCCAGCGATGCGATGCCAGACGGCGGCGCGCTGCAGATCACCACGTCGGCCGAACATCTCGGCGAAGAACGCGAGCACAGTCTCAAGCAGGTCCCGGCGGGCGACTACGTCCAGTTGCGCGTCGCCGACACCGGGACGGGGATGAGCGACGCTGTACGACGTCGCATCTTCGAACCGTTCTTTACCACCAAAGGGCTCGCGAAGGGGAGCGGACTTGGGCTATCCACCGTGTACGGCATCGTGAAGCAACGCGGTGGCGCCATTCTCGTGGACAGCATGCCCGGCCACGGCACGACATTCCGCGTGTTCCTCCCCTCGATCATCCCCGACCTCGCGTCGCTAGCACCGACAGCGCCCCGCGCCATCACGCCTCCGAATTCACCGATCACGCACCAAGGCACCGAAACCATCCTCATTGCAGAAGATGATCATGCCATCCTGCTGTTGGTGTCGCGCATCCTGCGTGCGGCCGGTTACACGGTACTCACCGCGGGCACCGGCGAGGAAGCGCTCGACGTGCTGCGGCAGCATCAGGGCGAGGTGCACCTGCTGCTGACCGACGTGATCATGCCCGAGATGGGCGGTCGCGAGCTGGCGGAACAGGCATGCGCCCTGCACCCGTCGTTACGCGTCATCTACACCTCGGGGCACACCGACGACGACATTGTGCGCTACGGCGTGATGGATTCACCCGCCAGCTTCCTCAGCAAGCCGTACGCGTTGCACGAACTGACCGACAAGGTGCGGGCCGCGCTTGATGCATAACGTCTCGTGTAACGTGTCGCAGAACGGGTCGTGTAACGCGATGCAGACCGCATTGCGTTACCCGGCCCGTCGCCCCGGACACACAGGGGCGCGGTTCAGCCGCCCTTGCCGAACTGCCGCGTGAACTTGACGAACATCGAGCGCTGCTGCGGACGCACCCAGTCCAGCAGGCCGTTGGCCTCGCGGCCGTCGTTGATGACGATGAACAGCCCCGTGCCCGCGGTGTTCAGCCACCCGAATCGCACATTGGACGAGAAGATGTGCGCCTGATTGTTGTACTGCGTGAGCGTCTGGACGAACACGCGCGGGGTAAACGCGTAGTTGAGACGCAGCGCCTGCAGCGAGCTGACGAAATTGCCTTGCGGTAATCGCACGCGGTTGTAATCCGCCGTGTACGACCCGGTAAACGCGGCACCATGCCGCAGGGTCACTGTGCCGCTCCCGCCGGCGCGCTGGCCCGTCCAGAACTGTCCGACATCGAAACGACCCGTGGCCGACAGCTTCTCGCTGGGGTCCGTGACATAGTCGAAGCCCACCGTCCCCCAGTCGTACGACCCCACCGGAATTACCACACCGGGCGCGATGGTAAACGGTCGCTGCAATCCTTCGTGCGAGATGTTGTACTCGGGGCCGAACTTGGTGCTGTTCGCGAGTTCGATTTCGGTCAGATCGAGGTGCAGATAGCCCGTCTGGTAGAAGCCGTCGGTCAGCCCCGTGTAGCCCTTGTAGCTCACGTGCGGATTCCACTGCTTGAACCAGTCCCACTGCGGCTCGCGCACGAGGCGCATGAGCGAGACGTCGTAGGCGCGATACCCGCCCGGCCGACTCATAAAGCCGACTTCGGGGTTGAAGTCGTCCCCCACCTGTGCGATGCGCGCGTTGTGGTTCCAGACGTTGGTCTGGTAGGCAATACGCGCGCTGAGCGCATTCGCATCGTGTGTGAGACCGGGCGTCGTGGTGCGCGCGGCCCAGAAGTCGCTGGTCCAGCGCTGCCCAAATCCCCAGCGGCCGTCCACCGCGTACGTGCGATTGACATCGGCCGCCGAATCGGTAGCCATCCGCTGCACGACCATGGCCCCGATGCGCGAGCGCGTGGAGAGTTCGCGCGTCGCGCGTCCAACGGTGAAGGACTGCCCGCTCGTGCTCGCGTCGGCCGCATCGGTGATCATCTGCAGCAGGCCGATGGTCGTCTTGCCGACGCGGCCCGACAAGCGCCCGCCGCCCACAATCGGTTCCGGCGTGCCGTTGTCGGCGATGCCGATCCGGCGCGTGAAGAACAGATCGATGGCTTGCGGCGTCCCCGCGGAGAAAGTGCCTGCATTCTCGAGGAAGAACGGGCGTTTTTCGGGGAAGAACACGGGGAAACGCGTGAGATTCACGCGCTGATCGTCCACCTCGACCTGCGCGAAATCGGTGTTGTAGGTGAGATCGAGCGTGAGCGCGGGGGTCACGCCGTACTTGATTTCCCCACCTACTTCCGTGGGCGTGGACGACTTGGCCACGCCACCGGTCCACGTCTTTTGCGACGATGTGAGCACGTACGGCGTGATGGTCTGAATGCGCCGCGTCGGCACGAGCAGATTGGTTAGCTGCCCCGCCAGCGACAGACGATAGAGGTTGAACTGACGCGGAATGAACGACCAGTACAACTCTTCGTTTTTGCGGCGAATGCTGCGTGACACATTCAGCCCCCACGTTTGTTCGGCGCTCCCCGACTGATAGCGCAGCGTGGAGTACGGAATGCGGAACTCCGCGGTCCATCCCAGCGAATCAATGTGCGTCGCGACCGACCAGCTGGCGTCCCAGTTCACGTTGAAGCCGCCCATCGCGCCGGCCTGCATGCGATTCTGTCCCGCAACGGCCGCGCCGCCGCCTTCGCCTTCGCGAATCACCTGCCCGTCATATTCAATGCCGGCCGGCGTCGTCGCGAACACAAAGCCGTTCTGACGATCGTGATACGTGTCGAAGATGAACGCAATGTGATCGCTGTTGGCGAGCTGCACGTCGCGGATTTTTTCGCCGGCAACGATGAGCTGCGGCTCGCGATCGAACATCCGCGCGCCGATGTAGAGGTACATGCCGTCGGTGGCGAGACGCACCTCGGTGCGCTCCGATGCCGGCACGCCTTCGTTGAGCTCACGCTGCACGAAGTCGGTGATGGGGGTCCCGCTGTGCCACATCGCCTCATCGAGGCGGCCGTCGATGGTGGGCGCCACCGTAATGCGCTGCGCCTGCGCGACGGGCAACGGACGCGCACGCGCGGCCCGCGCAAAGGAGTCGGCAACGGCCGCATCCAAACGCGGCGCGCCTCGGGCGGGCTGCGCTGACACGGGCGACAGCGAGGCGGCCGAGGCGAGAAGGGCGGCCGCGCACAACGCGTGCGCCCGAGGACGACGCGAGATCTTCAGTGTGGTAGACATGGGTAGCCCAAGTCTGCGCACGGGGCGCGTCGCGCGCTACTGATTGCATCACCCCCTGAACGGGTACCGCCGTGCGCGGCTAGCCGTGTACGAGTGCGGGGCGACGTGCGCCGTGCTGCGTCGCGTGTTCGTACGCGTGCGCCAGCTGCAGGACGGCCAGATCGCCGCGTGGGCGCCCCACAATCTGCAGCCCCACCGGCAGGCCGTCGGTCGTGAAGCCCGCGGGCACCGAGATGGCCGGACACGCCATGAACGACACGTACCACGTGGAGCGCATCCAGTCCACGTAGGTTGGCATAGGGATCCCGTTGATCTCGGTGCGATAGGGCACCGTAATGTCGAACGGTTCCACCTGCGTCACCGGCAGCACGAAGTAGTCGAACCGTTCAAAAAACGTGGCCGCCTGTTGAAACATCAGCGACTGCCGTGCGCTGGCCCGGGCGACATCGGCGGAGCTCAACCGCTCGGCTTCGGCCACCTCCCACTGCACCGGAGCCTTCACCCACTCGGGGCGCTGCGCCACCAGCGCCTTGTAGTTGGTGTGAAACGACAAGTGCCGCAGCGTGAGGAAGGCGTCGTCCACCCCTGTGAAATCGGGTTCGGCATCATCCACCGTGCACCCCATCGACTCGAACACCGCCCGCTGCGCATTGATCACCCGACGGATTTCCGGCTCCACGGGAATGCCGCCCAGATCACCCCACCAGGCGATACGGGCGCCGGCCATGTCGCGTGCCAATGACTGCGCGAACTGCGCCGGATCAAGATCGAGCGACAGCGGATGATGTGAATGCGGCCCGGCCATCGCACTCAGCATGAGCGCCGTATCGGCGACGGTCCGCGCCATGGGCCCCGACACCGACAACGGTGACCACGTGGTCGTGTCGTTGGGCACCACGCCCGGCGACGGACGGAAGCCCACGATGTTGCAGAAGGCCGCCGGATTGCGCAGCGACCCGCCGGTATCACTCCCGTCGGCAATGGGCACCATGCCGCACGCCAGCGCCACTGCGGCCCCGCCGCTGCTGCCACCGCAGGTGCGGTCCAGCGCGTATGGGTTGCGCGTGGCGCCGAACACCTCATTGAACGTCTGCGATCCCGCGCCGAATTCGGGCGTATTGGTCTTGCCGATGGTAATCGCTCCCGCCGCGCGCAACCGCTGCACGATGGGCGCATCGGCGGTGGGCACGTGGTCCCGATAAAACCGCGAGCCGCGCGTCGTGCGGATACCGGCCGTGTCCACCAGATCTTTGTGCGCCACGGGCAGACCGTGCAACGGCCCAAGCGAGCGTCCCTCGGCCGTCGCCGCGTCGGCCGCGTCGGCCTCAGCCAAGGCGCGGTCGGCCACCAGCGTCACCACGGCGTTCACCGCAGGATTGTGCTGCGCGATCTGCGCCAAGTGCGCGTGCATGACCTCGCGCGCCGAGACCTGACCGGACCGCATGAGCGCCACGAGTTCGGTCGCGGAGAGAAAACAGAGATTCATGGTGTGGCTGGCAAACGGGGGGAACAAGCGAGAGCTGCTGATGGCACGTCCGCGTTACGGCAGCGCCACCCGACCTTCCAAATACACCTCGGACTGAATGAGCCAGCCCATGGGCGTGTAGCACCACTCCGCGGTGTACGTGCCCTCCATGTCCTGGAGTCCGGTGCGCGTGCTCCAGCGCCCGGTCCACTGACCACGCTCCGTCGCCGCCAAGGGCGTCTCGCGCACGATCACCAAACCGGTGTCCCGTACATAGCCGCGAAAGCTCTTATCCGCGAACTGCTCGGCGAACGCGGCGTGCGAGGCATCGCGCCCCACCAGCTTCGGGCCACCGGCAACCGCCACCGTGACATCAGGCAGCAGAAACGACACCACGCGATCGGCATCACGATCGGCGATGGCTCGGTTGGACTGCGCGCGCCGTGCGCGGATATCGGATTCGTGTCGGCTCATCATGCGCTATTTCCCGGTGAGAACAGAGTCGATGACGGCACGCAGCATCGCCAGCGGCGCGGTCCCAGCGAGACGCCGTGTCCCCACCATCACGAGCGGCGGGGCGCCCATCTGCGTCGAATCGGCCCAGTCGATGTCGTAGCGTACGCGCCGCAGCAGCCGACCGCTGTCGGTGCAATTGCGCAGCGCATAGCCATCGACGCCGTCGACGGTGGCCAACGAGTCCAGCAGGCGATTGGCATCCGCGGCGCGCGTGTCGTTCCACTGGGCCTGCGCCGCGTAGATGCGCGCGCTCGATTCCCAGAACTTCCCCTGCACGCTGGCACAGAGCGCCGCACTGGCGGCGCGCACGGCGGCCGGATGCTCGCGGAGCGGATAGTGCACCCACGTCAGTCGCGCCTTTCCTGTTTCGAGGTAGTCGCGGCGGATGACCGGCAGCGTCGTCTCAAACCACACGCGACACGCGGCGCACGCGTAGTCGCCAATCACATAGATCGGCACCGACGCCGACGCGGCCCCGAGCACGCGCCCCGCATCGGCCGAGTCCAACATCCGATCGGGAATCTGCTGATTCCGCCCCGGCGGCAGTCGACGCACATCGACCGCCGGCACCTCCGCGGCGGCACTCATCCGTCCCGAACGCGACGCAGACGACGTCGCGTTATCCGACCCATTCCGCGATGCGCCGTCGCACGCCACGGCCACGAGCGCGGTCGCCATCGTGAGACGCGAGAGACGGACACCGCTGCGGAATCTGAGGCGGAGACCGCAGCGGAGACCGGTGCGGAAACTGCGACCGCAGGCCGAGCGGAATGCGGAGAGGAAGGACCGGGGCATACCGCAAGCTACTGTCCCTATCGCGGCTCGCCCACTGGGCCTAACCTATCCCCGTATGCCACTTCATTGCGGATACTCCGGAGGCGCCCGATGACGCGGGGACGATACGCGCTGGGCCTGACCGTCGCGACGCTCCTCCTTGTCGGCTGTGCCGCTGAACCCGCGCCGCCCGACCCGCAGTTGGTCTCGCAATGGATGCGCACCTCATTGGCCTTCGTGCGCAGTGAGCGACTCGGTGCGCCGGTGGCCTCGCGCGTATCGGCGTATAGCGCGCTGGCCTTGTACGAGGGGTACGCAGCCGACCCGCACTCGGTGCTGCGGTCGCTGGGCAACCAGTTGAACGGCGCGCCCCCCTTCGCGGCCGGCGTGACGTCCGAGGCTCCGTCGCTGGACGGCGCCACCGTGGCGGCCGAAGCCGAGCGCGTGGTGATGGACTCGCTCTTTCGGGACGGCATGCCCGGTACGCGGCGCACCATCGACTCGCTGGCCGCCGCGCAGATCGCCGCGCGCGCCGCGGCCGGTGTGCAGGCCGCTGATCAGGCCCGCGCCATCGCGCGCGGCCGTGATATCGGCGCCGCCATTCTGGCCTGGGCCGCCACCGACAGCTTTTTCGCCACCCGCGGCCGGCCGTGGGCCCCATCCGGCACGCGCGACACGTGGGTGAACACCGCTAACGTGTCGCAGTTCGTGCCGCAAACGTTGTCGGGGCAGTCGGATCTGGTGCAGTTCGCCAACCCCAACGTGCATGTCGACGTGGAGCGCGCCACCACCAAGGGCACCTTCACCAATCGCCCCAAGGCCGACGGCCCCACCACGCTGCCGGCGTTCAACCCCACCAAACCCACCGAACCGTATTGGGGCCGCCTGCGCCCCTTTACGCTGGCCAGTGGCGATGAGTGCGCGCCGCCGGCGCCGCCCGGCTACTCGGAGAAGCCGGGGTCGGACTTTTACGCCATGGGCCAGCAGTTCTACGACACCGTGCAGGCGCTCACGCCCGCGCAAAAGGAGATCGCGTTGTTCTGGGCCGATAACCCGGTGGCGACCGGCACCCCCGGATTTCACTGGATCAGCGTGGTGAACCAGATGGTGGCGCGCCGTGGACTCAGCGCGGATGCCGCCGCGGAGCTGTACGCGCTCACGTCCATCGCGATTGCCGATGCGTTCATCGGCTGCTGGCGCGAGAAGTATCGCTCCAACGTCGTGCGCCCGGTGACGTATGTGCAGCGCGTCTTCGATCCGAAATTCCAGACGGTGATCCCCACGCCACCGTTCCCCGAATACACGTCGGGACATTCGGTGCAGTCGGGCGCGGCGGTGGATGTGCTGATCGCGCTGTTGGGCGACACCATCGCCTTCACCGACTCCTCGCAGGTGGACATCGGGCAGCCGCCACGCCCGTTCGCGTCGTTCTCGGCGGCACGCACGGAGGTGGCCATGTCGCGCGTGTATGCCGGCGTGCACTACTTCCCCGCCGTCCAGGACGGACTGGTGCAGGGCCAGTGCATTGGGCGGCGTGTGCGCGCGCTCAAGACGCGTCGCGCGCCGTGAGCGGAATGTCGCACCGAATACCGCACCCGCCGAAGCAACGGCCGGAGCGAAAGCGCGCCGACCTTCACGGCGTGATGACCCTCGTGCGCAGATTGCTCGTGCGCAGATTGCGCGTGCGCACACTGAGCGCGTGTGTGCTGAGCGCGATGGCCCTCGGCGCGTGCCGCGAACCGGCGGTGGACACCAGCTGGCACGCCGAAGCCGGCTACCGCTGGCGCGCGCTCGCCGTGTCGGCCAAGGGGCATGACGGCTTCACCATGCTCACCGCGTCGTCCACCGGTCTCACGCACCGCAACGACATTGACGACGAACACGCGCTGGCCAACCGCGGACTGCTCGATGGCGCCGGCGTGGCATTGGGCGACGTGGATGGCGACGGGCTGCCCGACATCGTGCTGGCGTCGGAAGAACACCCGGCGGCGCTCTATCACAACGACGGGGATTTCCACTTCACCGATGTCACCGCCGCGCGCGGACTCGATTTCACCGGCCTCGCCACGACGAGTGCCGTACTGGCCGATGTCGATGGCGACCGCGATGTCGATCTGATTGCCGGCACGTTTGGCGGGCCGGTCGTGCTGTTTCGCAACGACGGCACGGGGCACTTCACCAACGCAACCGCCGCAAGCGGCCTCACGGGCGGCTACAACGCCACCACGATGACGCTGGCCGACGTGGACGGCAACGGCACGCTAGATCTGTATGTGGCCACGTACAAGACGAAGAACGCGCTCGACGCATTCACTCCGCAGCAGCGCGCCTTCGATCAAGTGCTCAAGAAGGTGGGCGACTCGGTGGTCGTACTGGACGAATGGAAAAAAGATTATCGCGTGGAGGCGCGCCCCGATCTGGGGGGCTTTATGCGGTCGCAGCGCGCCGAGCCCGATTTATTTTTTCTGAATGACGGGGCGGGCCATTTCACGCGCACACCCGTGATGGGACCGCGCTTTCGCGACGAACAGGGCGCGCCGCTCACCACGGACCCCGACTACTTCACGCTGGCGGCGCGTTTTTACGACGTCAACGGCGACGGCGCGCCCGACTTGTACGTGTGCAATGACCTCGAAGACCCCGATCTGTTCTGGCTCAACGATGGCCGAGGCAACTTCCGGTTGGCGCCACCGTTGGCGCTGCGCGTGACGAGCAACACGTGCATGAGCGTGGACTTCGGCGATGTGAATCGCGACGGGCAGGTGGATCTGTTCACCACCGACATGCTGGCGCCCACGCTTGCTGCACAGCAGCGCAGCATCCCCACGCATACGCCACTGCAGAAGCCGGTGGGGCTGTCGCCCGAGCGCACGCAGTGGATGCGCAACATGCTGCACCTCGCGCGCGGCGACGGGACGTACGCACAGATCGGCGACTTCGCCGGCGTCAGCGCTACCGACTGGACGTGGGGCTCGGCGTTTCTCGACGTCGACCTAGACGGCTACGAAGACCTGCTGGCGGTGAACGGCCACCGCTACGACGTGCGCGAGGCCGACCCGGCAGACCGCATCCGCAACACGTTTCCGCGCGTGCCGTGGAACCGCGAGTCGGCCGAATTTCCCGCGCTGCGCACGAAGAGCGTGGCGTTCCGGAACGGCGGCGACCTGGCGTTTCAGAACGTGAGTCAGGCGTGGGGCTTTGGCATGGACAGCGCCATCTCGCAGGGGCTCGCCCTGGCCGACCTCAACGGCGACGGCGCGCTGGACGTGGTGGTTACGCGCCTGAACGCGCCCTCGGTGGTGTATCGCAACACGTCACCGGCGCCGCGCATCGCGGTGCGCCTGCGCGGGGCCGGCGGCAACACGCAGGGCATCGGCGCCGTGGTGACCGTACGCACCGCCACGCGCCCGCTGCAGTCGCGCGAAATCACCGCCGGCGGCTACTACCTGTCGGGCAGCGACGCGCAGCTGACGTTCGCCGCCGATACCGGATTGGCGGATACCGGCGCCACCACCATCGAGGTGCGCTGGCGAAGCGGCCGGCGTCAGACCATCGTGCCGGCACGCGCCAATCGTCTGTACGAGATCACCGAGGACACCACCACGGCAGCCCCCCCGCCGTCGTCCGCGTTGTCCGCGTCGTCCGCGGCCCCCGGGGCCGCCCCGGTGTCACCGCCGCTCTTTACCAACGCCACCCCCGCCCTGGGGGGCGCGGCCCACGTAGACTCGCTCTACGCCGATTTCCGCCGCCAGCCGCTGCTGCCGTCGCGCCTGAGCCAACTGGGCCCCGGGGTGAGCTGGATTGACGTCGATCGCGACGGCCGCGACGACCTGGTCTTCGGCAGCGGGCGCGGCGGCCGGTTGACGGTGCTGCGCAACACCGGTGGCCGGTTCGTGCCCATGCCCGTGCCGGGTGCACTGCAGGCGGTGGATCTGACCACCGTGCTCCCCGCGTTCGACGGTCGCGGCGCGCTCTCGCTGCTGGTAGGGCAGTCCAATTACGAGACCGAGTCCGCGGCCGAGGCGCTGGCGCTGCCGTCGGTGCTGGGCTTCCCCGTGGGCGGCGGTGGCCGTCTGGCGGCCGCGGCACCGGTGGCGCCGGGCGACACGGCCAGCGTCGGAACGATGGCGATGGCCGACGTGAACGGCGATGATCGCCCCGACCTCTTCATCGGGGCGCGCGCCATTCCGGGGGCGTGGCCGCTGCCGGCGCGGTCTCGCCTGCTGCTGGCGACGGCCAATGGCACATTCGTGGAGGACGCCGCCAACGCCAAAGCGCTGTCCGCGCTGGGGCTGGTGTCGTCGGCGGTGCTGGCGGATTTGGACGGCGACGGCCGCCCAGAGCTCATCGCAGCGACGGAGTTTGGGCCGGTGCGCGTGCTGCACAACGAATCCGGGAGATTCCGCGATGTGACGCGTGAATGGCGCTTTGGTGACTTGATGAGTCGCTGGAACGGTGTGAATGTGGGCGATTTTGACGGGGACGGTCGGCTCGATATCGTGGCCACCAGCTGGGGGCAGAACATCCCGTGGCCGGCGTCGGCGGCGCGTCCGTACGAGCTGGTCGTGGCGCGCATGGACGACGACCGCCTGGGGCTGCTCTTCGCCCGGGCCGACTCGGTTACCAACCGCGAGATGCCGCTGGACGGTCTGGCGCGCATCGGCTCGGCCATCCCGTCGGTGAAGGCGCGCTTTGCGACCTTCGCCGCGTTTGCCGCCGCCGACGTGGACGCCGTGCTGGGGCCGGCGGCCGCCACCGCCAAGCGCGTTGGCGCGACCACCTTCGCGCACACCGTGTTCCTCAATCGCGGCGATCACTTCGAAGCACACGCGCTCCCCACTGCCGCGCAGCTCGCGCCGGCCTTGGGCGTGGTGGTGTCCGACTTTGACGGGGACGGCCGCGAGGATCTCTTTCTGGCGCAGAACTTCTTCCCCACTGAGATCAACACCATGCGCTTCGACGCGGGCGCGGGACTGCTGTTGCTGGGTGACGGCACGGGCGGCTTCCGCGCGCAAACGGTGCAGGCCAGTGGCCTCTCGATCCTCGGCGATCAGCGCGGAGCCGCCGCCGCGGACTACGACGGCGACGGCCGCGTGGATTTAGCCGTGGCGCAAAACGGGGCGCCCATGACGCTCTGGCACAACCACCGCGCGGCGCCCGGTGTGCGCGTCACCCTGCACGGCGGCGCCGGGAACCCGCTGGGCATCGGGGCGCAGCTGCGCGTGGTGGTGAACGGCACACCCGGCCCGGTGCGCGCGGTCGTGGCCGGCAGCGGCTACTGGTCGATGGACGCCGCGACGCCGACGATGGCGTGGCCGCGTGGCGCGACGGCGGTGACGGTGCGGTGGCCGAACGGGGGCGGGACACAGACGATGCCGATTGGGCCGGGCACGCGCACCGCGGTCGTCACCCGCCCCTAAGCGTCGCTCAGTCCTTCTTCTTCCGCGCCGGCCCGCTGCGCGTCCAGATGACAATCACGCCGCAGCCGGCGTTCGTGCCGGCGTACTCGCCCGGCACGTCACTGGGGCCAGTGTAGACCTCCATGGCTTCGATGTCGCGCACCGGCACCGTGGGGCCGAAGTCGTTGTCGACGTTGTCGTCCACGATGTACTCCGGCAGGCAGCGCATCGGGGCGCGCACCATCCGGATGTAGCAGCCGCGGCCACCGCTGCACTCCACGGCCACGCCGCGCATGCCGCGCGCGACTTCGGCCAGCGTGGAGAAGCCGCCGCGCTCGATCTCTTCGCGTACCAGATACTGCCCCGCCCCGGTCTTCTGGCGACGCTCGAAATTCGCGAAACGCGGGCCGCGGCTGGCCGCGGCGGAGACGGACACCATGGGCAGCGCCTGCCCCGCGCCTGGGGTGCCCGCCGTGGCGACGGGGCGTCCATCGCGCGCGGCCTTCGCGGCCTCCATGGCCGCGGCTTGCGCCGTGGCGCCGGCCGCACTGGAGTCCAGTTCAATGCGCCGCTCCAGCATCTCACCCTGGGCGACGGCGACCACCAGGCCGACCGACGGGAACCCCTTCGCGCGGACCAGAAACCGGATGAGGCCCGCCGGGATGCGCTCCACGCGGAAGGTCCCGAGGGAGTCACTCGTGACCGAGCGGCCATCCGTCAGGTTGACGATGACCGCGCCCACCACGGGGCCTCCGCTGGTGCGGTCCACGATGGCGCCGGTGAGGCGCGCGCTGGGCTGCGACGCATCTCGCCGCTGTGCATCGGGCCGCGGCGCATCGGGCTTCTGCGCCGCCAACGGCACGACCGACGGCGCGGCCAACGTCAGCGCCAGCGAGACGAGCCAGACCCCGAAACGGGGCACGGACGGCGCGACGGTCGCGGGGGACGGTAAGGGGACAAAGTGTATCGACATACCGAGATCCCTCCAACGTTGTCGCCGAGCACCGCGAGGTGTCGCTGCGGGCCCGGCTTAATAAGATGCAATCGGCACCCCATCCGAGCGGAATATACCGTTGCACCGGAAAAGCTTGCTACGCATACTGTGACCAAACGTCGCGAAACTGAGACATGCGGCGTGACAGAGGTTCCGGCCTGCGCGCAGCGCGGTGCCCCCGCTGTACGAACGACCCGCCCTACCCCTCCTTTCACCGCACGAGGTAACGCAATGGATGGTGTCTTGATCCGAAGGTCTCTGCGCATGGCCACGGCACTCGCGGCGCTCGCCGTGAGCGCCGGTCTGGCTCAGGCGCAGACCGCGGTGTTCTCCGGCAAAGTGACGTCCGCCGGACAGCCGCTTGGCGGCGCCAACGTTGGCATTCCGGAGATTGGCGCCGGGACCATCACGACCGTCGATGGCAAGTACAGCTTCACCGTCGACATGTCCAAGTACGGCGGGCGGGCGGTGAACTTGGTCGTGCGTTTTATCGGCTACAAGCCGAAGCGCCTGCCCATCACGCTCGCGGCCGGTCGTATCGAGAAGGACTACGACCTGGAGAAGGACGTCCTCAACCTCGAGCAGGTCGTGACCACCGGCGTCTCCGACGCCACGTCGCAGAAGAAGACCGCGTTCGCGGTGGCCGTTGTCGACGCCACGGCCATCAAGGAAGCCCCGGCCATCTCGCCGCTGGGCAGCTTGGCGGGTAAGGTTGCCGGCGCCAGCGTTGCGACGACGTCGGGTTCGCCCGGCTCGGAGCCGGCCATCCGGCTTCGTGCGGCCACCTCCCTTGCCGGCACGCAGGATCCGCTGGTCATTGTGGACGGCACCATCACGCGCCTCGGCCTCGCCGATATCAACTCGCAGGACATCGAGCGGATCGAGATCATCAAGGGCGCCGCGGCCAGCTCGCTCTACGGCTCCGACGCCGCCAACGGCGTCATCCAGATCTTCACGAAGCGTGGCAGCAATCTGGCTGAAGGCCAGACCAACTTCACGTTCCGTAACGAGTACGGGCAGAGCTATCTGCCGAAGAAGGTCGGCCTGAACACCTCCACGGCGTTCCAGCTCGATCCGACCACGCCGAGCGGCTTCAAGCTCGATGCCAACGGCCAGCGTATCTCGCGCACCGACGACATCTCGGCCAACGCCTATCCGAAGCTGTTCGACGCGATGGACGAAGTGTTCAAGCCGGGCGAGACGATGAGCAACTATCTCTCCATCGGCCAGCGTCATGGCTCGACGAACTTCAACGTCTCGTTCCAGAACATCCAGGAAACGGGCGTGCTCAACCTGCTCAAGGGCTACAGCCGCCAGAACGTCCGTATCAACGTCGACCAGGCCATCAACGACAAGCTCAACGTGTCGTCGGGCATGTTCTACGGCAAGTCGCACGCCGACCAGACGGACGAAGGCTCGCTGTTCTTCGGTATCCGGTTCCTTGAGCCGAACATCGACATCACCGCGCCCAACAAGGACGGGTCGCCGTACAACGCCGTCGTGCGTCAGCCGCCGTCGTCGGGCAACGTGTCCAACCCGCTCTACCGTCTGAACAACCAGGAAGTCCGCAACGACCGCGATCGTTTCACGGGCGTGGTCAAGGTGAACTACCGGCCGTTCGATTGGCTGACCGCTGAAGCCAATTTCAACTACGACCAGTCGTCCACGAACAACAAGTCGTTCACGCCGATCGGCTTCCTCGGATCGACGGGCGGCAAGGGGCAGGGCGGCCTGTATCAGGCGGCCGGCACCAACCGTTCGTACAACACGGGCGCGACGCTGACCTCGGTGCGTCAGCTCACGAGCTGGCTGAACAACACCACCAAGCTGGCGACGGTGTACGAAGAGCAGTCGGGCAACTTGGTCAGCGTGCAGGCCACGAAGCTGACCGTTGGTGGCGTCACCGAATTCGGCGCTGCGGCGCAGGATCCGAACGCCCCGAACTTCCCGGGCTCGAACACCACCACGATCCGCAACCGCAACCTGTTTGCGATCACGACGTTCGACATCAAGGACCGCTACATCATCGACGGCCTGATTCGTCAGGACGAGTCGTCGCTGTTCGGCGCGAAGGAACGCAAGGCGATCTACAACCGTGCGTCGTTGGCGTATCGCTTCAGCGAAGACTTTCACCTGCCCGGCATTGATGAAGGCAAGGTGCGCATCTCGTACGGCACGGCCGGTCTGCGCCCGCCGTTCGAAGCGCAGTACGAAATCTTCTCGGTGGCCGGTGGCAGCCCCTCCAAGGTCACGCTGGGTAACCCCAGCCTGAAGCCGGCGCTCTCGAAGGAAACGGAAATCGGGTTCAACCTCAATTTCCTCAAGAACTACACCCTCGAGTACAGCTACTCGAACAAGGTCACCAGCGATCAGATTTTGCAGGTGCCGATGTCGGCGGCCTCGGGCTACCAGAACACGTGGACCAATGCCGCGACGCTCGCGGGCAACACGCATGAAGTGGCCTTCGGTGCCGTCCTCGCGTCCAGCAAGGATTTCTTCTGGCGCCTGAACGTGACGGGTGACCGCACGCGCTCGCGCATCACGGCGCTCAACGTTGGCCCGTACCTCACCGGCCCGGCCGGCGGCGGTGGCAACACGGCCATCTTCCGCGTGGCGCCCGACCAGGTATTCGGCGTGATCTACGGATCCACGTGGATCAAGACCGCCGACCAGCTCGCGACCAACATCGCCAACGGCAAGCTCGCCGGCGCGGCGGCAGACTATCAGGTCAATGAGCTCGGGTACTACGTGGCCAAGGCGGCCTACGGCACGCCGCTGGAGCGTCCGCTCAAGTACTACGACACCAAGGGCAACGCACTTCAGGCCATCGGTGACGTGAACCCCGACTTCACGATGGGTCTGAACAACACCATCCAGTGGAAGGGGCTCTCGCTGACCAGCGTGTTCACGTGGCAGAAGGGCGGCGACGTGTACAACTACACGCGTCAGTGGCCGTACAACGAACTCCGCGACACCGACTTCGACCAGCGCAACGTGCCGACGGGCCAGCAGAAGCCGCAGGGCTTCTTCCAGGCCTTCTACAACAACTTCGATCCGAACAGCAAGTTCGTCGAAGACGGCAGCTTCATCCGCCTGCGCGAACTGTCGCTCAACTATCAGGTGCCGAAGCCGCTCGTGAAGGCCGCGCACTTGTCGGGCTTCGAAACGGCGCGCGTCGGTCTGGTCGGTCGCAATCTGTGGACCAAGACGAACTACACGGGCTACGATCCGGACGTGGCAGGCCCCGGCGGCAATCCCTTCGGCTACCGCGTGGACTACTTCACGTATCCGCCGTACCGGACGTTCACGTTCATGCTCGAACTCGGCTACTGACCACCCCGCTCACACAGGATTTGACTCGATGCAGATGACTCGATTTGTGCGAGCAGTCAGCGTGCTGGCGGCCATGGCCGTGGCAGGTTGCAACTCGCTCGAAGTAACCAACCCGAACTCGCCGGATGCCAAGCGAGCGCTCTCCGATCCGGCGGCCCTCGAGGCCGTCGCCGGCGGCACCATGCGCACCTGGTTCAACCGCTATGACGGCTGCGAAGGCAACTGCGTGCTCGTCACGCAGGCGCAGACGTTCTCGGCGTCGTGGAACAACTGGAATATGAATTTCTATTCCAGCATCGACGCCGACGGCAAGCGCCTCACGCGTCCGTGGCAGAACGATCCGGCCGCCGCCGGTCGGACGTCCATCGAAGTCCCGTGGGTGGGCATGTACTCCGCCATCTCCTCGGCGACCGACGTGCTCAAGGCCATTCGCGTCAACAAGGCCGTGATCAACAACACGGCCGACACGAAGCGCGCCGAAGCCGTGTCGGAGTTCATGCTGGGCGCCGGCTTGATGTACATCGCCCTCAACTACGACAAGGGCTACATCGTCGACGAAACGGTCGATGTCGGCAACCTGCAGTACTCCACGCGCAAGCAGATCCGCGATGCGGCGGTGGCCAAGCTCACATCGGCGGCCACGCTCGCGAATGCCAACACGTTCACCACGCCCGCGGGCTGGACGAACGGCATCAGCTACACGAACAAGCAGATCGCGCAGATCGCGAACACCATGGCGGCCATGACGCTGTCGTACTATCCGCGCAGTGCGGCGGAGAATGCGACAGTGGACTGGGCGCGGGTGCTCACGCTGACGCAGGCGGGCATGTCGGCCGGTACGCCGGTGGACTTCGTCTTCGTCGGCGACGGCTGCTCCTCGTGGTGCCACGAAATGCTGTTGTGGTTTGATGGCATCGATGGTGGCCGCGTTTCCACGCGCGTCGCCAACCTGCTGGATCCGGCCACGCAGCGTCACCCGTATCCCACGGGCGGCAACGGCATTCCGAACTCGCCCGACAAGCGCTTGGGTGACGGCTCGTTTGGCGATGCGGACATCGTGGACGGTTTCGGCACCAACCCGAAGACGGCGAAGGCCGGCACCGATTTCGCGTACTCACGCGACGAAGTGTTCCGTCCCAGCCGTGGCATGTATCACCAGTCGAACATCGGCCATGTGCGCTATGATCTCACGGGCAAGCAGGATCCGTCCGGTATCTACGGTGGATACGGCCCGGCGCCGGTCATCACGGCCACGCAGAACGACCTGATGCAGGCCGAGGCGCTCATCCGCTCGGGTGGCGCGCTGGCCACGGCGGCCACGCTCATCAACAAGACGCGCGTTGGTCGTGGTGGATTGGCCGCCTCGTCGGCCGCCGATGGCGTTGCGGGACTGACCACGAAGCTCGGCTACGAAATGGAAATCGAGCTGCTGGGCCTCGGACCGGCGCCGTTCTACTGGCGTCGCCGCACCGACGGACTCCTGGACGGCACGCCGCGCGAAATGCCGGTCCCGGCCAAGGAGCTCGGCGTGAAGGGACAGGCGCTGTACACGTGGGGCGGTACCGGCCCGGCGAACTCGCCGCCGTGATCGTTCGACGAACAGCATGAGAGGGACACAGCGCGGGGCCGGGGATTCTTTCCCGGCCCCGCGTTTCTTTTGACGCGGAGGACGCGGAGGACGCAGAGGACATGGAGGGCACAGAGGGGCACAGTGGGGCGTAGAGGGGCGCGCTGGGACGAGATGGGTCGCGGGGAGTGGCGCGTGGCGCTATCGTCTTTGGGTCGTGTTTATTGCCCACCCCTTGAGGACCGCTCGCATGTCTCGATTTACCCGCCCGACACTTTGTGCCGCCGCGATCTCGGCCGTACTCGCCGCCGGTGCCTGCAGCATTCAGCGCAGCATGCCAACCGGTCAGACGGCCGCCTTCGACGATCATACGGCGCACATGATGCCCGCCGACCGCATGGCGCCCACGATGTCCCACGACGGGATGGCCGGCATGCAGCAGGGCGATCTCTCGCTACCGCCCAGCAACAACACCGCGGCCGCGCGCTTGGCGGCGTCGCCGCGTCATGGCGAGTGGGTGAAGATCTCCATGGGCGCCGGCTCGTCGGATTCCCTCATGGCGTGGGTGGTCTATCCGAGCACGAAGAAGAAGGCGCCCGTGGTGGTGGTGGTGCACGAGATTTTCGGCCTCTCCACGTGGGTGCGTGGTGTGGCGGATCAGGTGGCGGCCGAGGGCTTCATTGCGGTCGCACCTGACTTTCTGTCGCGTGTGCGCGGCGGCCCGACGTCGGTAGAGCTGAATGCGGATTCCGCGCGCAAGATCATCGCGGGCGTGAACGCGGATGAGCGCAATCGCGTGATCGCGGCCGCGGCGAATTACGCCATGATGCTACCGGCGGCGCAGCAGAAGTACGCGGTGATTGGCTACTGCTGGGGCGGACAGACCACGTTCATGCACACCATCAACGGTGGCCTGAAGGGCTTCTCGGGTGGCGTCGCGTTCTATGGCCTGCCCTACACCACGGGCGGCACGCCGGCGACGGCCACGACGGCCGCGGTGCCCGCGTCGCTGGATGTAGACTCGCTGCGCAAGATCAAGAAGCCGATCATGCTACTGAGCGGTTCGAAGGACGCTCGTATCGGCGCGGCGATGCCGGCGCTGGATTCGATCATGAAGAAGATCGGCAAGACATACAGCGGCACCAACTACGAGGGCGCCGTGCACGGGTTCCTGCGCGCGCAGGCCGACCCAAACACCGCCAAGCGCAATGAAGCGGAAGAAGCGGCCAATCTCGCGGCCACCAAGGACGGCTGGCCCAAGACCGTCGCCTTCCTCAAGAAGAACCTTGGCGTGAAGTAGTACGCCGCGCGGAGACCAGTGCAGCCTGTGCGCGCGCGAAGGTGCTGTCGCGCGCCACGGCCTGCTGCAACAGCATCAGCGCCGGCGACGACCGTGCACGGCGCGCGGCGTACATCCCGCGCAGGAAGAGGTCGTACGCGGCCCCGTCGCGTGTTCCGCGATCGACGACGACCACGGCGCCGGGATTCGGCGCCAGTTGCATCTGCCGCACGATCGCCCGCGCGATGTCTTCGTGCACCGTGTAGAGCAGGCGCGCATCGCGGTCGTATTTCTCGTCCCAGAGCACCACGCCCGTGCGCGCATTCGTCAGCGCGGCCGTGACCCGCACTCGCGCGCCCGCGCGCGCCAGCGTCCCGGTGAGCACCGCGCCAGCAGGCACGGCGCCAGCAGGCACCGCGCCGATTGCGGCGGTGTCAGCCCCCGCCGCAATCACCGGCGCCACGACGCGCAATCCAGGCGTCGCCGACAGCGCGTGCGCCACTTCAAACGCCACGCCCTCAGCCAGATACGCGTTCGCGGTATCGTCGGCCGACAGAACGAAGGGCATCATGCCCACCGAGGCATCGGACTCCACCGCGGAGCGCGGCACCGTGGCGCGCCGGAGAAACCACGCCATCAACACGACCGTGAGCACGCTGGCCAGCACGATCAGCACGCGCACGGACGCGGCCAAACGCGTCACCGATTGGGAGTTCGCGTGCGGCGACACGTCGGGGGTTGGGTCGCTCATACGGCGCGGCGGCGTGCAGACGCGGCGCGGGGGTCCGGCAGGCAATTGGGCATGCGGGAGATATCCACGGTTACACGCGGTCCCGCCACCCGCGAAGGGTCGCCTCCGTCGATATCTTGCGCCGCGCGCGTCGTCCGGCGGCGCCCCCTCTCACCTCCCCTGATCATGAACCGTGCGGTACCCGCGTGGCGCAGCCTCTGTCGTGCGACCGCGTTGCTGGGCGTGTGGGCGTGCGGTGCAGAGCCGCGGTCGCCCACATCGCCGCCCACTCCTACGCCTCCCGTGGCCACCGTCTATACGCCGGGCCAGTCGTATTTCGGGCGCAATGGGTACGTGGAGTACATCGCAGGCAACGCGCCGGTCATTCTCACCGCGCCACATGGCGGCACGTTGACCCCCGCGTCCATTCCGGATCGCACGGCGGCCGCCTGCGGCGGCAGCGCCACCACGGTGACCGACCTGAACACGGCGGAGTTAGTACGAACCATGCAGCAGCGCTTCTATGCGCGCTTCGGGGTCTATCCGCATGTAATCATTTCCCTGCTCGCTCGGCGCAAGCTCGATCCCAATCGCCTGCTGCTGGAGGGGGCGTGCGGCAACGTCACGGCGCAGGGTGCCCTCGAGGATTGGCATGGTTTCATCGACCTGGCCAAGAGCGCGGTGCTACAAGCCAGTGGGAAAGGCTGGTACATGGACATGCACGGCCACGCGCATACGATCCAACGCCTCGAGCTGGGCTATCTGCTGGCCGATGCGGATCTCGATCGCACGGATGCCGCGTTGGATGCCTCCTCGACATTCGAGGGCACCTCAAGCATCCGCACCCTGTCGCTGCTCTCCCCGCTGCCCTTTTCGGCGCTGCTGCGCGGCCCCTCAAGTCTGGGCACGCTCTACGCGAACAACGGCTTCCCGGCCGTGCCGAGTGCAACCGACCCGCGCGTGAACGGCACCGACTATTTCAACGGCGGCGACAACACCGCGCGACACAGTTGCGGCGCGGGGGCCAGCGCGCTGGGCGGCGTGACCGGCGGCAATATCTGCGGCGTGCAGATTGAATCCAATTTCACCGGGGTGCGCGATACCCCCGCCAGCCGCGAGCGATTCGGCGATGTCACGGCCCTCGTACTCGACGCGTATCTGCGTGAGCACTGGGGGCTGCGACTCCAACCGTGAGCGGCATGTGAGCGGCGCCTGAGCTGTTGCCGCGCGCCGTTACTTCAGTGCGTCCAATCCGCCCAACAGGCGACTGAAGAATCCGACGGCTTTGGCATAATCGGCCACGGCCAGCCGCTCGTTGAGTCCGTGGATGCGCGTGAAGTCGCCGTCACCCATGGGGATGGGGAGAAAACGATAGACCTTCGTGGAATGCGGCCCCCAGTACTTCGCGTCGGTGCCCCCCACCACGAGATAGGGGAGCACGGGGATGGATTCCCCCGGGGCCATCGCGCGGATGGTGGCGGCGATGAGCTGATAGGCCGGCGATTGCGTATCGGAGACCGGCGACGGATCAACTTGTACGCTATCGATGGGTTCGATCGCCATGAGCGTGTCGTTGATGACCGCGCGGACGCGCGCGGTGACCGTGGCGACCGTCTCGCCCGGCCGGATGCGGAAATTCACCACCGCCGAGGCCTCGGGCGGCAGCACGTTGTCCTTGATCCCCGCCGAGAGCATGGTCGGGGCCGTGGTGGTGTGCATCAGCGCCGCCGTTGAGGGCGCGGCTTTCAGCAGCTTGATCACCACCGACTCCGTAAGCCACAGATTGGCCAGCGCGAGGCGTTGCGTGAACGACACATACGGCGCCATCGCGTCGATCATGCCGCGCGTGGGCCCGTCGATGGAGTACGGGAAGGGATTGGTCTCGAGTGCCGTGATGGCGTGACTGAGCGCGCCCACGGCCGTGCGCATACCGGGCATGGACGAGTGTCCGCCGCTGGCCGTCGCCCGCAGGCGCAGCGACACGTATCCCTTCTCGGCAATGCCCACCACGGCCGCGCGGCCACGCACACCGGGCACGAGGCCGCTGGACATAATGCCGCCCTCATCGAGCACCAGCGCGGGCTTCACACCGCGGGCGACCAGCGTGTCGACCATCGCGCGCGCACCGTATCGCCCGCCCACTTCCTCGTCGTGCCCGAACGTGAGGTACACAGTGCGCGGGGGTTGATAGCCACGGGCAAGCAACCCTTCCACGGCTTCGAGCGACGCGAGCACGGTGGTCTTGTCGTCCAGCGTGCCACGGCCCCACACGTAGCCCTCGGCCACATCACCCGAGAACGGCCCGTGCGTCCAGTCTTTGAGGTTGGGCGTCGGGACCGGCACCACGTCCATGTGGCCCATGATCACGACCGGCGCCGCCAGCGTATCGCGCCCCACCCACGTATAGATCAGACTGAGTCCGGCGATTTTTTCGCGGCGCAACGTCCGGTGCACCTGCGGAAACGCCTGCTCGAGAAACGCGTGGAATCCGAGAAAGGCAGCCGTGTCGATGGGGGCGCCCGAGGCCGTCGAGACGGTCGCGAAGCGCACCGCGCCCGAGAGCCGCGTCGCGGCGAGGGCTGAGTCCACGGTGACGTCGCCGCGCGCGTCGGTGCCAGATGTCCCGGCGACCGGCGTGGTGGCCACGGGGGACGCCATCGGCGCGGGGACGCGCAGGGTTCGCACCACCATCACCGCGAGCAGGATCGTCGCCGCACCGATCATGATCAGGACAAAACGCTTCACGGAATATCCTCGAAGGAGAGTGTGCCACTCCCATTGATGTTGCACGTGGTGCGCCGAGGCGGTAGTCCCCAATGACAATTCATTTCGGACATCGGTGTCCGTTGGTGGGGCTCGTTACAGTCGAGCCGCACGTCCGCCGACACTCGTCCATGAGTATCTGTCGAAAAGGTCGCAGAGTCTGCAGCGGCGCGTCACATTAGACCCACGTCTCTGGGCGCTTCCCCCACGCGTCGCGGCGACAGTGGCGTCCTCCGCTCGTGCCAGCGAGTCGTTTGTCCATCCTCCCCCTGAGATACGCATGTCGATTCGAGTGGAACAACGGCTCTGGACCTCCCGCGACGGCTGGACCGTCCTCCCCGGATCGGCCGACGCGGCGGACGCCCAGTTGCTGCTGGTGTTCGGTGGCCGCGTCGCGCTGGAAGATGACGCGGCACGCGCCGCCATTCGCTCCGCGTTCCCGAGCGCCAACGTGGTGGGGTGCTCGACGGCCGGCGAAATCTGCGGGACGGACGTCTCGGACGACTGCGTGGTCGCCACCGCATTGCACTTCGAACACACCGGCGTCCGGGTGGCCGTGGAGCCGCTCCCCTCGGCCATCGAAAGCGAAGCGGTCGGCGAACGGATCGCCCGCGCCCTGCTGGGCGACGGACTGACGCACGTGCTGGTGCTGTCCGAAGGCGTGCACGTGAACGGCTCCGAACTCCTCGCGGGACTGCGCCGTGCGCTACCACCGTCGGTGGTCGTCACGGGCGGGCTGGCTGGCGATGGCGCCCAGTTCGAGCGGACGTATGTCTGGCACGACGATGCGCTTCTGGAGCGCCACGTGATCGCCGTGGGGCTGTATGGCGATCGCCTGCACGTGGGCTACGGCTCGATGGGCGGCTGGGACCCGTTCGGACCGGAGCGCGTGATCACGCGTTCGGAAGGCAATGTGCTCTACGAGCTTGATGGTGGCTCTGCACTGGCGCTCTACAAATCGTATTTGGGCGCCTACGCGGGCGACTTGCCGTCGAGCGGCCTGCTCTTCCCGCTCAGCTTGCGCGGCGACGGCACGGGCCCCGGCGTGGTCCGCACCATCCTCGGCATTGACGAAGATGCTGGGAGCCTGACGTTCGCGGGTGACATCCCACAGGGCGGCGTGGCCCAGCTCATGAAGGCCAACGTCGACCGACTGATTGACGGCTCACAGGGCGCGGCCACAGCCGCTCACAATGTGATGGGTCAACACACGCCCGATGTCGCGCTCCTGATCAGCTGCGTCGGCCGCAAGCTCGTGCTCAAGCAGCGCGTGGAAGAGGAAGTGGAAAGCGTGCGCGAGGTACTGGGCGTAAATGTGCCGCTCTGTGGGTTCTACTCGTATGGTGAGATAGCCCCCTTTACCGGATCGGTCCGGTGCGAGTTGCACAACCAGACGATGACCATTACCACCCTCGATGAACGCTGACGAGATGCACAAATTGCTGGCGCGCCAGGTGCGCCGGCATTTTGGGTCAGCCGACGCGGTGCCGGACAGCATCGTGCCGTTTGTGCAGTCCGTCGAGATGGCCTATCGACAGGCTGACGAGGATCGTGCGCTCCTTGAGCATTCCATGGAGACGGTCTCGACCGAGCTAGCCGAGCGGTTCCAGCGCATGCGCGATGCCATCGGTGAACGCGACGAAGTGCAGCAGGCGCTCTCGCTCATGGAGGCGGCGCTGGAGGCCAGCACGTACGGCGTGCTGATCCTCGACCTCGACGGGAACGTGGTGAAATTCAATCGCCAGTTCGCGGGGATGTGGCGCGGCATCGTGCCCGCCTTAGACGGGGCCGACGGGAGTGCGGTGCTGAGCATCGTGGCGGGCCATCTCCAGGATCCCGACACGTTCCACCGCATCATCAGCGAGCGCCGGACACTCGAGACATCCGCCGAGTTCGAGCTGCTGCGCACGAACGATGGACGGGTGCTTCAGCTCACCGCGCACCCGCAGCGGCTCGGTGACAAGGTAGTGGGCTGTGTCTGGCGCTTTGGTGACGTGACCGAACGTGAGCAGATCGCCGATCAGCTGCGCCAGTCTCAGAAAATGGAAGCCGTCGGCCAGTTGGCCGGTGGCGTGGCGCACGACTTCAACAACCTGCTCACGGTCATCCGCGGCAACGCGGAGCTGTTGGCGACGGAAGAGGACAGCACGCTCTTCACCCGTGAAGTCCTGCTGGAGATCACGCGCGCGACCAACCGCGCCGCCGAGCTGACGGGGCAACTGCTGGCATTCAGTCGCAAGCAGACGCTCAAGGCAGCGGCCTTCGATTTGGGGACTATCGTGCAAGGGCTTGAGCCTATGCTCCGGCGCGTGATCGGGACCGACATCGACTTCCGGACGCACCGATCGCCCGACCCCATCGTGGTCTCCGCCGATCGCGGTCAGCTCGATCAGGTGCTCCTGAACCTGGTGATCAACGCGCGCGACGCGATGCCCGATGGTGGACGACTGTCCATCGATGCGTCGCTGTTCCTGCTGACCGAGGCGCGCGACGGGGCGCAGGGCGACGTCATTCCGCCCGGCGAGTACGGCGTGCTGCAGGTGCGCGACTCCGGCAGCGGCATCTCTCCGGAGCTCCGCCAACACATTTTCGAGCCGTTCTTCACCACCAAGGCACCGGGCAAAGGCACCGGCCTCGGGCTGTCGATGGTGTACGGGATCGTGCGCCAGTCCCGCGGATTCATCGAGGTGGAAAGCGCGCCGGAGCTCGGGACCACCTTCCGCATCTATTTGCCGCTGGGCACCGCGTTAAGTCATGAGGTGGCCGTGCCGACCCCGGTTCGCCCGGCCGTCCCGCGTGGCAAAACGGTGCTCATCGCCGAGGACGAGGATTCGGTGCGCCGTCTGGTGCGGACGCTGCTGGAGCGCGAAGGGTTCATTACGCTGGAAGCCGTGAACGGCTTGGAGGCGCTGGACGTCGAAGCGCAGCATGAGGGCGACATCGACTTGATCATCAGCGATGTCATCATGCCGGAGTTGGGCGGGCGCCAGCTGGCCGACCAGATTCGCCAGCGACGCCCCGGGCTGCCGGTGCTCTTCATGTCCGGCTACACGCGCCTCGAAATCTCCGATGAGAACGGCGTGCTGAACGCCGGCGCAGGCTTCCTGCACAAGCCCTTCACGACCGTCGAGTTTATCACCGCCGTTCGCGAAGCCCTGTCCGCTGCGGCGTAAGGCGTCCGTCAGTACGCGGGCTGTCGACACGCGTGCTGGTGTTGTGCCTCGCGCGACGACGCACGACTTTACGCGCATGACCGACGCCTCGATGTCCGTACCGAATACCGGCGATCTCTCGCCCGACGAGTTTCGCGCCGCGGCCCATGCCGCCGTGGATTGGATTGCCGACTATCTCGAGCACCCCGAACGCCACCCGGTGAAGAGCCGCGTGCAGCCGGGAGACATCCGCCGCGCGCTGCCGGCCTCCCCGCCGCCGCAGGGCGAGACGCTCGACGCGATGCTGGACGATTTCCATCGCACGATTCTCCCCGGCATCACGCACTGGAATCACCCCTCGTTTTTCGCCTACTTCGCCAACTCGGCGTCGTATCCCGGGATTCTCGGTGAGCTGTTGTCGGCCGGACTCAATGCCAACGGCATGCTCTGGGTTACGAGCCCCGCGGTGACCGAGTTGGAGCAGGTGACGCTGGATTGGTTGCGGCAGATGATGGGGATGAGCGACGGCTGGTTCGGGCAGATCACCGATACCGCGTCGGTGAGCACGTTCTATGCGCTGGCGGCCGCGCGCGAAGCCGTTGGACTCGACATTCGTGTGCGCGGCATGGCGGCGCGCGAGGATCTCCCGCGCCTGCGCGTGTACTGCAGTGAGCACGCGCACTCGTCCATCGATAAGGCCGTGATTGCGCTGGGGTTGGGGCACGAGAACTTGGTGAAGATTCCCGCCGATGAGCAGTTCCGCATGCGCCCGGACGCCCTCGAGACGGCGATGGCCGCCGACGTGGCGCTGGGCTATCGCCCGATGGCCGTGGTGCCGTGTATCGGCACGACCAGCACCACCAGCATTGATCCGGTGCCGGCGATTGTGCGCATCGCGAAGACGTTTGGCTGCTGGGTCCATGTGGACACGGCGTATGCCGGTCCGGCGGCCATCGTGCCCGAGCTGCGCTACATCCTGGACGGTGTGGAGGGTGCGGACTCGGTGGTGGTCAATCCGCACAAGTGGCTGTTCACGCCCATGGATTGCTCGGTGCTCTACACACAGCGTCCCGAGGCGCTCAAGCAGGCCTTCGCGCTGCTCCCCGAATATCTGGTGACGAAGGGGCAGGACGAGACCGTGAACCTGATGGATTACGGCATTCAGCTGGGGCGGCGGTTCCGGTCGCTCAAACTGTGGATGATTCTGCGCGCGTTCGGTGAGGAGGGCCTGGCCGAGCGGATCCGGTTTCACTGCGAGCTGGCGCGCGACTTCGCCGGGATGGTGCATTACGAGGGCGGCTGGGAACTCACGGCGCCGGTGCCGCTGTCGCTGGTGTGTTTTCGCTATGCGCCGAAGGGGGCCAGCGAGGACGAGATCGCGCGCCTGAATGCCGCCATCATGGAGCGCGTGAATGCCGGCGGCTTGGCGTATCTGTCGCACACCAAGCTCAATGGGCGCTACACGCTGCGATTGGCCATCGGCAACATCCGCACCGATCGGCCGCATATCGAGCAGGCGTGGCACGAACTCCGGGCGGCCGCCGCAGCGGTGATGGCGGCGTAGGTCGGGCGCGCGGGGCGGCCCCCCGTGCGATGCCGACTGGTGGTTTTGGCGCCACATTATCGGCATGCCTACCACTTGGTCGCAGGTCTACATGCCCCTCGGCGGTCTTCTGCCGTCGGCGCTCGTTGCTTCCCTTCCGGTTGTCGTGCTGCTTGGCCTGCTCGGGCTCTGGCATGTCCGCGCGCATTGGGCCGCGCTGGCGGGGCTTGGCGCCGCGATGGCGGTGGCGGTGGCCGTGTTCGGCATGCCGATGCCGCTGGCCCTCGCCGCCGTTGGCGACGGGGCGTTATACGGGCTCTTTCCGATTGGCTGGATCGTGCTCAACGCGATCTTCGTATACGCCATCACCGTGGAAACCGGGATGTTCGACATCATCCGGCACTCGGTGGTGGGCATCGCGGAGGACCGGCGCATTCAGGTGCTGTTAATCGCCTTCTGCTTCGGCGCCTTCGTGGAGGGCACCGCCGGCTTCGGCACGCCGGTGGCGATTTCGGCGGCCATGCTCATTGGCCTCGGATTCAAACCGCTCCCCGCGGCCGGGCTCTCGCTGATCGGCAACACGGCGCCCGTGGCGTTCGGCGCGCTGGGGACGCCCATCATTGCGCTGGCCGGCGTGACGCACTTACCGCTCAATGATCTGAGCGCGATGGTCGGGCGTCAGCTGCCGCTGTTCGCGATGATCATCCCGTTCTGGCTCATTTGGGTGATGGCGGGCTGGCGCTCCATCAAAGAAGTCTGGCCGGCGTGTCTCGTGGCCGGCGTGAGCTTTGCGGCCGTGCAGTATTACGTCAGCAATCACTTCGGGCCCACGCTGGTGGATATCAGCGCGTCGCTGACCTCGATTGTCGCGTTGTTGCTGCTGCTGCGCGTGTGGAAGCCGCGCACCGTGTGGCGCTTCCCCGGTGAGCCGCAGCTCCCGGCGGAGTCCATCACCCCGACGTACAGCACGGCGCAACTGCTGCGCGCGTGGATGCCATGGGGCATTCTGTCGGTCCTGTTGTTCCTGTGGGGACTGCCGGCAATGAAAGCGTGGTTGAATGCGCAGTCGCTGTTCACGTTCAACGTGCCGTTGCTGCATCAGGCCGTGTTGCGTACGCCGCCGGTGGTGGCCGTCGCCAAAGCCGAAGATGCGATTTTCACGCTGAACTGGCTGTCGGCCAGTGGTAGCGCGCTGCTGTTGACCGGGGTGCTGTCGGGGGCGCTGCTGGGGATGGGGCCGCGCGCCCTGCTGCGCATCTACGGGCAGACGCTGCGCAAAGTGCGCGTGTCGCTGCTGACCATTGCCGCCATGATGGCCTTGGGTTTCGTGACGCGCTATGGCGGCCTGGATGCCACGATGGGGTTGGCGTTCGCGCAGACGGGAGCGCTGTTCG
This sequence comes from Candidatus Kuenenia stuttgartensis, assembly GCA_943330235.2. Taxonomy (GTDB): domain Bacteria; phylum Gemmatimonadota; class Gemmatimonadetes; order Gemmatimonadales; family Gemmatimonadaceae; genus Gemmatimonas; species Gemmatimonas stuttgartiensis_A. The sequence goes on from CALQGY020000017.1 coordinate 29,650, forward strand.
CGTTCTTCTCGCCGCTCTTAGGGTGGCTGGGCGTCGCGCTGACGGGCAGCGACACCTCCAGCAACGTGCTGTTCGGCAACCTGCAGCAGATCTCGGCCACGCAGGTGGGCGTCTCGCCGTTACTCGCGGCCGCGGCCAACAGTGCGGGCGGCGTGATGGGCAAGATGATCGACGCGCAGAGCATCGTGGTGGCCGGTGTGGCCACCGAGCAGGAGGGTCAGGAGGGGGACATTCTGCGCTACGTCTTCTGGCACAGCCTGGGGCTGGCGTGTCTGGTGGGGGTGGAGGTGTTGGTGATGTCGCGGATGTAGGCGTGGATGGGCGGGCGTAGGCGCCGCGGCGTGCTCACTCGTCCAGCGCGTTCATGGCCGCACAGAGCGCCTCGTTCACGTAGTAATTCACGCGGCCGACGCGATACTTGGTGAGTATCGACTCGCTCACCAAGCCATCGAGGTACCGTTTAGCCGTCGGGCGCGAGACGCGGAGGTCGGCCATGAGGAATTCGATCTTGGTATAGGGGTGTGCGAACAGACTGCGCACCAACGGGCGATCGGCGTACGCGAGGCGTCGGCGGATCGCCCGCGAGGACCGCTTCATGACGGCGCGGGTGTCCGCGACCGCTCCGCGGGTCCGCTGCGCCGCCGATTCGACGGCCGACAGCCAATAGCGCAGCCACGGCTCCCACGCGCCGTCATGAGCGGCGTCTAGGGCCAACCGATCGTAGGTCGCCCGCGTTTCGCGGTGCGCGCGACTGAGCAGGAGGAGCGGTGAGGCCAGGAGGTCGTGCTGACCCATCGCCATGGCGGTGAGCATGCGTCCGACCCGTCCGGGCGCGCGTTCGAAGGGCGCGATGCGGTCGTACTGCCACTGCACGATGGCCATGCGGACCAGCGGATCGATGGGCGTAGGCAGCACGCCGTTGGTGAACGTTTCGAGGTCCGCCATCAGGGCCATGGTGAGGCCGGTGGTGCGGGTGCGATAACTGGCGCGCTGGCCCTCCACCATGCCCTGCAGCTCGAGCAGCAGCATGCCGGTGATGCGGCCGGAGGTGCGCACGCGCGCGAAGCCGTGGTGCGCGGCGCGCACCGCCTGCACGGCCTGTCGCGCCACCGGGTCCTGCTGTCCCTCGTCAGCGACGGTGCTGCGCAGCAGGTCGTCGTAGGAGGCAACGAGGCCGTCGAGGGCGGCGCTGTCCTTGGCTTCCTGGAGGCCCAGCACGACCGCGAGCACGGTCTGATCGGGGACGGACGACAGGACGCCCTTGAGTTCCGCCAGCTGGCGGCTGGCCGCGATGGCGGCCCGGAGCACGGCCGGCGACTCCAGCGCGGACAGATCGAGATCGCGAAGCAGGGGGACAGCGGGCATGCGGGAATATCTGCGCGGTCGTATTACATAGCAAGAATTACGTGTTTTCTTCTCATGTTTTTTCGCGCGGTTTTGGCGCGTTCTGCCGGCCGAATGGTGAGCAGGCGGCCGTGGCGTGCTGGCCGTGGGCCGCACTGCCGCTTATCCATCGGCCGTATAATATAGAAAGTTATTAACAATATCTTTCCATATTTAAGCGCTAAGTCGTACGCGCACGCGTCGGCGACGTGGTGGTGACCTGCCGCGCCAGCGGACGGGTCAGCGCGACTCGGGTGAGGTGGCGGTGAGCTTCCGCCGTTTCCGCTCTTCCTTGCGCGCCCGCCGGCGCCGATTCCACCAGACGAAGGCGAAGACGGCGGCCGTGATGAGGACGGCGCCCACCACTTCCCCCACGCGCCCCAGATGGCCGACGGTCTGCATCGCGGCTTCGCCGGCGCCGTAGCCAATCAGCGTGAAGAGCGTACTCCACAGCGCGGAGCCCACGAGCGACGCGAGGAGGAACGTGGGGGCCGGCACCCGGGCGGCGCCGCAGGCGATGGGAAGCACCACGCGCAGCCCGAACGCAAAGCGGACGATCACGGACGCCAGCAGCGGATTGCGGGCCACCACGCGGAGCGCCACCGTGCCGCCGGCGCGGAAGCGCGGGAAGCGGCGCCGGATGGTGGCCCACTTGGCGCGGCCGGCCAGATACAGCAGCGAGGTGCACACCCAGCCACCCAGCGTGATCCCGACAATGACCTTGACCAGCTGCAACTCCCCTTCGTGCGACGCGATGCCGCCGAAGATGGGCGTCAGCTCTTCGAAGATCATAGCCGACAGGCCCATCGCCGCGTACGTCCAGAAATCGTCGGGCAGCGCGTTGATGAGGTCGAGATCGGCCCAACCGTCACTGGCCACCACGGCAACCGCCGCGATAGCGAGTGGAATCAGTCGGGCGGCTGACGGCATCGGCGAGCGGTGGCGAAGAGTGACGACCAGCAGGACAACAAGAACGGGGACCACGACCGATGCGCCGGTCGTTGGCCCCCGTTCTGGCACGCGGGGTGCAGGCGGGGAAATGGCAATCTAGCGCAGACGCCGTACGGTCTGGCTAGTCACCCGTCGGCGCGATGGCGTCGACGGTGCCCCGCGGTCAGTCGCCCAAGCTCGGTACGGGATCAACGGCCCGATACTGTCCCGTGTGCGGCGGCGTGAGGCCGACGCGCCGCGAGAAGCTGGTGCGCATGTTGTCGAAGATTTCGTAGAACGTGGGGATGACCAGCAGGGTCAGCACGGTGGACGTGATCACCCCGCCAATCACGGCCACGCCCAGCGGCGCGCGGAACTGCGCCCCTTCGCCCCGTCCCAGTGCGACCGGGATCATGCCGGCGATGAGCGCGAAGGTGGTCATGAGGATGGGGCGCAAACGAATGGCGCCGGCCTCGATGAGCGCTTCACGCAACGGCATGCCGTTCTTCTCCCGCGCCCACTTGGCGAAGTCGATGAGCAGAATGGCGTTCTTGGCCACAATGCCGCAGAGCAGGATCACACCGATGAGGCTCATGATGTTGATGGTGTTCCCCGTGATCGCGAGGGCCCCCATGACGCCGATGAGCGAGAGCGGCAGCGAGATCAGAATGGCGATGGGGTCGAGGAACGAACCGAACTGCACCACCAGAATGAGGTACATCAACGCAACGGCTACCCCGAGGGCGACGAAGACGTTGGTGAAGACCTCCTGCTGCTGCTCGGCCTGCCCACCGGTGGAGAGCGCCACGCCGGGCGGCATGCTGATCTTCGCCGTCTTCTCCCCGATCTCGTTCATGACTTCGGTGAGCGACCGCCCCGCGATGTTGCCCTCGACCTTGATGACGTTGTCGCGATTCAGGTGATTGACCACCGCCGGGCCGAGGTGGCTGCTGATGCGGGCCACCTGCTGGAGCGGAATGATCTGCGCGTTGGGACCCGTGCCGATCCCGATGGGGAGCTGCGCCAGGTCGGAGCCGCGTGAGCGCGCCTCGGGGGAGAGGCGGACCATGACCTTGCGGGTCTGGTTGGTGGGATCGACCCAGTCGCCGGCGTGCAACCCGGCGAAGGCCGGACGGATGGCCTGCGCCACCTGCCCCACGCTCAAGCCCAGCACGCCGGCCAGGCCGCGATCCACCTGCACCGTGATCTCGGGCTTCTGTCCCTTGGTGCTGAGTCCCACGTCCACCGCACCGGGCGTGGACTTCATGGCCGCCTTGTACTGGTCGGCCACTGACTGGAGCGCCGCTTTGTCAGTACCGCGCAGCTGCAGCGAGATCTGCTTCTGGCTGCCGGCGAAGTCGTTGGTGAACACGGCGACGTCGGCGCCACCGATGCTCTTCACATCTTCGCGCATCTGCGCGGCCAGGTCTTCGGCACCGCGCTGACCGGCCGCGAGGCGGGCCCCCTTGGTGCTGAGCTTCACGTAGATGCTCGCCTTGTCGACGGCGCCGCTGGCGCCACCGGCGGTCACGAACGAGTACGTCACCTCGGGATACTTCGCGATGAGGCGCACGGTCTCACCGATTTTTTGCCGGAGATAATCGACGTTGGCGCCCGGCGGCGTTTCGACGGTCATCTGCACTTCGGCGTTGTCTTCCAACGGGAAGAATCCACCACCCACGATGCCCGTGGCCGGCATGGCGATCGCGACGACAAACGACGTGATCGCCAGCAGGACCATCGACTTCGGGTGATCGAGCGCCCAGCCGATCACGCGACGATAGCCGCCGGCCAGTCCGTTGAACCAGCGATTGAATCCGTCGAGCTTCTTGGTGATCCACGCCTTCTGGTGCTCTTCCTGATGCGGGTCGGGCCAGTAGGCCGACAGCATGGGATCGAGCGAGAAGGAGACGAACAGCGACACCAGCACCGAGCAGGCGATGGTGAGCGCAAACGGCTTGAACCACTGACCCGACACGCCCTGCAGGAAGGCGATGGGGACGAACACCGCGATGATGGAGAACGTCGTGGCGGCCACGGCGAGTCCGATTTCATCGGTGCCTTCGCGCGCGGCCGTGTAATGGTCTTTGCCCATCTCGACGTGGCGCACGATGTTTTCGCGCACCACGATGGCGTCGTCAATGAGAATGCCGATGGCGAGCGATAGCCCCAGCAACGACATGGTGTTGAGCGTGAAGCCGAACGCCCAGACGGCGACGAAGCTGGCCAGCACGGACACCGGCAACGCCAGGCCGGTAATGACCGTGGAGCGCCAGGAGTTGAGGAACAGGAACACGACGAGCACGGTGAGCAGCGCGCCTTCAATCAATGCGCTCTGCACGTTGTCCACCGAGTTCTCAACGCGCGTGCCTTTGTTCTTCACCACATCGAGTTGCGCGCCCTTGGGGAGCGTGGGGCGCACCTGCTCGACCTTCTTGAAAATCGCCTCGGCCACCGCGGTGGTGGAGTAGCCGTTGGACTTCTTGATCTCGATGCCGACCGCGTCCTTACCGTTGAAGAGCGCGATAGTGCGCTGCTCTTCGGTGCCGTCGGTGGCGGTGGCGACATCGCCCAACCGCACGATGCGACCACCGCGTTCGGCCACAACGAGTTGCATGAAATCGTCAGGCCCGTTGAGGCGCCCCTGCAAGCGGATGGTGCGTTCGTCGAGCGCACTCGTGACGCGACCCACTGGTACGGCGAGATTGCCGGCCTGCAGCGCACCGACCACCTGCGGCACCGTCACGCCGGCCGACTGCAGGCGCTGCGGATCGAGGCTGATGGTGAGTTCGCGCTTCACCGCCCCGGTGACCGCGACATCCGCCACGCCGGGAATGGAGCGCAATTCGCGCGTGATCCCGGGATCGGCGATCTGCGTGAGTTGCGCCGGTGTCAGCGACGTGGAGAACAACGAGAGCGTGACGATGGGCGCATCGGTCTCGTTGAATCGCCGCAGAATGGGTTCCTCCATTTCCTGCGGCAGGTCCTGGCGCTTGGTGCTGATGGCGTCACGAATTTCCTGCGTCGCGTCCTGGAGCGGCTTGGAGAAGACGAATTCGGTGGTGATTTGCGCGAAGCCGTCGCGCGCCTCGCCGTTGATGCTCTTGACGCCCGAGATGGCCTGAATGGCCTCCTCGATGGGCTCGAGCACTTCGCGCTCGACTTGTTCGGGCGACGCGCCGGGATAGACGATCGTAGTGAGCACGACCGGCGGCGCGACCACGGGGAATTCGTCCGTCTGCAACAGCGACAGCGCGACGAGCCCGAAGCCCGCCAGCGTGACCATCGCGACCACCGTGATCAGCGGCCGCTTGATGGCAAAATCTGAGATGAACATGATGTGCTGGTGAAGGTCTCGTACGATGCAGGCGAGCGATCAGTTGTTCTTCACGGGCACCGCGGGGGCATCCTTGGGCGAGGACACCGCCACCGCGGAGCCCACCGAGATGCCACGCGCGGCCCCGAGCAGCACGGTGTCGCCGCCGGCCAGACCGGAGCGCACTTCCAGCGTTTCGGCGCCTTCGTCACGCAGTCCTAACTGCACTTCCACCCGCTCCACCTTGCCACCTTTGAGTCGCATGACCACGGCGATGATGCCCGTCTGGTCCACCGCGCGATCGGGAACGAGAATGCCAACGCGCTTCTCCGCGGCGATGCGTCCGGTGACAAACAGACCGGCCACCAACGCGTTCTTGGCATTGGGCACGCTGGCCTGCACGCTGACCTGACGCGTCTGCGCGTTCACCATGGGGCTCACGCGGGTGATGCGCCCCTGCAGCTCGCGATCGGAACCGTTGACCGTGAACACCACGGGCGCCCCCACCTTCACATCGGACAGCGCCGACGTGGGGACGGATGCTTCCACGCGGAGGCTGTTCGGATCGATGATGGTGAACAGCGCGGCGCCCGGTGCGACGATATCGCCGGGGCTCACGGACTTCTCGGCGACGACACCGGCAAACGGCGCCCGCACGGTGGCGTTGCGCAGGTTCTTCTCGACGGTGCTGAGGCGCGACTTCACGTCGGCCAACTGCGCCTGTGCGACGAGCTCCGCGCGCTCCGCCCCTTCGACATCGCGTTCGGCGATCGCACCGGCGGCCACCAAGGTCTTGGCGCGCTTGAGTTCCCGCGCGGCCTGATCGGCGCCGACGGTGGCCTGTGCCAACGCCGAACGCGCCGAGAGCACGGCGTCCTGCAGCACCGCGTCGTCGATGCGTACCAGCGGGGTGCCGGTTTCGACGCGCTGGCCGGCTTCGACAAACGTCTGCAGTACGGCACCCGCGACTTCCGCGCGAATGCGTGCTTCACGATCGGCGACGAGCGCGCCGGAAATGGCCGGGCCGCTCCGCAGCGTATCGGTGCTGGCGACGGCGATGTTGTCCGGGCCGATCATCTGGACGGCGGTGGTGGAGGGCGCCGCCTCGGGCTTCTTCCCGCAGGCGCTCAGCACGAGGGCGCCCGTCAGCAGCAGCGAGGTCGTGCGCACAGATAACGGAGAGAGAGGCGCCAGCCGGCGCATCGTGTTCATCATGAGTTGAAGCCGGTTGACGGAGTGGGGCCGGAGGACAGCGGGAGGTCGCGTAGCAGTTCGATCCGCTTGCGGGCGACCTGCAAATCACGTGCGGCCCTGGCGCGATTGGCCAGCGCCTGCTGCAGCTGCACGCGGGTTTCGGAGAGTTCGAGTTGCGTGGAGATCCCTTCACGGAACCGCACTTCGGCGATTTCGTAGGCGCGCTGCGCCTGTTCGGCGGTGCCCACGCTGGCCTGCCATGCGGCTTCGGCCTCCATGAGCTTGGCCGATGTCGCCCGCGCATCCAGCGCGGCGCCTTCCTGCGCGAGCTTGAGACGCTGCTGCGCTTCGATGACCGACGCTTGGGCCGCCAGTATTTCGCCCTCCAGACGGCCACCACCAAACAGCGGGAACGACAGACCAATGCCCACCGACCAATTGGGGAAGAAGTCCCCGAGACTCTTGGGGAGGATGTTGGTGGGATAGGCCAACCGCTGGTACGACGAGGTGGCCGCGATGGACGGCAGCCGTTGCGCGCGCACCGCCTTGAGCTGCAGTTGCGCCACCTCGATGCCCTTGAGCGCCTGGCGCACGGGGGCGCGCCGCGCACTGCCGGTGTCGAAGGCCGCGAGCGTGCGGGCGACGCGCGCTTGCACGGCGGGATCGAGCATGAGCACGGTGGCCGCCGCCACATTCACCGACGTGACGGGCGCATCGGGCGCGGCCGCGGTCGGCAGCGCGGACTCGGCAATGCTGTCACTCAGCGTGACTGCGCGATCGTCGGCGAGATTGAGCAGCTGGCGCAGCCGCACATACGCGAGATCGCGCGTGGTGCGGGCCTGCAGCCAGCCGGGCCGCTGATTGTCGCGCGTGACGCGGGCGCGGATGAGCTCAAACTCCGAGGCAGATCCCACGCTGCGCGTGAGCTGCACCTGCCGAAGCGTACGCTCGGCCTGCACGATCGTGGAGTCGGCGATGGTCAGGAGTCGGTCGGAGAGCAGCGCGTCGTAGTAGGCCTGCGTGACATCGAGCATGACCTGCGCCTGCGCGCTGGTGATGCCGATTTCGGCCGACTCGCGCCCGGCGCGCGCCGCCTTGATGCCCGCCGCGACCCGTCCGCCGTTGAACAGCGGCTGCGAGGCCGTGAGGCCGAGGTTGAAGTTGTACTCGGAGGCGAAGATGCGCGTGATGGATGACGCCGCCCCACCGGTCGAGGACGTCGTGTCCTTGGTGCCGGTGCCACTGCTGCTGCCATTGCTGGCCCGTTTGCTGATGGCGGCAAACTGATTCTCGAGCTGCTTCTGCCAGTTGAGCGTGGAGCCGATCTGCGGCAGCATCGCCGCACGGGCCTGCGCCACCTGGCCGCGCGCGCGCTGTTCCCCCGCGCGCGCGAGGGTGATGCTTTCGCTGCTGCCGGCGGCGAGGCGCAGCGCCTCATCGAGGGACAGCGCCATGGGGACGGCGGCGTTGGTGGTGGTGCCGGTCTGCTGCGCGTGCAGCACCACCGGCAGGGACACCAGCGCGCAGAGCGCCAGACGTGAGAGCTGTATACCCATCATTCAGTCGTCGAGTGTGAGATGCTCCCCGCACGCGTAGCCGGACGCCGCGCGGTGAGCTTGGGAGTTGCCGCCGCGCCGATCCCGCGCAGGAAAATTCGAACGTACGCATGCAATGATTCGTCGACCGACTGCGGGAACATGGCCGGCATGATCTCCCGGTTCATCGCATCGGCGAAAATGGCGCCCATCAACATGGTGACCGCCCCGCGCACATCCCCGGGGCGCGTTTCGTCGGGATCGGGCATCCAGCCCAGCCGACGTAACTGCACCACGTACTGGCGCAGCTGCGCGAAGGCTCCACTCGGCCCTTCCGCCGCGCAGAGCGCCGTCTCCGGGCGCTCAGCCGCTTCGCTCATCATCTGGCGGACGATGTCGCGCATGGCCGCGAGTCCGGCGTGGTGCGCATGGACCCAATGGAACAGTTCGCGCTCCGGATGCACGGGCTCTGCCGGGAGCGTGGCGTCTTGCTCCAAACGCCCACACTCCCGCATGGCCGTGTCCAGCAGGGCGTCCTTCGAGCCGAACTGCCGGAAAATCGTGACCTCGTTGACCCCCGCCTCTTCGGCGATGCGTCGCGTCGTGGCCCCGCGCCAGCCGTGCTGGGCGTAGACACGCGCGGCGGCGTGGAGAATACGATGTCGGTGGTCGTCAATCATGCGGGGAGGCTAATGCAAGCAGCCACTTGCTCGCAAGTGGGTGCTTGCTTTCATCGGTGGGGCCGCGAATCGTCCCACGTTTTGAACAGGACGGGTCGACGCCAAGTTCCCGCGCCCCCATACTGTTACGCATGCCTCGATATACGCTCTCTGTGAACGGTCGCCGGGAGACGGTGACCGCCGACGCCGACACGCCGTTGCTGTGGGTGCTGCGCGACCACCTGAACCTGACCGGGACCAAGTACGGCTGCGGCGCCGGTCAGTGCGGCGCCTGCACCGTGCACGTGAACGGCAACGCCACGCGCAGCTGCCAGCTGCCGGTGTCCAGCGCATCGACGCTGAGCATCACCACGCTCGAGGGTCAGGCCGACCGCACGCTCGAAGCCTGCCGAACGGCATGGCTGGAGGAGGACGTGGCGCAATGCGGCTACTGCCAGGCGGGGATGCTGATGACGGCGTCGGCGCTGTTGCGCACCACGCCGTCCCCGACGGATGCGCAGATTGATGCGGCGATGACCAACATCTGTCGCTGCGGGAGCTATCTGCGCATCCGTTTGGCGGTACATCGGGCGGCGGCCTCACTGAACGGCACCACGAGGAACGCGAAATGAGCGCGCCCGAATCACGCCGCGAATTTTTGCGCGTCTCCGGCGCCACGCTGGGGGCGCTGGTCATCGGGATTCCGTCGGCGCTGACCGCCCCGCTGCGCCGTCTTGATGCCGCCACCGTGCCGGATCATGACGGGGCCGACGCGTTGTCGAGCGGTCGGTATGTACGCATCGACACCGACGGCACGGTCACGATTGTCGTGGCGCGGTCAGAGATGGGCCAGGGGGCCCGCACCGCACTGCCGATGATCCTGGCGGAAGAGCTGGGCGCGGATTGGCAGCGCGTGCGGCTGGTGCAGGCGGAGCCCTCGGCGACGTTCCGGATGTTGAGCACCGGCGGTAGCGAGGCCGTGAGCAGCCATTGGACGCCGTTGCGTCAGGCCGGCGCCGCGGCGCGCGAAATGTTATGCAGCGCCGCCGCAACGCGGTGGGGCGTCCCCGTGGATTCGGTGCGCGCGGTGCGTGGTACGGTGGTGCATGAGGCGAGCCAACGCAGCGTGCCGTTTGGTGAGTTGGTCACCGCGGCCGCCGCCTTGCCGGTGCCAAAGGAGCCCGCGCTGGGTGACAGCGCCTCGTACACGTTGGTGGGTAAGCCGATGCGACGCGTGGACGGCCCGGCCATTGTGCACGGAACGGCCACGTATGGCCTGGACGTGCGCGTGCCCGGGATGCTGTTCGCGAGTGTGGAGATGCCGCCGGTGCCCGGCGCAACGGTGGTCAAGTTCAATGCCGCGGCCGCGCGTGCCGTGAGCGGCGTGCGTGACGTGGTGGAGGTGCCGACGGGTATTGCGGTGGTCGCGGAGAGCACGTGGGCCGCGTTGAAGGGGCGGCGTGCGCTCGCGGTGGTGTGGAACGAGGGGGCGAACGCCACGTTTGACAGCACGGTCTTTCGCGCGACGCTGCGGGCGCGCACCGCGACCGCGGGGTCGATTACGGCACGGCAGGTGGGCGATGCACCGAAGGCGCTGGCGGCCAGTCCAGCGGCGCGGCGAATCGAGGCCACCTACGAGTCGCCGTTTCAGGCGCACGCCACGATGGAACCGCAGAATTGCACGGCGCACGTGACCGGCACCGCGTGCACCGTGTGGGTGGGCACGCAGGAGCCGGGTGACGTGCAGCGTAGCGTCGCCAAAGCGCTGGGGCTGACACCGGAGCAGGTGACGGTGCATGTCACGCTGCTGGGCGGCGGGTTCGGCCGGCGGATTGTCAACGACAATGCGCCGGACGCCGCGCTCCTGTCGCGCAAGATGAGTGCGCCGGTGCAAGTGGTGTGGTCGCGCACGGACGACTTCGCGCACGACTGGTACCAGCCCATGTCCGCCGCGCGATTGAGCGCCACGTTGGGCCCGGACAAGCGGCCGCAGGCGTGGCAGCATCGCATCGTGGCGCCCGCGGTGACGGCCTCGTTTGGCGGCACCGTGGCCATGGAAGCGGAAACGCTGGGCGCGCTGGACGTGCCGTACAGCATCCCGAACGTGCGCGTGGAGTACACGCATGTGCCGACGCCCGTGAACATGGGGTGGTGGCGGGCCATTGAGTACGTGCCGAATGTCTTCGCCCGTGAAGCCTTTCTGGACGAACTCGCGGTCGCGGCGGGGATGGACGCACTGGACTACCGGCTGATGCTGCTGGACGAAACGAGCTTGCAGGATCTACGGCCAGCGCCGGGCACCAAGGGACCGGCGCCGTTCAACGTGGACCGTCTGCGGCGTGTGCTGCAGGAAGTCGCCGTCAAAGCCGGCTGGCATATGCCGCTGCCCAAGGGCGTTGGACGGGGACTCGCGTGTCTGTCATACGACAACCGCAGCTATGTCGCGCAGGTGGCGGAGGTGGACACGCGCGGTGGTCGCCTCAAGGTGCGCAAGATTGTCACCGCGATTGACGTGGGGTTGGTGGTGAATCCGCTCGGACTCACCGCGCAGGTGGAGAGCGCCGTCGCGTGGGCGCTCACGGCCACGCTGCACGGGGACATGCGTTTTGCGCGCGGTCGCGCGGCGCGCACGTCATTTGCGGAGTATCGCGTGACCGGCCTGACCGATATGCCGGCCATCGAGACGCACATCATGCCGCCCGATTATCCGCCCAGCGGCGCGGGTGAACCGCCGGTACCGGCCATTGCGCCGGCGATCGTGAATGCAATTTTCGCGGCGACCGGCAAACGGGTGCGATCCCTGCCGGTGAGCGCCGCGACGCTGTTCGGATAGCCAGCGCCCCCGATGCCTGTGAGCCGACATGTCCGGACTTGAGGAGTTGCTGCAGGCGGCGCAGCGCGCGCGCGCCGAGCATCCGCACGTGCCGCTCGCCATCGCGACGTTGCATGCGGTGGAGGGCTCGTCGTATCGGCAACCGGGGGCGCGCTTGCTGGTGGATGCCGAGGGGCGCGTGGTGGCGGGTGCCGTCAGCGGCGGTTGTCTGGAAGGGGACATTGCGACGCATGCCGCGGCGGTGTGCGCGAACGGAATTCCGAAGCGGCTGACGTACGACCTGCGCGACGACCTGCAGACCATCTGGGGATTCGGCGCGATGTGCGACGGCGTGGCGCACGTGCTGCTGGAGCCGTTGGGCGACGGCGGGTGGCTGGAGGCGGCGTGCGCGATGCGGGCCGACCGACAGGGCGGCGCGCTCGTGACGGTGTTGGAAGAGACGCCGGACGGCGGCACGCGCGAGTGGCAGCATGCCTCGGCGGCGCTGCGCGCTGCGGCGGCGGCACTGGCCCATGCGGCGACGCACACGGCGCACTGCGCGTCGGGCGAGGTCGTGATGCCCGCGGTGGCGACCCGCGCGCAGGCGACAAGCGAGGTGGCGACCAGCGCGGCGGCGTCAAGCGATGCGACGTCTGATGACACGGCAGACAACGCGGCGAGTACCGACGTTCGGTGGCGCTGTCTCGTCGATCCGCTGGCGCCGCCGGTGTCGCTGGTGCTGGTGGGCGCGGGGCGCGGCGCCGAGGCGTTCGCGCAGATTGCCCGCACGTTAGGATGGCGCGTAACGCTGATCGATCATCGGCCGTTCGTGTTGCAGGGGTTGACGTTGCCCGAGGAGGTGCAGCGCATCGTGGCGCGCGCCGACGACGGCGTGCAGCACATGACCACCGACGCGCGCACCGCCGTAGCGCTGCTGACGCACCAGTTTGCGATGGACGCCGAGTGGTTGGCGCGGGTGTTGCCGTTGCCTATCGGGTACGTGGGTGTGCTGGGGTCACGGCGGCGCGCGGAGCAGCTGATGGACTCGCTGCGCAGCAGCGGGCTCGAGATCACACCGCGCATGCAGCGCATGCTGCACGCGCCCATCGGTCTCGATTTGGGAGGCGAGTCGCCCGAGTCGATTGCGCTCGCGGCCATCGCGGAGATCGAGGCCATCATGCACGGTCGTCCCGGCGGTTCGCTGCGCGAGCGACAGAGTCCCATTCACGCGCGGACGCCGACGCCGCACAGCGCGTCCTGAACACCGAGATGCCGTCCCCCATCACGCACCGGCTGCCGGGTGACCGTCGTATCGCCGGCGTGGTGCTGGCGGCCGGCGCCTCGCGTCGGCTGGGCACGCCCAAGCAGCTCTTGCGCGACGCGGATGGTCGCACGCTCGTGATGCGGGCGGCGCAGCAGTTACTCGACGCGGGCTGCGCACCGGTGCTCGTGGTGACCGGTGCGGAGCGCGCACCCATCGAGGCCGAGATCGCCCCGCTGCCCATCTCAGTCTGCTACAACGCCGAGTGGGGTGAAGGCATGGGCGGTTCGATCCGGTGCGCGGTCACGTGGCTGTCGGCGTGGGTGGAGTCGACGGGCTCGGCGCGCGATGCGCTGCTCGTGGTCGCCTGCGACATGCCGAGCGTCGATCACGCGCATGTGGAGGCGCTGGTCTTCGCGTCGGCTGATGGCACGCGGCGGGTGGCCTCCAACTACCACGACGGTGCAGGGCGTCCCATTCGTGGCATTCCGGCACTGCTGCC
>CALQGY020000018.1 GCA_943330235.2 Candidatus Kuenenia stuttgartensis
ATTGCCCCTCCAGGTTTCGAACCTGGAACCTTCTGATCCAGAGTCAGACGCTCTGCCAGTTGAGCTAAGGGGCATCACATCAAATACCAGCCCGCGTACCCGATGAGCAGTCCAATATAGGCCGCTATCGCGCAGACGGTAGTGGCAGCCCCGCCGTCACGAATCGCCGTGCACCGCCGCCATCAGTCCAGCCACGTCCACACGGAGCGGCGCGGACGCCCCGGAAGGATGCCAGACCAGCACCCCGGTCACGATCTCCGGCCGGTCCGCGTCAGCCTGCCACCGCTCCACCAACCGCGCGTCCAGGTCCACGATCCAACACTCAATGCCGCTGCGCTGATACAGGCGCCGCTTGATCACGCGATCCGCTCGCGTACTCCCGGGCGACAGAACCTCGACCGCCAGGAAAGGCAGCGGCAACGTGCGCGCGTCGACCGCACGCAACTCGTCGGCACCCAACGGCCGAATCACGTAGACATCAGGCTGCACCAAATGACCGGGCGGGATCACCACATCGCTGGGCGCCGCCAACGCTTCACCGATGCCGGCATGGCGCGCGTACGCGTCAAGCGCCGCCAGAAGCTCTCGCACCGCGCGCTGATGAATCGGCCGAGGCGACGGACTCACCAACAACTCCCCATCCACCGCCTCATAGCGGTGCTGCGGATCGTCGGGCAATGCCCACACGTCGTCCACCGTCCAGTACCGCGCGCTCGTAACAGGCATGCCCATAGTCTGCTCGGCCTCGGCAAATTTTCGCAAGTCGCCCCCATCCTCCACAGTGCAACGGGGGTGACGATTGCTCGTCACCCCCGCATCGCACCGCGCATCATCGTATTGCCGCGAAGCGCATACCGCTTGGCGCACAACGACCGCGTTACCCCTTCTTCAGCTCCTTCGCCCAGCTGTCGCGCAGCCCCACAATGCGGTTGAACACCAACCGCTCCGGCGTGCTCGACTCCGGCTCGCTCATGAAGTAACCCGTGCGCTCAAACTGATACCGCGTGCCCACCGGATCGCTCCCCACGCTGGGCTCGACCTTGGCGTTGGACACCACCACCAGCGAGTGCGGATTGAGCGCCGAGAGAAAATCCTGCCCCTCGGGCACATCGTCCGGATCCGGCTGCGCGAAGAGACGGTCGTACAGCCGCACCTCGCAATCCAGCGCCTGACCCGCCGACACCCAGTGAATCGTGCCCTGCACCTTCCGACCATCGGGCGACTGCCCGCTGCGCGTCTCCGGATCGTACGTGCAGCGCAACTCAATCACCTCGCCCGCGTCGTTCTTCACGATCTCGGTGCAGGTGATGAAATAGCCGAAGCGCAAACGCACCTCACGCCCCACCGACATGCGGTAGAACTTCTTCGGCGGATCTTCCATGAAATCGTCACGGTCAATCCAGAGCTCGCGCGAGAACGGCACCGTCCGCGTACCCGTCTTGGGCACGTCATGCGGATAGTTCTGCGCCTCCATCCACTCCACCTGCCCTTCCGGGTAGTTGGTGATCACCACCTTGAGCGGATTGAGCACACACAGCACGCGCGGCACTTCCATGTTCAGATCGTCGCGCACCGCATGCTCAAACGTCGCGATCTCCACGCGCGCATCCTTGCGCGCCACACCGATGACCTCAGCGAAGGCGCGAATCGCTTCCGCCCGCACGCCGCGCCGACGCAGCCCCGCAATGGTGGGCATGCGCGGATCATCCCAGCCGCTGACGTGCCCTTCGTTCACCAACCGCAGCAGCTTCCGCTTGCTGAGAATGGTGTAGTCCAACTCCAGACGCGCAAACTCCATCTGCCGCGGCGGATTCTCAAAGCCCGCTTCCGCCACCAGCCAGTCATAGATCTCGCGGCTATCCTTGAACTCCAGCGTGCACAACGAGCGCGTGATGCCTTCGATGGCATCGCTCAAGCCGTGCGCAAAATCGTACAACGGGTAGATGCACCAATCGTTTCCGCGGCGATAATGATGCGCATGGCGGATACGAATGAGCAGCGGATCGCGCATGATCATATTCACATGCGCCATGTCGATCTTCGCGCGCAGCACGTGCGAACCGTCCGGAAATTCGCCTGCACGCATGCGACGCAGCAGATCGAGATTCTCATCCACCGTGCGCGCGCGATACGGGCTGTTCGTGCCCGCGCTGGTGACCGTGCCGCGCCCCTCGCGGATCTGCTCCTCGTTCTGCGAGTCCACGTACGCCTTACCGCGCTGCACCAGCAACTCGGCAATGTCATACAGCTGCTCGAAATAGTCCGAGGCGTAGTACAGCGCATCCCACTGGAAGCCCAGCCACTGCACGTCGCGCTGAATCGCCTCCACGTACTTCACATCTTCCGTGGCGGGATTGGTATCGTCAAAGCGCAGATTGCAGGTGCCGCCGAACTCGCGGGCGATGCCGAAGTTCAGACAGATGGACTTCGCGTGTCCCATGTGCAGGAAGCCGTTGGGCTCCGGCGGAAAACGCGTCGCGGGCGCACGACCGAAACGGCCGGTGGCGATGTCGTCAGCCACAAGCTCGCGAATGAAATCACGCCGCGACTCAGGCGCAGGCGTACTGGACTCAGAGGGAATGATATCGGTCACGGCGGGGTACGAGAGAAGGTGTGTCAAAGCTAACCCGCTACCATTCTTCTTCCATGTCCCGCCTTCTCCCCTCGTTCCGCCGCCTTCGCGCGCTCGCCCCGCTCTCGGGCGTGGTGCTGCTCGGCAGTTGCCGCGCGGCGAGCTTGGCGTACGGGCCGGATCTCGCGTCGGCGCGCACCAACGCCGAGTCCGTGGCGTCGGCCATGGAACAGCGGTTCACGAATGTGCTGCGGCAGCCCAAGTTCCTGAATGCCCGCATGCGGATGGCGCGCTATGCGCTGGCGCCCTCGGCGCTGGTGGGCGACACGGCCCTCTGGACGGACATGCGCAGCACCGTGTCCGGCGCCGAACGCACGGCCGAACGCACGGCCGAACGCACGCTGGAAGTGGCCGGGGCTATGACCAATGGCCGCTACGTCTTCACGCCCCGTGCACGGACGCCGCTCCCCACGCGCACGGGCGATTCCCGGCACCTCATAGCCCTGCGCCAGCTCAATACCGCCGATGACTGGCAATGGACCACCGGCGTGGATCACGCCATCGGCCCCATGCCGCCCAGTCGCGCCGACGACATCATGCGTGCGCTGTTCTTGTCCGCGGAGCGTCCGTCGGGCGTCATTCGCGCCGACTACCGGGCCGCGCTCCCGCGCACCGCGGCCGCCTTCGGCCGGCTGGTGGCGGTGGACTCCATCGTGACCACGGCGCAGGCAGACGGGTCCACGCTGGTGGCGCTGCATCTGCTGATCAGCGATCAGCACCTCACACCCACGATGCCGGCGCTTGCCAAGTTCGTGCGGCAGTACATCGCGCCCGCCCGGTACCACATACGCCTCAGCGACCGCGCTGGCGGCGACTGGTTTGATGCACTGGCCAGCCATTCCCGCCTGGTCCTGCGGTTCCGGTCGCGCGGTGGCGAGTTGCAGCCGCTGGTCGGCGCCGCCCGTCGTATGCCGGACTCCCTCACCGTCACCGTAGACGGATCGGCGAAGTTCGGGCTCTTCACCGTGGGCGCGTCGCGTTTGGTGGGCGACTTCGTGCACGTCACCACACCGCTCGAGCGCTCGTGGAGCATGCGCTTTACGCACGAGCCGGCGTGGGATTTACCGCTGTTGGCCGAGCAGCTGCTGCATGCCCCGTTGGCGCGTCCGTTTGAGGGGGGCGGCGTGCAGGTGCGTCTGGGTTTCGTGCGCGGGCCGGAGGGGCAGACCATGCTCAGTCGCACCATCGTGCTCGCCACCCGCGAGAGCGCCATCATGCGCTTCTTGGGCAATCTGGGCTTCACCGCGATGAGCGACTACGCGGGCACGGTCGAGGACGAGGAGAACCGCTTCCTGGCGGAAGGGTTCGGGGCGCTGCGGCGCGAACTGGCCGAACTGCGTCCGTAGCGCCCACGACGATCCCGGACATAAGAAAACCCCCGGCGGGCAGATGCCCTCGGGGGTCTTCACTTAAGTGCCACGCGCGCTGTCATTGGAACTCTCCGTCCTACCGATCAGCGGCGGGCCTAACCCTTCTACAGCATAATACGCGCCAAGTTCCCGGGGGTCACAAAAAGATCTCGACCATCACACAACCCGGTACCGACTTATGGAGCTGAGGGGGCTCGAACCCCTGACCTCTGCAATGCGAATGCAGCGCTCTCCCAGCTGAGCTACAGCCCCGTGTGCGCCCGTACGCCCAGTGATTCGGACGAAAAAACCCCGCAGCCGTTGGCGCGGGGCCCCTCGGAACACTCAGGCAAGGTAGCCAGCGACCGGCCGAAGTCAAGGAGAGGACGCGACGACAGGAGCACAAAAAATCGCCATGCGCCAAGCCCACATACTGTGGCATGCACACAACAGTGCGGCATGCATACCGCAGAATTTGTCTCACTTCGCTCACCCATCAACGGGCGGCGTTTGCGGTCCGGGCGACTCCCGTTGGGCGGATGGGATAGCTTGAGCGGCGGTTTCCCGCGCCGCCCGCCGGCGTTTTCCTCTCCGTCCCTGCCTCGCCCCCTGTGCCGCACCCGCTCGATTCCGATTTCGTCCGCGACCAGCTCGTTGCCCGGACGCTTGACTGCAACGGGAAGCGCTACCGCCCCGAAGGCGATTATGTGCTGTACTGGATGCAGTCCACGCACCGCCTCGAGGAGAACTGGGCGTTGCGCGCCGCCATTCGGACGGCCGATCGCGTCAACCTGCCGCTGATCATCCATCAGGGGCTCGACCCGACGTATCCGCACGCCTCGGCCCGGCACCACACGTTCATCCTGCAGGGGGCTCGCGACACGGCGCAGCACGCCGAGTCGTTGGGGCTGCACTACCAGTTTGTGCTGCGACGCCGCCGCGATGACGACCGGCGCGTCGTGGACCGCATCGCGGCGCGCGCGTACGTGGTGTTCACCGACCTCTTCCCCACCGCCGGCGTGCTCGCGCGCACGATGCGATTGGCCGAGCGTGCCGAGTGCCGGGTGTTGGCCGTGGAGAGCGTGTGCACCGTGCCCAGCGGCACGTTCACGAAGGCCGAGTACGCGGCCCGCACGATCCGCCCGAAAATCGCGAAGTTGCTGGCGCATGCCATCGAGCCCGTGATGGAGCAGACGCCACGCGTGCCCGTGTCGGAGGCGCTGCGCGCGTCGCTGCGCGAGACGCTGCGTGAGACGCTGCGTGAGACGCTGGGCGAGACGGTGCAGTGCACGACGGGCGTCAGGCCGCTGGATCTCGCTCGGATGAGCGACGACGAGATCGCCCGTGAGATCGCGGCGTGTGAGATCGACCACACGGTGCCTGCGGTGGCGATGCGTGGCGGTCGTGTGGCGGCGGAGGCGCGGTGGTCGCAGTTCACGATCGACGCGTTGCCGGCGTACGCCGATCGGCGCAACGAGGCCAGCGACCCCGAAGGGACCAGCGGACTCGCGCCGTATCTGCATTACGGACAGATCGCGTCGGCGCGCCTGGTGCGCGAGGCGCAGGCCAGCGGCGCGCCGGCCGAATCGCTGGAGGCGTTTGTGCAGCAGGCGACGACGTGGCGCGAGCTCGCGTTCAACTGGTGCGTGCGCACGCCGCAGTTCGATGCGCTCACGTCGATGCCCGACTGGATTCAGCGCACCATGGCGGCGCATGTGCAGGACGCGCGCCCCGTGCTGTATGACCTCCCGACGCTTGAGCGGGCGGGCACGCACGATGCGCTGTGGAACGCGTCGCAACGTCAGCTCGTACGCACGGGGATCATCCACAACTATCCGCGCATGTTGTGGGGCAAGACGATGCTGCTGTGGACGCGCGATTACGAGCAGGCGCGGTCGTGGCTCTTTCACCTCAACGACAAGTACGCGCTGGATGGACGCGACCCGAACAGCGTGGGCGGCATCTTGTGGTGCTTGGGGCTGTGGGACCGCCCGTGGGGGAACAAGCCCATCTGGGGTGGCATCCGCCCCATGGTCACGTCGCGCGCGAAACTCAAGTTCAACGTCACGCGATACATTTCGCAGCATCTATGACCACACCTGCGCTCGACCCTCGCATCCTGCCCTCTGTTGAGGCTGTGCGCCTCGCGGCGGCGCGCGTGCGTGACGTGCTCGCCCCCAGCCGCCTGCTGCGCGATGCGACGCTGTCGGACGCGCTGGGTACCGACGTGTTCTTCAAGTGCGAGCTGGAGAACCCCACCGGGTCGTTCAAGGTGCGCGGCGGCTACAACGTGCTGGCCTGCATGACGCCCGACGCGCGTGCGCGCGGGGTGGTGACCTCCAGCGCTGGGAATCACGGACTCGGCGTGGCGTATGGCGCGCACGCGTTCGGCGCGCCGGCCATCGTGTATGTCCCCTCTGACGCACCGCAGGTGAAGAAGGACGGCATCCGCGCCCTGGGCGCGACGGTCAACGACGACGCGCCGAACTACGACGCCGCGATGGTCGTGGCGAAGGCGTACGCCGCGCAGCATGGCCTTCGCTATGTCCATCCGTGCCTAGGCGTCGACTTATTGGCCGGTCAGGGCACCGTCGCGCTGGAGGTGCTGGCTCAACTTCCCGCGGTGGGGACGGTGGTGGTCTGCACCGGCGGCGGTGGACTCCTGGGCGGCATGGGCGCCGTGTTGCGCACCCTCGCACCGACGGTGCGCGTGGTGGGCGTGCAGAGTGTCGAGACGGCCGCGATGACGCGGAGTGTCGCGGCCGGTCGTGTGGTGGACGTTCCCCCCACGCCGACATTGGCCGACGGCTTGGCGGGCCAGATTGACGAGGATGGCCTCCACGTCGGCCAAACCTGTGCCGACGAGATGGTGCTGGTGAGCGAAGAGGCGTTGGGCGAAACCATCGCGTGGCTGTCACGCGCGCACGGCTTCATCGTGGAAGGCGCCGGCGCGGTCACCATCGCGGCCCTGCGGCATGGGCTGATCACAGCGGCCCCAGGGCCCGTGGTCGCGCTGCTCAGCGGATGCAATATCGACCGCGTGCGTCACGATGCGCTCCTGGCGCGCTACCCGGCCTAGCGACTAGTCGTATCGCCGCGAGCGTAACGCCGTGGGCGTAACGCCGTGGGCGTAACGCCGTGGGCGTAACGCCGTGGGCGTAACGCCGCGAGCGTAGCCCCCCCGCACGAGAAACGGCCACTCACCGTGAGTGGCCGTTTGGCGTTCAGGAACGTGCCCTGCGTGAAGTGCTAATGCGCCGAAGCGGAGCTGTCAGCGTGTCCGTCGGCCCGGACGATGTCCGAACGAATCCGATCGGCCGGCCGGCTCTCAGGCCGCCGACTATCCATGCCATCACGGGAAATTGACA
This sequence comes from Candidatus Kuenenia stuttgartensis, assembly GCA_943330235.2. GTDB lineage: Bacteria > Gemmatimonadota > Gemmatimonadetes > Gemmatimonadales > Gemmatimonadaceae > Gemmatimonas > Gemmatimonas stuttgartiensis_A. The sequence goes on from CALQGY020000018.1 coordinate 7,350, forward strand.
TAGGCACTTCGCGCTCCGAGGAGCCGTTTTGACGCGCCAAGCGCGCGGCGGCACTGCGGGACTCTCCTCCTTCACGTCCAATTGCGGCCATGTGCGCGCGATCCCGCGAGACGGTCACGCCGCCCTTGCGACCAGCATCACGCGCTTCGCCCGACGACCATTCGTGGGCCGTACCCTTTTCATGGGCAGCCCGTCCTCCACGGCTCGCAATTTCCTTCTGACGAGCGGGATCCATTGACGCGAATCCGCGTCGGCTTTTTCCGGTCATACGCCCCCCGGCTTTCCGGATGTCAAAATCAAGCGTGCTCGGACCAGCGGAATCGGCAAGCACCGTTTCATCACCGGAACAACACGTCACGTGCAGATACTCATCTGCAAACTTCGGACCACAGGCGACCACCGCGTCGTCGCGGTCGTCCGCCTGCCGGAGATCTGTGCAATTGCTGGGCCGCCGCGGCGAGCGACACGCCTATATTGGTGCGATGCCGCTCCTCGTCCGATTTCTCGGTACCGCCGCCTCCCGCCCCACGGTCGAGCGCGGGGTCAGTTCACTCGCTGTCATTCGCGAAGGCGAGACCATTCTCGTCGATTGTGGCGAGGGAACTCAGCGCCAGATGATGCGTTACGGGATCTCGTTTGCGTTCGAAGATCTGCTCATTACGCACACCCATTCGGACCACATCCTGGGGCTGACGGGGCTGATTCGCACGCTTCAGCTCCAGGGGCGAACCGAGCCACTCAACCTGTGGTGTCCACGCGGCGCTTCCAAACTGTTGCGTGCGTGCATCAGCCTTGGTGGCGAGCGTGCAACATTCCCGGTCACAGTGACCGAGCTCGAGCCGGGCGCAACGCTGCAGCGACGGGACTATCGGATCGAAACGTTCCAGGTGGATCATCGCCAGACGACCTGCTTGGGGTACGCGCTGGTTGAGGAACATCGGCTGGGGCGCTTCAACCCGGACTTGGCGCGGGCCATGGGGATCCCAGAGGGACCGCTCTGGGGGCAGATCCACAAGGGACAGCCGATTACGCTCGAGAGCGGTCGCGTGGTCGAGCCCGCCGAACTGGTGGGGGCGGCCCGTCGCGGCCGGCGCATTGTCATCACGGGGGACACCCGCCCCTGCGCCGGCACACGTGAGGCGGCCCAGGACGCCGACTTGCTCATCCACGAAGCCACGTTCGCCGACGAGGAAGCCGCGCGCGCGCTGGAGACGGGACACAGCACGGCGCGTGAAGCGGCCGAGCTCGCCCGGAGCGCTGGGGCGCGTCGGCTGGTGCTCACACATATCTCCGCGCGCTACTCCAACGATGCCAAGGAGCTGGAGCGCGAGGCGCGGAGTGTGTTCGCGAAGTCGTCGGTCGCGCGCGACGGGACGGAGATCGAGCTCAAGCTGACCGAAGAGGAAGCGGGCACGTCGCACGCATAGGGCGCGACGCATAGCGGGCGACGCATAGCGCGCGAGGCGTAGCGGGCGACGCGTACTTCACGGACCGTCCGTCCGCGTCAGTGCGCCCGCTCGGTTTTTATCTGCCGTAAGGCCCGCAGCGCGGGAACGCGCCACGCCACGCTGGCGACCACCACGAGCGTCGCGCAGCCGCCCACCACCACGCTGGCCACGGCCCCCCACCAACGCGCCGTCAGACCGGATTCGAACGAGCCGATCTCGTTGGACGACCCGATGAAAATCTGGTTCACCGCCGACACGCGACCCAGCAACGCCTCCGGGGTGCGTCCCTGCAGCATCACGCTGCGGATGACCACGCTGACCATATCGAACGCGCCGGCGAAGGCCAGCAGCGCGACCGACACCGGCAGGCTGGTACTCAGGCCGAACGCGATCGTGCAGACGCCGAAGCCGGCCACGGCCATGAGCAAGTTCGGTCCGGTGCGTGCGAAGGGCGGCCAGCGCGTCAGCGCAATGCTCGACACCACCGCACCGGCAGCCGGCGCGGCGCGCAGCAGCCCCAACGCCCCCGGACCGGCGTGCAGGATCTCGGCGGCGAACACGGGCAATAGCGCCGTCGCACCGCCAAACAGCACGGAGAACAGGTCGAGCGTCAGCGCGCTCAACAGGATCGGTTCGGCGAAGACGAAGCGCAGGCCGCCCGTGATGGATTGCAGAATGGGCTCTTCGCTGACCGCGCGTACCGGCGACCGGTGACGCACCGCGAGCAGCACGAAGGCCGAGACGGTCATGAAGAGCACATCGACCGCATACCCCATCTGCGTACCACCGATGGCGTACAGCGCGCCGCCAAGCGCCGGGCCCAGCACGGCGGCCATTTGCCAGCAGCCGCTACGCCACGTGATGGAATTGCTGAACAAATGCCGCGGCACGAGCTCGGCGCTTAATGCCTGCCGAGCGGGCTGGAGGAACGCGCGGGCCAATCCGCTGACGACGATGACCGCGTAGATGGCATGCACCCGATCGGACGCAACCAAGCGCCTTCCCAGCGGAGACGGATGCGACAGGACCCACAGCGCCACGGAGCAGACCACCAGCACCACCAACGCCATCAGCGCGATGCGTCGACGATCGTGCGCGTCCGCGACATGACCCGCCACCAGCGACAGGCTGATCGCGGGGATGGCCTCGGCCAACCCCACCAACCCCAGCGCGAGCGGGTCACGCGTGAGGTCGTAGATCTGCCACCCGACGACCGTCCCTTGGATCTGGATGGCCAGCGTGAGGATGAACAGCGCGATGATGTACTTGCGGAAATTCGGCACCCGCATGGCCGCGAAGGCATCGGGGACCGCAGATAACGTCGGATCGGTCATGTCGTGTGCATCATGTCGTGTGCATCATGTCGTATGCATCACGTGCGGCGATCGAGTACTTCCGTCACGCGCGCCTGATGCTGCGACGACGCCACGGTGCGTGAGGGGCGATCAGTCATGACGGGGCGCGTGTGACCAACGTACGGGAAGGACCGTCGCGTGCGACTCATGTCCGCGACCACTGGATCGTGCGGCGGTCTGCACCCCACCCTCGTGCGATTTGGACGCATCGAAGGCGCGCGCAAGCGCATCATGCAGCGCTTGCGACAGGCGCGGCGCATCGAGTGGCACCAGCTGATACGCCGGCGCCGGCACCGTCGCGATGGGCCACTCCGTGGTGATCGGTGTCCCCGTACCCGACGCGCCACCGGACGGCACGAGCGCCAGCGCGAGCGACTCGTTCTCGGCGGTGGGGCGGGCGATCACGTCATAGCCCGTGCGCGACCAGCGCACGAGACTCGAATCGGCCGACCAGGTTGGCAGCGTGGCCTGCACGCCATTCCACCACGCGGGGGCCTGCGCAGCGATTGGCGGCAGATTGAGGGCTAAGGCCTCGCCGTCCACGCCCGTGCCGGGCACCATAAACGACACGGCCGGCGACCGCGTCACGTCGGTAAGGCCGAAGCTCAACGTATCAAAGTGAAAACTGTCGAGCGTTTCGCGCGCTTGCGCCGCACGCTCACCACCCGCGTGCCGGATGGAATCGGTGAGCTGCTGAAACGACGCACGACCCGCGGCGACTAACCGAGCGGCCTCGGTGGCGCCGAACAGCGTCTCGAGCGTCCCGCGCGCACCGGTGCGCACATCCACCACGTAGCGATGTCCCGCATGGCGATGTGGCTCATGGTCGGCCACGTCGATGTCGAGCAGGTGGTTGAAGGTCACCCACGGTCCGTGGACGTCGAGGATTTCAATTTCCTCCGACACGACGGTGGCTGGATCGGGCGGGATATCCTCACTCTCGGGATCGATCGCCATCTCGCGCGGGTGTCGGCGATGCCACGCGTCGGCCTCCTTCATCACGCGCCCATCATCGAACAGTGAGACGGAATCCCGCTGCGTGATGTCGCGCGAGAAAACTCGCGCGGCCGTAAAGGCCGCGTCTTCGTAGTCCACGCCTTCTTCCGCGATGAACACTTCGTAGAAATGCCCGTCCACCTGCGTGAGCAGGATGGGCGCGCTACGCACGCGCATGCCCTCATCGCCGCTGCGGACCCAGTACGTGGAGTCACCGGCGGCGAACAGGAATTCCGCCGCCGGCGGCCCGTGTGCGGCGGGCTTGGCGCGCTCGCACGCCGCGACCGCGCCGAGCACGCCGAGCACGCCGACGGTGGCGAGGAACGTCCGCGCGCGACCGCGCATGGGCGTAGAGATGCGCGTCCCGTACAACCAGAACAACGGTGTCAGAGCGCCCCCGCCATCAGATCCCGGACTCCGCTCACCAACCGATCGACTTCCTCCTCGGTGGTGTAGCAAGCGCACCCCGCGCGCACGAGCCCTTCCTCGGCCAGCCCGAGCCGACGGGCCACCGTGGTCGCGTAGAAATCACCGTGCGACACATACACACCGCGTGGCGCCAGCGCCCGCGACACCGACTCTGATGCATGACCGCGCACATGAAACGACAGCGTGGCGGTACGCGCGGTGCCGGGAGGCGGTCCATACAGCGTGACCCCATCGATGGCCGCGAGGCCCGTCCACAACTGCTGCAACAGCGCATCGCCGCGCGCGTGCAATCCCTGCATGACCGCGCCCAGGCGCTGGCGTCGATCGCCCGCGTGCGGGGCCAGCGACGCGAGAAACTCCACCGCCGCTGCGGCGCCGACAATGCCTTCGTGGTTTTGCGTGCCCGTTTCGAGCACTTCCGGCACGTAATCGGGTGCCGGCTCCAGTCGCGGCACGTCGAGCGCCGCCGTGGCATCGTGACGGCCGTAGCACACACCGATATGCGGGCCGTAGAACTTGTAGGCGCTGCACAGCAGGAAGTCCGCGCCGATATCGCGCACGTTCACGAGCGCGTGCGGCGCATAGTGCACGGCGTCAATCACCGTGATGGCGCCGGCGGCCTTCGCCAACGCCACCATGGCCTTCACGTCACTGATGGTGCCGAGAATGTTGGAGGCCGCGCCGATCGCGACCACCTTCGTGCGCGGTGACAGCAAGCGCTCCAGCGCACCGGCTTCATGGCGATAGGTGGTCAGGTCGAGCGGAATCCAGCGCAGCACGGCGCCGCGCTCTTTGGCGAGCGCTTGCCACGGCGCGATGTTCGCGTGGTGATCCAGCTCGGTGACGATGATTTCGTCGCCGGGCTGCAGCGTCCGTCCAATGGCGCGCGCCAGATGAAACAGAATCGTGGTCATGTTCGCGCCGAAGGAAATCTCTCCGGCACTGGCGCCGAGGAAGTCGGCCATGACCTCGCGGGCGTTCAGCAGCAGCGCGTCGGTTTCCGCGCTGGTGGGGTATGCCCAATGCGTATTCGCGTTGTGATGGAGCAGGTAGTCGCTCATCGACTCCGCGACGCTGCGCGGCACTTGCGTCCCCCCCGGGCCGTCGAAGAACGCGACCGGGTACTGCGATTCGCGACGTGTGAGCGCCGGGAACTGCGCGCGGATCACATCCGACGTGGCGATCGGCTGCTCGTTCATCGTCTCGAGGTCAGCGCTCATTCGTGCCCGCCGTCGCGCGACGCGTCCTCACGGGGGCCACCGATGATGGCCCCGCCCAAGCGCTCGACCACGCGCACCGCTTCGACGTGGTCCGCGAGCTCGCCCAGTTCATCGTGCGCGATGCGGAACAGTTCGGCGGTGAGTTGCAGCAACGGCGACGGCACGCGCTGCTCGCGCGCGAGGTCAGCGGCAATGCCGACGTCTTTGTCGAGGAGCGCCAACCGGAACGTCCGCGGAAACGCGCGCGTGACAACGCGTTCGGGAAAGAGATTCATGCTACTGTTGGAGCGACCACTGGAGGCGTTAATGACGTCGAGGGCGACCTCGGCGCGCACGCCCGCTTTCTCGAGCGCCACGAGCCCTTCGGCGGTGCCCCAGATGTGCATCGCGAGCAGCGCATTGTTGACGGCCTTGAGCGAGTCGCCGGTCCCCACGTCACCACAGTGCACGATGCGCTTGCCGAAGCACTCGAGCACGGGGCGGACGCGTTCCAGCACCGCCGCGTCGCCACCGATCATCACCGTGAGCGCGCCCTGTTCAGCGCCGACAACGCCGCCCGAGACCGGCGCGTCGAGGAACCCGATGCCGTGTTCGGCCAAACGCGCCGCGATGCGGCGCGACGTGGCGGCATCCCCCGATGTGCAGTCTACCAGGACCGCGCCGCGCGGCATCGTCGCGAGCAGCCCCTCGGGGCCGTCCAGCAGCGACTCGACGTCGCGCGACACGGGCAGGCAGGTGATGACGATATCGCGATCGATGGCGGCTGCGGCCGGCGAGTCGGCGATGCGGGCGGGTGTGGTACCGACGAAGTCATCGGCACGCGCGCGCGTGCGGTTCCAGATGACGAGATCGTGCGCGGGAATGGCCAGATGGCGCGCCATGGGCGAGCCAATGGCACCCAGGCCGATAAACGCAACGCGGGGCATGCGAGAGTGGCGAAAGGGGCGAATACCGCGGGAGAAAGCTTGACAGGCTTCCGGTTCGCCCTAAAGATGGACGGATATCCCGTGCCGCAGGAGGCCAGATGCGCAGAAAGTCCACTCGCCGCGCCATGTCGTGGTGTGTGCGCGCCCCGTTGGTGGCGGTCTTGTGCGCCGGGTGCGGCGCCGGACCCATTGGCGGCCCTGATCCGGCGCCGGCCACGTTTTTCAAGGCGTCCATGGTGGACGGCTCCGCCATCCCCTATGCGTTCCGCTTCGCGCCGGCCGATCTCGCCCTGACGTATCTCACTGAGGCGCGGCTGGTCCCGCTGGATGTGGGGCGCACGACGGACAGCCGCATTTTCGAGAATCGGGGCGGGAGCGGCTCGAGCAGCGGGAATGGTCGGGACACGACGGTTAGCACGGGCCGTATGGCGGATATCCGCACCTTCGCCACGGCGGCGACGGGCGGCGCTTCGCAGACGGACTCGAACGTGGTCGATGTGGTACGCGTGGGGGATACGCTGTTCATCACGCGTCCGCACCCCGATCCGACGCGCAACGTGACGGACACGGCGCTCTACGACAACGGCTATCTGGTACGCCCGTTGGGCTACTGGCGGAGCGTGATCGAACGGCCCACGGGGCGCCGCTTGATCTACACCACCGTCCGGTGACCGCCGTCCGTCGGGTGCTGCAGCTGCGGCTCACGGGATTGGTGGCCGTGCACGCGGCGCGTGCGGCCCATACGGCGCTCGGGTCGGTCGCGGGGGTGATCAGTGCGACCGTGAGTCTGGCGGGAGCGGAAGTGGACTTCGAGGGGCCGTTTGAGGCGGAACCCTTCGCGGCCGCCGTTCGGGTGGCGCTCGCGCCGCTGGGGATGGGTTTGACGTCGGTGACCGTGGTTCAGGATCGGGCCCTGCCACAGCTCTGACGGGGGTTTCCCGCCGCCGCTTCTCGGAGCCTTGACGCTCGGCTAACTTGCCCCCGCCACCCTCCACCTCGCGTATGCCCGAGGCCGAAGGCGGAACCCGTCGAGCTACAACACAATCAAGGAACGCCGCGTGGCGGTAGGCTCGTCCGAGCTTGCCGCGGGAGGGGGGCCGGATGACGCCACGTCAGAACGAGAAGAACCGGCCGCTCGCGGCGCTCCTGGTGCCCGACCTGCTCGAGCTGCTCGAGGAGGCCCCGGAGAGCATTGGGCCGCAGACGGAGGAGATGCACCCGGCTGACCTCGCGGACATTGCCGAGGCGTTGCCTGACGAGTTGGTGCGCGCGTTCCTCAGCGCGCTGCCCAAGGAACGTGCGGCCGAGGTGCTGGAGTACCTCGACGAAGAGCTCCGCACGCAGGTGCTCGAGGAGCTGAGCGCGAGCGAGGCCGCGTCGATCGTGGCCGAGATGGACCCCGACGAGCGCGCCGACGCCCTCGACGAGTTGGACGACGAGACGGCCGACGATATTCTGTCGGAGCTGGAACCGGCGGATAAGGCCGAGACCGAGCGCCTGCTGCAGTACGATCCCTATACGGCCGGCGGTCTGATGACCACCGAGTTTGTATCGGTGGACGAGACGCTGACGGTGGAAGAGGCGTTGCGCGCCGTGCGTGCGATGGCGCGGGTGGGTCGTCGCGAAGCGATGTACACCATCTACACCGTGGACGACACCGGGCGCCTGCGCGGCGTGCTCTCGTTGCGCGAACTGCTGGCGGCCCCTGAGGGGGCGCGCATCAGCGAGCTCGCCTGGAGCGAGGTGGTGAGTGTGCCGCCCGAGATGCTGCAGGAAGAAGTGTCGCAGATCACGTCGAACTACGACCTGGTCGCGCTGCCCGTGGTGGATCTCGACAAGCGTCTCTTGGGCGTGGTGACGGTGGACGACGTCATCGACGTCATCCAGGACGAGCAGACCGAGGACGCGCAGAAGTTCGGCGGTATGGAGGCGCTGGAAGATCCGTACATGCAGATCGGCCTGTGGCAGAACGTGCGCAAACGCGGCGGCTGGCTGGCCATTCTGGCCGTGAGCGAAATGCTGACGGCATCGGCCATGGCGCACTACCAGGGCGACATCGACAAGGCGACGATGCTGGCACAGTTCATTCCGCTCATCATGAGTTCGGGTGGGAACTCCGGGTCGCAGGCCACGTCGCTGATCATCCGCGCGATGGCGCTGGGCGAAGTGCGCGTGCGCGATTGGTGGCGCGTGATTTTACGCGAGATTCCCGCCGGGCTGATTCTCGGCCTCGTGCTTGGCCTCTTGGCCGTCGGGCGCATCGTGATGTGGCACCAGCTCGGGCTGTACGACTACGGCCCGCATTGGGCGCGCGTGGCGCTCGCGGTGGGGACGGCGCTGATCGGCATTGTCACGGTGGGATCGGTGACGGGCTCCATGCTCCCCTTCCTGCTCAAGCGGCTGGGCTTTGACCCCGCGAGCGCGTCCGCCCCGCTGGTGGCGACGTTGGTGGACGTGTCGGCGATCAGCATTTACTTCAGCGTCGCGTACTTGGTCTTGAGCGGTACGCTGTTGTGATTGACGCGTGATGGAGTCGTGACGGCCGTGCACGCGCGCCGCGCGATGGTCCGTGCGACCTTGTTGGTCGCGTTGAGCGCGTGCTGTTTCGGATCCATTTCGCCGCTGACGGTGATCGCGCTCAAATCGGGGGCGGCATTGCAGGGCGTGCAGGCGTGGCGCTACCTCACGACGGCGGTGTTGCTGGTCGCGTACGCCGCGTGGCGTCCGTCGTCGGCACGCCCGGCGCTGGCGGGGCTTCGTCCCACCGCTCCGTGGTATTCGCCCCGTGTGCTGCTGATCGCTGGCGGTGGGCAGGCTGCGGTGGCCACGCTAGCGCTGTTGGCGTTGCGCTGGATCCCGGCGGCCACGTCGGCGTTTCTGTTTTACACCTATCCGGCTTGGGTCACCATTCTCACGGCCGTGCGTGGGACGGAGCGTCTGGACGTGGTGCGCGTGGCCGCGCTCGTGCTGTCGTTGGGGGGGATTGCCGCTATGGTGGGGGCGCCCGATGCGGCGTCGCTCAATCCCATTGGCGTCATCACGGTGTTGAGTGCGGCCGTGGTGTACGCCGGCTACATCCCCGTCCTCAGCGCGCTGCAGCGCGATCGCGCGCCGTTGGACGTGGCGCGCGCCATCGCGGTGGGCGGCGGCGCGCTGTTTGTGGTCTGGGCGCTGGCCACGGGGACGTTGTTCGCGCATTTCACCGTGACGGCGGTCGGGGCGAGTATGCTCCAAGGGGTGCTGTCGGCCGGTGCCTTTATCGGGTTCCTGAGTGGGCTGGCCCACTTGGGCGCCGTCCGGACCGCCATCACCTCCACCATCGAGCCGTTCTGGACCACCCTGCTGGGATTGGTGCTGCTGGGTCAGCCCATCGGGAGCGGGACGCTCGTGGGCGGCGCCGCCATCATGGGCGCCGTGTTACTGCTGCAGCGCCCGCACGTGCCGTCTGACGCCTCCCGTTCGTCCACATCGCACGAGGGGGACCATCCAGGTCGCCCCAACTCCTGAGGATCCGCATGGCGAAAATTCTGGTGACCGGCGCCGCCGGCTTCATTGGCTACCACACGAGCGAGCGTCTGCTCGCCCGCGGCGATGAAGTGGTCGGGCTGGACAATGTGAACGATTATTACGATCCGACGCTCAAGGAGGCGCGCCTCGCGCGTCTGGCGCCCAACGCGGGCTTCCGCCTTGAGCGCATGGAGCTAGGCAACCGCGAGGGCGTGGAGCGGCTGTTCCGCGAAGAGCGGTTCGATCGCGTGATCCACCTGGCCGCGCAGGCTGGTGTGCGCTACTCGCTCACGCATCCGCACGCGTACATCGACAGTAACCTCGTCGGGTTCCTGCACATTCTCGAAGGCTGCCGACATCACGGCGTGCAGCATCTCACGTATGCGTCCTCGTCGAGTGTGTATGGCGCGAATACGGCCATGCCGTTCTCCGTGCACCAGAATGTGGACCATCCGGTGTCGCTGTACGCCGCCACGAAGAAGGCCAACGAGCTGATGGCGCACACGTACAGCCACCTGTACGGACTGCCCACCACGGGGCTGCGCTTCTTCACCGTGTACGGCCCGTGGGGGCGCCCGGACATGGCGCTCTTTCTCTTCACGAAGGCCATTCTGGAAGGGAAGCCCATCGATGTGTTCAACTTCGGCAAGATGCGCCGCGACTTCACGTTTATCGACGACATTGTCGAAGGCGTGATCCGCACCAGCGATCACACGGCGCAGGCCAATCCGGAGTGGAATTCCGACAAGCCGGATCCAGCCACCAGCAAAGCGCCGTATCGCATTTACAACATCGGCAACAACAATCCGGTGGAGTTAATGCATCTCATCACCACGCTGGAAGCATCGCTGGGGCGCACGGCGGAGAAGATCATGCTGCCGCTGCAGCCGGGCGATGTACCGGCCACCTACGCCGACGTGGAGGCGCTGGTCGCCGACGTCGGATTCGCGCCGCAGACGCCGATTGAAACGGGCGTGGCGCGCTTCGTGGCGTGGTATCGAGACTTCTACAACATCGGGGATTGAGCACGTGAAGATTGCGATGATCGGCACGGGTTATGTCGGGCTGGTGTCCGGCGCCTGTTTTGCAGAGTTCGGACCGAACGTGGTGTGCGTGGATCTGGACGCGTCGAAAGTGGAGCGGCTGCGGCGCGGCGAGATCCCGATTTACGAGCCGGGGTTGGAAGACCTCGTGGCCAAAGGGATCAAGTCGGGACGCTTGTCGTTCACGACGGAGCTGGCCGCAGCGGTGGCGGAGGCCGACGCGGTGTTTATCGCGGTGGGCACGCCGTCGCGTCGCGGTGACGGGCACGCCGATCTGCGCTACGTCGAGGCGGCCGCGATTGAGATCGCGAAGGCGCTGACGGGTTACACGGTGGTGGTGACCAAGAGCACGGTGCCGGTGGGCACGGGGCGTCGGGTGGAGCAGATCATTCGCGAGACCAATCCGACGGCGGAATTCGACGTGGCGTCCAACCCGGAGTTTTTGCGCGAGGGGTCGGCGATCAGCGACTTCATGCGCCCGGACCGCGTGGTGATTGGCGCCGAATCCGACCGCGCCCGCGCCGTCATGCAGGCGCTCTACCGGCCGCTGTACCTGATGGAGACGCCGGTGGTGCTCACCAACCTCGAAACGTCGGAGCTGACCAAGTACGCGGCGAACGCGTTTCTAGCAACGAAGATCACGTTCATCAACGAGATCGCCGACCTCTGCGAGAAAGTGGGCGCGGACGTGCAGGATGTCGCGCGCGGCATGGGGCTGGACGGGCGTATCGGGAAGAAGTTCTTGCATGCGGGGCCCGGCTACGGCGGGTCGTGCTTTCCCAAAGACACGATCGCGCTGGTCCGCACGGCGCAGGAATACGGGTCGCCGGCACGCTTGGTGGAGACCGTGGTGCAGGTGAACGATACGCGCAAAGGCGCGATGGCCTCGCGCGTCATTCAGGCGTGCGGCGGCAGTGTGCGCGGCAAGACCATCGGCGTGCTGGGAGTGGCGTTCAAGCCCAACACGGACGACATGCGCGAAGCGCCGAGCCTCGCGATTGTGCCGGCCCTGCAGGATGCGGGGGCGACCGTGCGGGCGTATGATCCGGCCGCGATGCACGAAGCCCAGTCGCTGCTGCCGGGCGTGCAATGGTGCGAGCAGGCGTACGATGCGGCATCCGGAGCGGACGCCTTGGTGCTGATCACGGAATGGAACGAGTTCCGTGCGCTGGACCTCGATCAGCTGGCGGCGGTGATGAAATCGAAGATCCTCGTGGATCTGCGGAACGTGTATCGGCCCGAGGAGGTGCGTGCGGCCGGGTTCAGCTACGCGAGCATCGGGCGCCTGTAAGGCGCCCGCAGGAGACTGGAACACGCCCGGCGGAGCACCGTCGGGCGTATTTCGTTGGTGTCACGCCGCTGGCACGGGCCCTGCATTATTGAAGGGAGGGGGCCAGCACTGTCCAATGGCAGGCGCCGTCGCTCCGCGCAGCACGACAATCCGCAACCTATTACAAAACAAAAGGTTGCGGGGTTTATGACAACGAATCACCACGCTCGACCTGACCGACGCTGGTCACAACGTACGGCATCTCCTACCCCTCACCCGGCAGGAGCTGCCGTTGCGTGCAGCACAGATGATCGCCTCGGCAACGTCCTCCACGCGGACAACAGCGCATGTGCGGAATCGCAGGTTTCTGGTCGACCCGGATTGATGAAGCAACGGCGGAGCAGACCCTTCGGGGGATGACCGACGCGCTCGTGCATCGAGGCCCCGATGATTCGGGCGCCTGGCACGACCACGCGTGTGGCATCGCGCTGGGGCATCGTCGCCTCTCGATTGTCGACCTGAGCCCCCTCGGCCACCAGCCGATGGCGTCGGCGAGCCAGCGATACGAAATCGCCTTCAACGGCGAGATCTACAACTACCGAGCCCTTCGCGATGCGCTGGTGCAGGGCGGCGCGACGTTTCGCGGCCACTCGGACACCGAAGTGCTGCTGGCGCTGATTGAGCGGCACGGGCTGGCCGAGTCGCTGACGAAGTGCAATGGCATGTTCGCGATCGCCCTCTGGGATCGCGAGACGCGCACGTTGGCGCTCGCGCGCGATCGGTTCGGCGAGAAGCCGCTGTATGTCTCGCGCTCAGGATCGGGAATCGCGTTTGCGTCGGAGCTGAAGGCGCTGCGGGTGCACCCAGAATTCGCGGGGCAGATTGATCGCGGGGCGTTAGCGCTATTCCTGCGCCATGGCTACGTGCCCGCGCCGTACGCCATCTTCACCGGCGTTGAGAAGGTGGAGCCGGGGCAGATCCTGACGTTCTCCGCGCCCTCATGGGATGCACGTCGCGCGGAGCGCTACTGGAGCGCGCGGGACGCGGCCTCCTTCGGTCTCGCGAATCCATTCGCCGACGATCCGGCCACCAATATCGACGCCCTCGATGCCCTGATGCGTTCAGTAGTGCGCGATCAGATGGTCGCCGATGTGCCCATTGGCGCGTTTCTGTCGGGCGGCATCGATTCGTCGCTGGTGGTTGGCATGATGCAGGCGGAGAGCACACGTCCCGTCCGCACGTTTTCCATCGGTTTCCGCGAGTCGGGCTTTGACGAAGCGCCGCACGCCGAAGCGGTGGCGCGTCACATCGGCACCGATCACACCACGATGTACGTGACGGCGCAGGATGCGCTCGACATCATCCCGTCGCTGCCGGCCATTTACAACGAGCCGTTTGCGGACTCGTCGCAGATTCCCACCACCCTGCTGGCGGCACTCGCGCGCCGACACGTGACGGTATCGCTCTCGGGTGACGGCGGCGATGAGTTATTCGGTGGCTACGAGCGGTATCCGATGGCAGAGCGTACGTGGGGCAAGCTGTCGCGCGTCCCACGGCCCGTGCGGAGTCTCGCGCATCGTGTGGTCACGTCGGTATCGCCGGAGCACTGGAATCTGGCGCTCAAGCCCACGGGGCTGCACCGTCGCGGCGTCACGGGTGACCGGTTGCACAAACTGGCCGAGTTGTTCGATGCGCCCTCGTCGATGGAGTTCTATCGCGATCTCGTGTCAACGTGGCGTCGGCCAACGCGCGTGGTGCGCGGGAGTCGTGAGCCACAGACGGCGCTGATGACACCGTTTGCCGGTGGGCGTGGTGGATTTCTGGCGGAGATGATGCTGCACGATCAGGTCAGCTACCTGCCCGATGATATTCTGGTGAAGGTCGATCGCGCGGCGATGGCGGCGAGTCTTGAGTCGCGTGCGCCGTTGCTGGATCATCGCCTCGCGGAATTCTCGTGGCGGTTGCCGGCGCACGACTGGCGTCGGAACGGCGAAGGCAAGTGGATCGTGCGGCAGGTGCTGGATCGCTACGTGCCGCGCGCGCTGGTGGATCGGCCCAAGCAGGGGTTTGGCGTTCCGATTTCGGAGTGGTTGCGTGGACCGTTGCGCGATTGGGCGGACGATTTGCTGGCACCGTCGGCGCTCGCACGCGACGAGCTCTTTGATGTGGCGCCGATCGCGACCGCGTGGAGCGAGCACCGCAGCGGCACGCGGAACTGGGCGCCGTCGCTCTGGTCCGTGCTGATGTTCCAGGCGTGGCGTATTACGTGAGTCACAACGTGAGCCGCGACGCGCATAACACGCAACGCCTTGGCGTGAACATGACGGGGCCGCTTCCTGCGGCGCCGACGTCGGCGTTCGCGCGTGGGCTGCAGTCGTTGTGGGGCGCGGCGTTCGTGGTGGGTGGATTCACCGCGGCGGCGAAGCTGGCGGCGTTGCTCAAGGACAGCCTCGTTGCCGCCCGCTTTGGTAATGGGGCGGAGCTTGACGCGTTCTTACTGGCGTTGGTGGTGCCGAGTTTTCTGATCAGTGTGGCGGCCGGCACGCTTCCCGCCGCGCTGACGCCTACGTATATCGCGGTGCGCGAGCAGGAGGGCGATACCGCGGCCCGCGTCCTCGCGCGCGCCGTCTTTGCCACCACGTTTCGATGGCTCTCCGTGCTGGCCGTGCTCGCGGGGATCATGTCGCTGGCGTACGGATGGTTGCCGGGAACGCATCTGGCTGCGACGACACGCACCATGTTGCCGCTGCTGGCGCTCTGGCTGGCGCCGTACACGCTGGTGCAGGGCGTCTGTGCCGCGTGGTCCGGCTTGCTGGCGGCGGAACGTGGCTATGCGATCAGTGCCATTGCGCCTATCGCGCAGCCGTTGGGGATGGCGTTGGCAATCGTGACCAGTAGCGCGTTGGGCGGCGCATCACTGGGCGCCGGTGTGCTGGTAATCGGATTACTGGGCGGTACGCTTGTGCAAGGCGCGCTGTATGCCTGGGCGCTCCGATCTCGCGGCCTGCCGCTCATGGCGTGGACCGTGCCATCGCAACTCACCACCGCCACGCGCGAGGCGCTTGGGCGCGTACGCGCGCAGTATCTACCGGCCGTGGCGGGCGCCGTGCTCATGAGCGCGACCTCCGTCATCGATCAGACCATGGCCGCGTGGCTGCCATCGGGTAGCGTGTCGGCGCTGGGATTCGGCACGAAGTTGAGCGCGGTCATGATGAGCGTTGGGGCCATGGCCTTAAGCACGACGCTCTTGCCGCATTTGTCCGAGTTAGTGGCCCGTCGCCAATGGAAGGCGCTACGCGTGCTGGAGCGTCGCGTCGCGTTGGTCATTCTGGTCACCACGGTGCCGGTGACCATCGCGTGCATCGTGGCCGCAGAACCGATTGTCCGGCTGCTGTTCCAGCGCGGCGCGTTTACCAGCGCCGAAACGGTGACGGTGGCGAAGGTGCAATCCTCGTATCTGCTGCAACTGCCCGTGCATCTCTTGGGCATTTTGTACGTGCGTCTGATCTCGGCGTTACAGGCCAACCGCCTACTGACGATAGGCTCGGCGGTGAATCTCGTGGTGAACATCGCACTGAATGTGCTGTTCATGCGCTGGTTCGGCGTAGCGGGCATCGCGCTCTCCACGGCTGGCGTGTACGCGGTGTCCTGCGTGTTTCTGGCCATCGCGTCGCACCGCCGACTAGCCGCGGCGGAACGCGAGTGGCCCACACCGGTGCCGGATGCACCACCCGCCGGGGAGGCACCGTGCGCATCTGCGGCGTGATTGCCTCATTGGGCGCGGGCGGCGCTGAGCGCGTCATGGTGGAGCTGTGCGCGGCATGGCACGCGCGTGGTGACGCCGTCTCGCTGCTGACGCTGGATGATGGTCGTAGCGACTTCTATGCGGCGCCGGCTGGTGTGCGTCGCGTGGCGCTTGACCTAGCCTCGGCAAGTGCGTCTGCAGCGGCGGCGTTGCGCGCGAATATCCGTCGCGTGCGAACGCTACGGCGCGCTCTGCGTACGGAGCGTCCGGATGTGATCGTGAGCTTCACCGATCGCACCAACGTGCTGGTGCTGATGGCCGCGCGCGGACTGGGCATTCCCGTGGTGGTCTCCGAGCGTATTGACCCGCGACGTCATGCGATCGGGCGGGCGTGGCACCTGCTCCGTCGCCTGCTCTATCCGTCTGCCGCCGCGCTGGTCGTGCAAACGGAAGCCGTGCGCGCGTGGGCCGAGGCCGTGCTGCCGGCTCATCGTGTGGCGGTAATTCCGAATCCGCTGCGTCGCGCCTCCGTGGCGCTGAGCCCAGCGGGCACCCGTCCGAGCCAGATCACGGGCATGGGACGGCTGGTGGCGCAGAAGGGATTTGACGTCGCGATCGACGCGTTCGGCTTCATCGCGACGGCCTTCCCCGACTGGCAGCTGCGCATTTTCGGTGAGGGCCCCGACCGCGCATTGCTGCAGGCGCGCATTGATGCCGGCGGGTTGGGCGGGCGCATCACGCTTTCGGGGCGTACCTCGACGGTGGACGCCGAGCTTGCCGCGTCATCTGTGTTTTTGCTGCCGTCGCGATACGAGGGCTTTCCGAACGCGCTGCTCGAGGCGATGGCGCATGGGTGTGCGTGCGTTGCGACGACGTGCGACTCCGGACCAGCTGATCTTATCACCGACGGCGTGAGCGGTCGTTTGGTGCCCGTTGACGACGCCGCTGCGCTCGCCGCGGCGCTCACGTCGTTGCTACGCGATGCATCCGCCCGCTCGCGGATGGGGGCCGAAGCCATCGCCACGACGGAACGGTTTGCGCCGGCGACCGTGCTGCAGGCATGGGATCGCGTGTTCGCCTCGGTGGTCACCTCGGTGGTCACGTCGGTCGGCAGTCCTGCGCGGAGGGCCGCATGACGAGCGCCGTGATGCCCGATACGCTCGCTGTCACTGGTGAGGCCACCGGTGAGGCCACCGGTGAGGCCACGCGCGATGACGGCTGGTCGATGGCCGCGCTGATGCGTACGGCCGCCATCGTGCTGGCGGTGCTCGTGCTGTTTTCCGGCGCGGGGGCGTGGGGGTGGAATGTCGGACGGCTCCCAGTGCCGCCGCTCGCCACCATGGTGGTGGTCTTTGCCTGCGCCGCGGTGGCGGTGCTGCTGGATATCTCTCGGCTCGGCAGTGGGGTGATGTGGGGATGGGCCATCGCCAACGCCGTCGTGGCCATGACCGGGTTTCTCTGGTCCTCGGGGAGCGAGGACGCACTGCAGGAAGTGCGCACCCGCGTGCTCTCGTCGATGCAGCTCGTGGCGTATGTGGTGGTGCTGGCCGACCCGCGCGTACGCCGTGCGGCGCGTGTGGCGATCATCGTGTCGACGTTCGGGGCCATCGGCTTGAATTTGTGGGAGCTCACGCATCCCATGACGTTCAGTATCAGCCTCGGACGTTCGGCAGGATTTTACGTGAATCCGAACATTGCCGGTGCCGCACTGATCGCGGGGATGCTGCTGGCGTTGCCGGCCGTCCCGGCGAAATTGCGCGAGCTGTACATGCTGGCCGTGGGCGTGGGCGTGTTCACCACCCTATCACGCGGCGCGATCCTCTGCTGGGCCATTGTCACCGTGTCGCTGCTGCTGTCGCGCGCCATCCGTGGCAAGCGCTTAATCGTGCTGACCGCCGCGGGCCTCGCGTTAGCGCTCTCGGTGGCCGGCGCGCTGCTGGCCAGCGGTCAACTTGGATATATCGGGGGCGGTGCCGAGCGCTTTGTGCGCCAACGCCTCTCCATTGGCAATTCGGAAGGGCTCAACGCTGATGTGAGTGCATCATCACGTTCGCATTTAGCGATGCATGCATTGGAAATGTTCGGTGAGCGGCCCTTTGCCGGTCACGGGACGGGCGCGACCGTGATCTGGAACGAGCCCGAATCGACGCACAACATTTACGCCCGTCAGCTGGCCGAGTACGGTCTGTTTGGCGCATGGCTGGCGCCGCTGCTGCTGGTCCTGGGATTGCGCGCGGTGATGTCATCGGAGCATCAGGACGGCGACGCCGGCGATGAACCGATTCGCCGCGCCGTGGGCTTTGCCTTCATGCTGTTCGTGGCGCTCTGGGGGCTGTTCAGCCACAACGTCCTTGACGACCCCTTTGTTCTGATTGGCCTGGCGCTCATCGCGGCGGTGCCCTCGCGTGGCATCGCCCGTGCGCCAGACAACGCGTTGCGCGCCGTGGCGCCGACCGTGTCTTCCCTTTCTCTTCCCTGCTCATGACTGCTTCCGCTCCCCACACCACTCTGGGACCGCTCGATCTGGTGCGCCTCATTCTGGCGCGCCGTCGACTGCTTATCGTCGCACCGGCCGCGGTCGCCGCTGCCGTGGTGATGGGCGGACTCTTTGCCGACCGCACATGGACGGCGGAGGGCGCGATGGTGCCGCAGGCGGCCGGCGGCAACGTCTCGCGGCTGGCGGGGCTGGCGGCGCAATTCGGCGTGGCCGTCCCCACCGGCGGTGGCGGTCAGAGCCCGGACTTCTACGCAGACGTGCTCCGGAGCGACGGGATGCTGCGCCGTCTGCTGGCAGCGAAGTACACCGACGCGGGCGGTCACCCGATCGATCTGATCAACAATCTCGTACCGTCCAGCGAGACGCCCGAGCGCCACGCCGAGTTCGCGCTGCGGGAATTGCGCAATCGCATCAGCACCTCGGTGGGTCTCAAGACCGGTATCGTGACGGTGCGCGTGCAGGTCACGGAGCCCGAGTTGGCGCGCGCCATCATTGAGCGCGCGATGGCCGAGCTGAACGCACTCAATGTGCTGGCGCAGCAGAACGTGGCCGCGCAGGAGCGCACGTTTACCGATGACCGGCTCGTGATTGCGCGTACGGAGTTGCGGCAGGCCGAAGATCGTCTCGAGGCCTTTCTGCGTGGCAACCGCACCATCTCCGGCGCACCGCAGCTGGTGTTGCAAGAGGAGCGCTTGCGGCGCGACGTCAGCCTGCGACAGCAGGTGGTGGTGGGGCTCGCGCAGTCGTTAGAACAGTCGCGCATCGAAGAAGCG
Source organism: Candidatus Kuenenia stuttgartensis (assembly GCA_943330235.2). Classification (GTDB taxonomy): domain Bacteria; phylum Gemmatimonadota; class Gemmatimonadetes; order Gemmatimonadales; family Gemmatimonadaceae; genus Gemmatimonas; species Gemmatimonas stuttgartiensis_A. The sequence goes on from CALQGY020000018.1 coordinate 26,559, forward strand.
CGCAATGTGCCCGTGCTGTCCGTGGTGGAGGCGCCCGTGCGCCCGGCGCTGCCCGATAGTCGGAAGCTGGTCCTTAAGGGGCTGTTTGCAGCCATCGCGACCGGGACAGCGCTGATCGCGCTGCTCCTCGCGCTCGAATGGCGCCGACGGTTCAGCAGCAGCAGCCCGGAAGTGGCGGCCGAAGTGGAGCGGTTGGCCCGTGAGGCGGCGCAGGATTTCAAGCGCCCGTGGCGACTGCTGTCACGGCGAAACCCACCCACGCCGTAGTCACGTACCATGACGCGCTCCCGCACGCGCCGCACGTCGCGCTGTGATCTGCTGCTGTTCCTCCCCTCGTTGCGGGGTGGAGGCGCGGAGCGCGCGTTGCTGGGCGTCGCGAACGCGTTGCATGTGCGGGGCGTGCGCGTGGTGCTGGTGCTCGCGCGTGCTGAGGGCCCGTATCTGGCCGAGGTCGCACCGGGGATGCCCGTGATTGATCTGCGGTCGGATCGCGTGAGCCGCTGCGTGCTCTCGCTGACGCGCGAGATTGTGCGCTGGCGTCCGCGCAGTGTGCTCAGTGCCATGCGTCATGCCAACGCGCTGCTGGTGGTCACCACTACGTTGGCACGACTGTTTGGTGTTCGACCCCGACTGGTGGTGAGTGAGCGCGGACACATGGCGGCGTTTCTCGCCACGGACCACTCGCCGCGGGCGGCGCGCGCCACTCGGCTGGGCGGGATGCTCTATCAGCGTGCCGATGCGATCATCGCCGTGTCGGATGATCTCGCACAGCACGTACGCGACGAGCTCGGTGCGCGCTGTCCCAGCGTCGTGGCCATTCCCAATCCGACGATTACCGAGGAGCTGCTGCGCCAAGCCGCCGAGCCACCGCCGCATGCGTGGTACGGCCATCCGGACATCCCAGTGGTTGTCGCGGCCGGTCGCCTCTCGTCCGAGAAGGGCTTTGATGTGTTGCTGGAGGCGTTCGCGCACGTCGTGCGGCAGCGCGCGGCGCGACTGATCATTCTGGGCGCGGGGCCGCTGCTGGAGCCGCTGCGCGCGCAGGCGGCGCGCCTGCAGATTACAGCGCACGTGCACTTCCCCGGCTTCGTTCCGGAGCTGGGCGCGTGGTTGTCGCATGCGCAACTCTTCGTGCTCGCGTCGCGCGCGGAAGGGCTGCCCAATGTGCTCATTCAGGCCATGGCCTGCGGTGTTCCGGTGGTGAGTACCGACTGTCCCACGGGGCCGGCGGAGATTCTGGAGCACGGGCGATGGGGACCGTTGGTGCCGGTGGATGATATCGACGCGTTAGCGTCGGCCATGCGAACGGTGCTTGATACAGGCGCCCCCGCATTGCCGTCGCACGTGCTCGCGCGCTTCCATCCCGCGCCGGTCGCGGCGCAGTATGCCGCGGTCCTCGGCATTCCCCTCGACGCCGACGTGTCATCGGCGTGTGTGAGCGAGCGCCGCGCGCCCGTCACGAGCACGGACGCGGTGGGCTGACATGGCGCATGTCCTCATTGTCGGCGGTCTGGCGTCATCGCTGATTCGGTTTCGCGGACCGCTGATTGATGCGCTGCTGGACGCTGGTCATCAGGTCACCTGCGCGGCCGGCGAGCCGGAAGCGGCGACGGAGGCGGAACTACAGCGTCGCGGCGTCGCGTTTTATCCGCTGGCACTCGAGCGTGCGGGGACCAGCGTCCTCGCGGATCTGCACGCCGTGCGCGATATCATCGGCCTGCTCCGCCGGGTACGCCCCGATGTGATTTTCGGCTACACGGTCAAACCCGCGCTCTACAGCTGTCTGGCTTCGCGTATCACCGGCATCGGGCGTCCCTATGCGATGCTCACCGGGCTCGGGTACGCGCTCACGCCGCAGGATGGTGCGCGCCGGCCGGGTGCGGCGATTGCGCGCGCGCTCGCGCGCATGGTGCTGCCGCGGGCGGCGCGCGTGTTCTTCCACAACACCGACGACCAGCAGTTCTGCGAATCGCACGGGCTCATTCGGTCCACGCAGGGTCTCGTGGTGGATGGGTCGGGGGTGGATCTGGCATCGTTTCCGGAGGCGCCACTCCCCGACGGACCGATCACGTTCCTGTGCGTGGCACGTCTACTGCGCGACAAAGGCATCGAGGAGTTCGTAGAGGCCGCACGCGTGGTGCACCGTCGCCATCCGAATACGCGCTTCCGTGTCGCCGGTGGGCGCGACGCCAACCCACGGTCGGTGACCGCCGAGCAGATCGCGGCGTGGGAGCGCGACAGTCCGGTTGAGTTCATCGGGCACATTGCGTCGCCGTGGCAGGAGTTTGCGGCCAGCCATGTCTTTGTGCTTCCGGCTACGGCGCGCGAAGGGCTGCCGCGCACGTTGTTGGAGGCGATGGCGGTAGGACGCCCCGTGATCACGAGCGACCTGCCCGGCTGTCGCGATGCCATTCGTGACAACAACGGCCTGCTGGTCGCACCGCGGGACGTGGCTCAGCTGGCCGATGCCATGTCGCGGTTTGTTGAGACGCCGTCCATGATCGCGGCAATGGGTGCGCGCGGCCGAACACTGGCCGTCACGCGCTTCGATGCCCGACGGGTGGCGGCGGTGATGCTCGATGGCATGGACCTCTCGCGCACCGCGAACGCGAACGCGAACGCGCACGCGAACGCGCACGCGCACGCGAACGCGGTGCGTCCGCGCATCCTTCACATCATCACCGGCTTGGGGACGGGCGGCGCCGAAGCGAGCCTCCTACGCCTGCTGCAGACGACGCGCGACGTCGCCGACCATGCCGTCGTCTCGTTGACCACCACCGGGACACGCGGCAGCGCGATCAGCGCGCTCGGTGTGCCAGTGCACGCACTCGGTCTTGCTCGTGGCGCGATTGCCCCATCGGCCATCGGGCAGCTGCGTCGCATCACCCGCGACATCAAGCCGACGTGTGTGCAGGGGTGGATGTATCACGGCAATCTGGCGGCATCCGTCCTCGCGCTGTCCGGGGCCCCCACGGGCGCGGTCGTGTGGAACGTCCGTCACGCGCTGGATGCGTGGCAGCAGGAGTCGCGCACCTTACGCACGCTGATTCGCGTGTCGGCGCTGTTCGCCCGTCAGCCGCGCGCCATCGTGTACAACAGTGAACGCGCCGCCCGCCAGCATGAAGCGCTGGGGTTTCCGTCATCGGCGACGCGGGTGATTCCGAACGGCGTGGATACCGCGCGTTTTCATCCCGACCGCGACGACGGCGCACGACTGCGCGCGACGTTGGGGATTCCCGCGGACGATTTTGTCGTTGGGATGATTGCCCGCGTAGACCCGCTGAAAGATCACGACACCTTCTTGGCCGCGGTCCAGTTACACGCGGCGATGGGCGACGCGGAGGTCGACGCGATGGGCGACGCGGATCATCCGACCACGTGGTACCTCCTTGCCGGCACCGACACAGCGGCGGGCACGGCCGAGAATCCGGGCGCGCTGGATGCGCGCATCGCGGTGCTCGCCCGGACGGATCACGCGGCTGCCACGCCATCGCTCGCCAGCCGCGTGATCCGTCTGGGCGAACGGCGTGATATCCCGGCGGTGATGAACGCCTGCGATGTCGTGACCATGTCGTCGCGAAGCGAGGGCAGCCCGAACGCAGTCGCTGAAGCGATGGCGTGCGGCGTGCCGTGCGTCGTGACCGATGTCGGCGATGCGGCGGCGCTGGTTGGTGAGAGTGGCCTGGTCGTGCCCGTGGGCGACGCCGCAGCGATCGCGCGCGCGTGGAGCACGTTGCGCGCCGATCACGCATCACGCCACCATCGCGGGGCGGCCGCGCTCGACCGCATTCGCGCGCGCTACACCGCACAGGTCGAAGCGGAGAGCTATACGGACGTGTGGCGTGGCGCACCGGTGGAGCACGACGCACGGGCCCGTATGTCTTTACGTGCGCCTTCACGTGCGTCTTCACCTGCGTCTTCACCTACGCCGCGCGTCTTGATGGTCAGCACCGTCAGCGTCACCCTACGGGCGTTTCTGCTGCCGTTCGCGGAGCACTTCCGGGCACGGGGCTGGCAGGTGGACGGCATGGCGTCCGGGGCCGCGACGGATTCGGCACTCGGGTCCCACTTCGACCAGCTCATTGACGTGACCTGGACGCGCAATCCGCTCCACCCGCGGAACCTCGCGGCGGCGCGACAAATCCGGGCGCTCGTCCGCGCGACGCATTACGATCTGATTCATGTGCATACACCGGTTGCTGCGTTCGTCACACGATTCGCCCTGCGTGGTGATCGCGCACGCGGCCCGAAGATTGTGTATACCGCGCACAGTTTCCACGCCGACCGCAGTGCGTCTCGCTGGAAGAATTGGGTGTTCCGCTCGCTCGAGCGTCTTGCGGCGCAGTGGACCGATCATCTGGTCGTGCTCAATCGCGCCGATCGTGATCTCGCCCGCCAGGACCGGCTGGTGCCGGACGCGCGACTGCACTGGCATCCGGGCATCGGCGTGGATGTCGATCAGTACCGCCCCGCGACGGCCCTCGAGCGCGCGCACACGCGCGCGACACTCGGGATTCCCGACGGCACCGCGCTCATCACGGTCGTCGCGGAGTTCACGCTCAACAAGCGCCAGCGCGACGTGATCGACGCCATGCAGCTGCGGCAGCGGCACGGCCTCGCGCTCCCCATCGTGCTCTTCATCGGTGACGGCGCGACACGCGAGGCCCTCGAGGCTCGGGTCCACGCGTTGGATTTGTCGGCCCATATTCGCTTTCTCGGATTCCGTCCGGATGTCCCTCAGCTGGTCGGAGCAAGTGACGCGCTGATGCTCACCTCCGCCCGTGAGGGACTCCCGCGCTGCATTCTCGAAGCGCAGGCGATGGAGACGCCGGTGATCGGGAGTGATGCCAAGGGGACTGCCGACTTGCTGGCGGACGATCGCGGACTGCTCTATCCGGTCGGCGATGTCGCCGCACTGGCGGCGGCCATCGATACCGTGATCGCGCACCCCGAGGCCGCGCGCGCCCGCGCGCAGCACGCGGGCGCTTGGGTGCGCGCGAACTGTGGACTCCCGCACCTTATTGCCCTGCACGAGACGCTCTACCACGACGTCCTCGGGGACCTCGCCGCGCGCGACGGCCTTCGCTCGTCCGGCATGCCGGCCGATACTGTTCAGCAGGGGTCCCGTCCACGCCTTTATTCGTCATGACCGCATCGCTCGCTCTTAAGCGCCTGTTCGACGTGACGGTCAGCGCCATCGCGCTGGTGTGTTTCGCGCCGGTGCTCCTCGTGGTCGGCGTCTTGGTGCGCGCGCGCCTAGGGACGCCGGTTTTGTTCCGTCAGCAGCGCCCAGGGCTCGGCGGCCAACCGTTCATGCTGGTGAAATTCCGCACCATGCGCGACGCCACCGATGCGCACGGCCGACCGCTGGACGATGCCGAGCGATTGACGCCGTTCGGGCGACGCTTGCGGGCGACCAGCCTGGACGAGCTACCGGAACTCTGGAACGTGCTGCGCGGTGACATGTCGCTGGTGGGCCCGAGGCCCTTGCTGATGGAATACCTGCCGCGCTACTCGGCGGAGCAGCGGCGACGGCATGACGTTCGCCCGGGGATCACCGGTTGGGCGCAGGTCAACGGCCGCAATGCGTCGTCATGGGATGAGCGGTTTGCACACGATGTGTGGTACGTGACACACCGCTCGTTCGCGCTGGATCTGCGCATTCTGTTTCGGACCGTCCGTCAGGTATTCGTGGCCGAGGGGATTGAACAGCCGGGACACGTCACCATGCCGCGATTCACCGGCCGCCCGGAGGGTCGATGAGCACGCCCCCGATCCCCATCGTGGTCTACGGCACCGGTGGTCATGGACGTGAAACGATGCTGCTCATCGACGCCATGATCGCGTCGGGCGCGCCCTTTGAGGTGCTGGGGTACCTCACCGATGACGTCGCGCTGCACGGCACGCAGGTGGGCACCGTGCCCGTGCTGGGCGACGCCTCCGTGCTGGCCGCGCGCGCCGGCGAGATCGACGTGGCTATGGGGATTGGCAACCCGCGTACGCGTCGGGCGATTGTCGAGCGACTTCGCGGTCAGGCGCGCGCCTTTCCCGTGCTCGTCCACCCGTCGGTGCCACGTTTTGATCGCGTCACCGTGGGCGAGGGCACCCAGCTGCACGCGGGCACGATTCTCACCACGGATATCGTGCTTGGAGCGTTCGTGATTCTCAATCGTCATGTGGATGTGAGTCACGATTGCCGCGTCTCCGACTGGGCCACGCTGGCACCGGCCGTGACGCTGACGGGAGGAGTGTCCGTGGGCGAGGGGGCCGATCTCGGCGCGCGAGCGACGTGTATCCCACGAGTGCGCGTGGGCGATTGGAGTGTGATTGGTGCCGGCGCCGTAGTTACGCGCGATATTCCCGATGGTGTCACCGCGGTTGGCGTTCCCGCTCGTTCACTTGGTAAGGTTTCCTGAGATGACTGCTCGCATCTTCCTGTCTCCGCCGCATCTGGGCGATGATGAACTGGCGCTGGTCACCGAGGCCTTCCGCACCAACTGGATTGCCCCTGTCGGACCGCACGTTGATGCCTTCGAACGCGAGATCGCGGCGTACGTCGACACGCCGCACGCGGTGGCGCTGAGTTCGGGGACCGCGGCGCTGCACATGGCGCTGGTGGCCTTGGGCATCGGCGAGGGGGATGCGGTGTGGGTGAGCACGCTCACCTTTGCGGCCAGCGCCTTTCCCATTCGCTACGTCGGTGCCACGCCGGTGTTCGTGGATAGCGCGCGCGATACGTGGAACATGGACCCGGCGTTACTGGCTGAAGCGCTTGATGACGCGGCCATGCGTGAGACGCTGCCGCGCGCTGTGGTCGTCGTGCATCTGTACGGACAGTGCGCCGACATGGATCCGATTGTCGAGGCCTGTGCGCGCCACGGGGTGCTGCTCATTGAGGACGCCGCTGAAGCGCTTGGCGCGAAATACAAGGGACGCGCGGCCGGCACGTTCGGTGACGTTGGCTTCTATTCGTTCAACGGCAACAAGATCATCACCACGTCCGGCGGCGGTATGCTCGTCACGCGGCACGACGACGTCGCGACGCGCGTGCGCTACCTCGCCACGCAGGCCCGAGAGCCTGTGTCGCACTACGAGCACGCGCACATCGGCTACAACTATCGGCTCAGCAACGTGCTCGCCGGGATCGGTCGCGGACAATTGCGCGTGCTGGAGCAGCGCGTCGCATCGCGGCGTGCGGTGTTCGCGCGCTACGTGGACGGATTGCGTGATCTGCCAGGCCTGTCGTTCATGCCGGAAGCGACCTTCGATTCCGACGAGAGCCGCGCCAACCGTTGGCTCACGGTGATCACGCTTGACCGCCACGACTTCGGCAGCGATCCGGAAACGGTGCGGCTGGCGCTCGAGGCCCTGAACATCGAGTCACGGCCGGTCTGGAAACCCATGCATCAGCAGCCGGTCTTCCGGCGCGGCGATTCGATTGGTGGCAGCATCGCGGACGATCTCTTCGCGCACGGCCTCTGCTTACCCAGCGGATCGTCGCTCACGACCGCCGATCAGGACCGGGTCATTGCCGCCGTTCGGGCCGCGTGCCGACCGCCACTCACCGCGTCGCATCGTACCGAACAGGGCGAGCTCTCGGCCGTCTAAGGCACGGCGGCCGCGCGCCTCGCTGCTGCGCCCCTCGCTGCTGCGCCCCTCGCTGCTGCGCCCCTCGCTGCTGCGCCCCTCGCTGCTGCGCCCCTCGCTGCTGCGCCCCTCGCTGCTGCGCCCCTCGCTGCTGCGCGCGTCGCTGCTACCAGTACAGCCCGACGGAACGCACACCATCGGCGCGCATGACCAGCGCGGGGCCGGGCAACCGGACTTCGTGCAGGACGTGCTTGACGCGACGCCAGACGGGATTGGATCCCGGCAAACGCTCGGCGTCGAGGTCGAGGCCCAGCACGTAGTCGCTGGTGGCGCCATGCCCGTAGGCCCGACGCCCGAGGGAGACGCGCACCGGCGCCGGCCAAGCCTTGGCGAGCGACGTCGGCATCATGTCATGCACGCTGGCCGACAGCCACACGGTCTGATTGGCGTAGTTCGTCAGCGCACCACGCATCCCCTGCGCGCCGGTGAACGCCGCCGGGGCGACCGAGAACGTAGGGGTCAGATGCCGGAGCGCCGGGACGTACGCCTGCGCGACCGCATAGCCAGCACCCATCGCGTCCACGGCGAGGTCTACGCGGCTGAAGCCGTTGTACCAGCCGTCGGAGACTTCTTTCGCCAAGCCAAGGGCCAACGCCGCGCCCGCGCCGCGGAGTGCGCCAAGGCGCCGCGAGGTGGACGACAGACAGCCCATGCCGCCGAGATTGCGCGCCATGTGGTATGAGCCCAGTCCGTGCAGATGCGAGCTGGGGTCGGCGAGTACGGCAGCGCGATTGGGCTCCTGCGCCATGTGCCAGGCGCCTTCATGCCGCATCGAGTCGTATTCAATCCCGGTGGCGATGGCCGCCGCAGCGGCCTGCAGCCCGACGCGGGACACCGTAATGGACGCGGCGCAGTCGGTCCGCTGGGCCAGCAGGGACGACGGCGCGCCGAGGAGCGAGGCCACGATGACGATGGCGGTCACGACGCTGCGCGGCGTTACTGCCTGCCGATTCCGCTGGATCGCCCGCATGTCGTCTCCACTGAGGTCGCGTCTGCGAGATACTCCTCGCCCCGTTACTCGGGAGGAACCGCAATGGTTGTGCCAGCCACGTGTCGGAAGTGGTCACCAGTGTGACGGCGCGTGCGGCCCCCTGGGCCGAACAGCGCGATGCCTAGAGAATGACAGCGGCAGGAGCCGGCAGCGTGACGAATGTGCCGCTGGCGTGACGCTCGCCGAACGCCTCGCGAGCCCCGCCCGCGGCCATCCGGGCGACAGGCCAACGGATAGCGGCTCCGACCGCGCACCGATGCTACAACGTGTGGCGCACGCGCCTCACTTCGGTGTCGTTTTCAGAGTCCCGCGCGCAACCACCGCAAAGCCCACCAGAAACACGAGCGCGAAGCCGAACCACTGCATGGCGTACGACTGGTGGGGGCCTTCGCTCAGCGACGGGGGCGGGACTCGCGCCGGGCGCACGACATCACGCGTGACGGTATCCCCGAGCGCCAGCAGCACGACGGGGAGCAGCGGGCGCCCCACCATGGCCTGCAGGGTGTCGCGATCCAGCAAGCGTAGCGCCCGTGCCGACGTGGGCGAGCGCACCGCCCCCTGTTGCGGGGGCGGATAGGCCGTGACCAGCGCGTCAATGGTGAGCGTGTCGCCCTCACGAGCTTTGTCGAAGTCCACGGTTCGGCCATCGGCGGCGGCGAGGAAGCCTCGCAGCAGCAGCACAGCGGTATCCCCCCATCCCGGATCGATCGGGCGCAACGGCGTCAGCAGATAGACACCAGGCGCGCCCGACTGCGAGCGCGACGACTGCACCATCTCGTGCTCATAGTCGGCGACCGCGTGCATCGTCACGCGATGCCAGTGGGTGGCACTGGTATCGCTCTGGCGAAGCGCCGACATGCTCAGCGCAGGAAGCGTCCCACGCGCGAGCACCAGCGCATTCTTGGCGCGACGCTGTGACAGCCGCTCGAGTTGCCAGAACCCCAAGCGCACGCACAGCGCCACCGCACACGCGGCCAACAGCCCAAACAAGAACAGACGCTTTTTCATGCGATCAGATCGGTAGCAGAACGCGTGGGCAACAACGCCTCCGCAGTGGATGGCTTGCCCTTCTTCGGCCTCGCCTTCGTCTTCGCCTTCGGCTTCGTCTTCGGCTTCGTCTTCGTCTTCGGCTTCGGCTTCGTCTTCGCCTTCATCTTCGCCTTCTCCTCAGCCTTGGCTCTCGCCTTCGCTTTCGCCTTAGCCTTCGCCTTGGCTTTCGCCTTACTCACACTATCCTGCGCCACCGGCACCAACGCCGCCTCAGCGCCCTCCCCAAGCACCGTCTCCGCTCGCGTCGCCACACCCACCGGACGTCGCGGCCGCGCCGGAAGCAGTGGCCCGCGCGATGCAGAAACCGGCGCCTCCGCAGAACCCGACGGCGACGGCAACCGCGGCGGTCGCTTCGCGCGCACGCCGTCCGCCAACGCCATCGGATGCTCGCTCATGCGCACACCCTCCTCGGGCAGCAACACCAGCATCGCCAACGGCGGCAACGTGATCGTGAGCGACTGCGGAAATCCGTGATACGCCTCCGCGCCGGTCTCCACGGCAGCATCGGTGACATAGCCGCTGCCGCCGAATTCGGGCGCATCGCTGTTCAGGGCCAACCGGTAACGTCCCGCCATCGGCGCCCCAATGCGATAATCGTCGCGGGGCACCGGCGTCAGGTTCATCACGATGATCGCGTGCGACGAGCCGTCAAACCGCGCGTACGAGAGGACCGACTGCTCCTTGTCCGCCACGTCGATCCACGCGAATCCTGATGGATCGTGATCATGACGCCAGAAGCACGAGGACGCCCCGTAGAGCGCACCCGCGGCGGCGACGAACGACTCCAGGCCGCGGCGGCTCGGATCGTCGAGCAGCTCCCACTCGAGGCTCACGTCGTGATTCCACTCGCGCCATGACCCCAGTTCAACGCCCATGAAGAACAGCGATTTACCAGGGCGCGTGATGGAGTACCCAATGAGCGTGCGCAGATTCGCGAGGCGCTGCCACTCATCGCCCGGCATCTTGCGCAACAACGATCCCTTGAGGTGCACGACTTCATCGTGCGACAACGGATTCACAAATCGCTCGCTGTACTCATACATCATCGCGAACGTCAGCTTGTCGTGCGCACCCTTCCGGAAGAACGGGTCGACCTTGTAGTAGTCGAGGGTGTCGTGCATCCACCCCATGTTCCACTTGAAGGTGAAGCCCAATCCGCCATCGGCAATGGGGTGCGTGACCTTAGGCCACGTAGTGCTTTCCTCAGCAATGGTCACCACACCCTGGTGCAGTGCATGCACGGTGTGATTCAGCTGTTTGAGGAACGCGACCGCTTCGAGATTCTCGCGCCCGCCGTGACGGTTGCGAAGCCACTGCCCCGCCTCGCGGCCGTAGTCGAGATACAGCATCGATGCGACGGCATCGACGCGTAGGCCGTCGAGGTGAAACTCCTCGATCCAGAACAGCGCGTTCGCGAGCAGGAAATTGCGCACTTCATGACGCGCACAGTTGAAGATGTGCGTGCCCCACTCGGGATGATCACCAAGACGCGGATCTTCATGCTCGTAGCACGCCGTGCCGTCGAAGCGACGCAGCGCCCAGTCATCCTTGGGGAAATGCGCCGGCACCCAATCCAGCAGCACACCGACACCGGCCTGGTGCAGCGTGTCGACGAAAAACCGGAAATCATCCGGTGACCCGTGGCGCGACGTCGGCGCGAAATAGCCGCCCACCTGATAGCCCCACGACCCGCCGTACGGATGCTCCAGAATGGGCAGCAACTCCACGTGCGTGAAGCCCAGTCGATTGACATGGGCCGCCAGCAACGGCGCCAGTTCGCGATACGACAACTCGAGGCCGTCCGCCCCGCGACGCCATGAGGCCAGATGCACCTCGTACACGAGCATCGGTTCGGCGACCGGATCACTGTCCGCACGACGCGCCATCCAGTCGGCGTCGTTCCACGCGTAGGTACCGCGGCGCTCCACGATGGACGCATGCCCCGTGGACTGCTCCATCTTGAAAGCCAGCGGATCGGTCTTGACGCGAATGGCACCACCAGGCGCGCAGATCTCGAACTTATACAGCGCGCCGGTAGTCACGCCGGGGACAAAGATCTCAAAGACGCCGCTACTACCGAGGGCGCGCATGGGATGGGCATGACCATCCCATGCGTTGAACGGGCCCACCACCGACACCCGCAGCGCATTGGGCGCCCACACAGCGAAGGAAGTGCCCTCCACACCATCGATGACGCGCGGCTGTGCCCCCAGCTTCTCCCACAGCCGGAGATGTCGGCCCTCGCCGTAGAGATGCAGATCGACATCGCCGAGCGTGGGCAGGAACCGATACGGATCGTCGAACGTGCGTTCGGTGCCGTCGCTGAACGCCGCGACCAACCGATACGCGAGCGGTAGCGTCTCGCCGGCGACAAACCGCACGAAGAGCGCATCCTGCACGCAGTCCATGGGGAGCCGTTCACCATTGAGTTCCATCCAGAGCTGCGTCGCCTTGGGCACGCGCGCGCGGATGACTACGCCGCTCACGCCATCAAGCGCCGCCGGATGCGCGCCGAGGACGTCATGCGGCGTGCGGAGCTCCCCGTGCAGCAGTGCCGAGATCGCGTCGCGCGGCACAAGCGCCACCGACGGACGAGCCTCCCCCGACCACGCGTTCTCCGAATCAGTCATGGTGGAAAGCTAGCGCCCCTCGGGCGAATGCGAATTCCGAGACAGACGCCGACGCGAAGACGCACGAGATGGCGGCCGGCTCAGAACAACGTCGGCTGATCGCCAATGGTGTTCGGGTCCACCGTCTCGATGCCCAGACGCGACTGCAGCATGCGGACCGAGGCGGGACTGTGACCGGCGAAGTGATTGTTCACGAACCCGTACACGGTGCGGACCTGCGCCTGCAGCAGCGGCACCATCGCAGCCCACGCATCGAGCTCAGCGGAGCGGTCGACCTGCAGGTGCGAGTAATCGACGATGGACCGATCGGGGCCCATCCAGCGCAGATAGGCGAAATCCGCCGTCGGGCGCTCGCACAGTTTGAGCAGCCAGCCGCGTGGGATCCAGCGGCCGTCGCTGAGTGCGAGCGCAACGCCGTGCTCGCGCAGGAGCGTCATTGTTTCGGGCACCATCCAGCTGCGCTGACGGAATTCGATGGCAAACCGCACGTCCGTAGGCAGTTGCGGGAGGAACGCCGCCAGCGCCGAGCGCTCGGCCGGTGAGAAGTCCGGTCCGCACTGGATCAGAATGGGCCCCAGTCGCGGCCCTAGCTCGCGGACGCGTTCGACGAAGAGCTGCAGCACACTGTCGGCGTCGACAAACCGCCGTTCGTGCGTGATCTCCTGCGGCAGCTTGAGCGCGAAGGTAAACGACTCGGGTGTGCGTGAGGCCCAGCCGCGCACGGTGCTGACCGGCGGAATCGCGTAGAAGGTAGAATCGACCTCGACGGTATCGAACGCACGCGCAAAGGTGCGCAGAAAGTCGGGCGCGCGCGTGCCGGGCGGATAGAACGGTCCAACCCACGACGCGTAATTCCACCCCTGCGTTCCCAGCCGAAGTGCACCCAATGCCGTCATCGGTCGATTAGCGATAGGTCTCAAAGAATCCGCGGCCGCGCCCCGCCAGCGGCCGGCCGCGTACGCGCCCGGAAATAACCGCCTCACCCGCCATCTGCACAAACCACGGCCGCCGCAACGCACGTACCGCATCCGCGCTCCCCTCGCCGCGCTGGGCACGCGCGGCCCGTGTATCGCTGGCCACCGCATCGTCGATGGTCAGCGACAGCCGCAACGTGTCACCGTCGCGCACATCGATCAACTCGGCGTGGGCCGGGACCCGGAGCGGCCCGTCAGCCGTCTGCACCGTGCGCGAGTCGTCGTAGCGAATGACGCGCGGACGGAACAGCGCGAGGAATCCGCTGCTGTCGGTCACGTATACGAACAGCGGCGCATTGCCCGCCGTCGAGTCCTCGGGGGCCACCCGTCCGTAGAGCACGGTGTAGTCGCCCGCGCGTGTCGCGCCCCACTCCCAGGTGACACCGCGCCAGCCGCCCCAGTTGTGATCGTGGTACGCCTGCGCGTTGTCATAGCGCGTACACTGCGCGGCCATGCACAGCGTGCCGGTCGCGGACGCACGCAATCCGGGCACGGCATAGCCCGACGCGAAATCGCCGCTGACGATCGTCGCACCGGGGAAATCCACGCGCGGAGACGGTGTCACAACAAGATCAACCACCAGGGGAATGCCCGTGCCCTCCTCGCGCACGGTGGCCCGCACCGCATAGCGACCATCGTCCTGCACACGCACGGAACCATCACCCACTGTGAGATCGGCGTCCGCGGTGGAGAAGCGCACGCGATGGCGCGGCACGGTGGCGGCGAACCGGCGCGGCGCGCGTCCACGCTCGTGCAGTGTGACAAGCAACTGCCCACCCCACCGATCGGTGGTGACATCACCGCCCACGATGAACGAGATGAACGCCCAATGTGACGCGTCCGGCGAGAGCACGTTGAAGTAGTGCCACTCGCCCCAGTTCTCGCGCGCGCCCATGCCGTGCGGCGGCAGGTGGAAATGATCGATGTCATGCCGCAGCTCGGCCGCGGTCGGCGTCGTCCATCGGCGATCGCCGTCGTCATCGCCCCACGCTCCCTGCAACACCGCCGGTTGCGCACCGAGTGCCTTCGTCGCCGATGGGATCTCGCCGCTGGCCCGGACCGCGTGCTCGCGGTGATCAGCGGTGGTGAGGTACAACAGTTTCCCCTCCAACTGCGGCGCCACCACACCGATGACGTCGGCCGCGCGCGGCGCCGCCAGCACCTGCCGGTACACGAACCGGGCATTGGGCACGGAGAAAAACAGCCCGCCCAATCCACCGGTGGTGAGCACCTCAATATCGATGCCCTCCGGCAAGATCGTCACGTCGCCACCACCGACCAGTCGCTCCTGACTGGCCTGTCGCACCATCGCCTCACCGACCGCCAGCAGCACGATCATCACGCCAACGCCCACACCGAATCCGGCGCACAACAGCAAGGTGCGCCACGGCCGCCACGTCGCGTTACGCCAGGCCAGCAGGCGAGAGAGCGCGAGCCGCGAGGCCGTCAGGTGCGCCGTCGGTACGCCTGCGCCGTCCGGCGATAGGCCTTCAGTGGGCCGCATCGCTCACCACGCGCCCATCGCGCAAACGAATAACTCGCTGCGCCGCGGCCGCCACCAGTGGATCATGCGTCACGAACACCAGCGTGGTGCCATCGCCATGCAGGCGCGCGAACAAGGCCATCAGCGTCGCGCCGGTATCCGCATCGAGTTCGCCGGTGGGTTCGTCGGCCAGCAGCAGCGCCGGATCGTTCGCGAGCGCGCGTGCAATGGCAACACGCTGCTGCTCGCCGCCGGACAGCTGCGTCGGACGATGACCGAAGCGCGTATCGAGCCCCACGTAGCCGAGCAGATCACGCGCCCGCGCACGGCGGATCCGCGTGTCCACGCCCGCCTCGGCCATGGGCAACTCAACATTTTCGGCCGCTGTCAGCGTGGGCATCAGATAGAACCGCTGAAAGACGAACCCGATGCGCCGCAGGCGGAAGTCCGTCGCCTGCCGATCACTCATCGTCGACGTGTCGCGTCCCTCAATGAGCACACGCCCCGACGACGGGACATCCACCGCGCCCAGCAGATGCAGCAGCGTGCTCTTACCGCACCCGGACGGTCCCGTAATGGCCACATGTTCACCGCGCCGGACATCGAGCGAGATGCCGCGGACGGCGGTCACCGTGGCGTCGCCCATAGGGTACGCGCGCACGACGTTCTCGCAGTGAATGATGGACGACGACGCGGACGGAGCGGAGGGAGATGTCATGAGGGCAACACGCGGGTTCAACCGATCGCTTCGTCGCGCAAGGCGCGCGCGACGGGAATAGACGCAGCACGCCACGCCGGCAGCAGGCCGGCCAGCGTCCCGGAGATGAGTAACAGCACCAGCGCACGCCATGCCGCCCCGGGACTCCACACGAAGAAGTCAAAGGCCGCCGGCAATCCGGGGAAGTCGCGCAAGATGGTATTGAGCCACTTCGCCGTGACCACACCCAGCAGCAGACCGCCAGCGACACCCGCGCCGGACAGCATCGCGCCTTCCAGCATCACCTGCAGCAGCACACTACGTGTCTGCGTACCGATGGCGCGCAGCACGGCGATCTCGCCACGCCGCTCATTCACCGAGAGTGTGACGAGCGTGCTCACCAACAGGAATCCGATGCCGAGGCTGATCGCACCGAGAACGAACGCCAGCTGCCGGAAGTACGACAGGCGTTCTTCGACCTGACGAATCGCGGTCTCCGTGGAGATGGCCGTGATGCGTGGTTGCGTGCGTTCAATCCACGCCCGCGCCGATTCAACGGACGCTGAATCGTTGCGACGCACGCCGGCCATGGCGAGCGAGAGCTTGCTTTCGTAGGCGTCGCCGAGCACCGCGCGCAGCGCGGGCAACGGCACGGCCAGCACCGGCGTTTCGGTAGGTACGTAGAAAAAGCGAGCTTCGCCGCGCAGCACGACGCGGCGGCTGCGCGCAGCGGTGCGCAATTGCGCATCGAGCCCGCTGGCGACGGTGATCGTGTCCCCCACTCTGGCGCCGAGGCGCTGCAGCAACAGGGCGCTGGCGACACCATCAACCACGACATCGGGTCCCCAGGCACCCAATGGCATGGCGAGATCGCGTCCCTGCTGAATCTGGTAGTCCCCTTGCACCGTGGGCTCGAGTCCCAGCACGAAGGTGGACGGGATGCGTGCCGCAGGGAGTGCAAGCGTGGCCGCGAGTACGGGACTCACTTCCGTGATCTCCGGCGAGGCGCGTAACGCGGCGACGATGGCGTTCGCATCGTCGATGGTGGCCTCGCTGTCGAACGGCAGCGTGCCCTTGGGCGCGATGCGCAGTTGATAGCCACGCGTGAGGAGCAGCGACCGGAAGCTTTCGCGCATGCCCGTGGCCAGCATGACCATGTCCAGCAGCAGCGCCGCCGCGACGGCAATGCCGAGTATGGCGAGCA
>CALQGY020000019.1 GCA_943330235.2 Candidatus Kuenenia stuttgartensis
CCAACGGCCAGCGAGTACGTGCGCGCGAACGAGGGGGGCGTGCTGCTCAACGTCAACACCGCGACGTCGTGCTCGGACACCACGTTGCCCGTGACGTAGCCGGTCTTGGCCACCATCTCGGTGCCCTGCACGTCCACCCACCCCGTGCCCGTCTGGTAGAAGCGCGCGGTGAAGCTCGTGTAGGCCACGTTGCTGATGCAGTGGGCCGCTGTCAGGATCTTGCCACCTGAGAGCAACGATCCGGTGCAGGCGGACTGCACGACATTATTGGCATCGCGAAACCAGAGGTTGACCACGCCACTGTAGCTGGATCCTGCGCTGCGATCGGCCGTGTACCGGGCATTGGTATACCCGATCCCGTAATCCCAGTCCGACACCGCGATGGTAGACGCGTTGCCGAAGGCGGTGGTCGGTCCCTGCGCGACGGCGGAGTCGGCAGCCGCCGCGGAGGCCGCGAACAGCGAAAGAATCAGGATGGCGCGCCTCGCGCCCCGGGGATGCGTGTAGGTCATAGTCGGTTGATGTCGGGCGGCGTCGCCCTAGTGGTCCCGCGGGGCTGAATGACCAGCAGACAGGACGGTACACCCCTCACGGACGGGTTGAAAGTGTTTCACTGTGGGCCCGCCGGCGGCGGGAACGGCACCAGTGCTACCATGCGAACGCCCGGACTCGAACCGGGACCCCGTGAAGGACCAGCTCCTAAGGCTGGCGCGTCTACCAATTTCGCCACGTCCGCGAGATCCCTGCAAACTAGACGAGTTCGCGGCGCGCACAACGACATGGGAATCGATGCCCCCCTAAACAGCGAGGCCGGGGCCTCGAGCCATGCCATCCGGAAACGGATCGCGTGGCTCGGAGCTCCGGCCTCAGCGCATCATCGCGGCGGCGAGCGGCCGCGATGATGCGTGACGGGTCCCGCCTTACTGCCCCACCTTCAAGTTCACCACGCGTTCGCCACCGCCCGGTGCGGCCGAGAGCACCAGTAGGCTCACGTAGTCACCGGACTTGAGGCCGCTCACCACGGCGTTCAAATCGGCCACGGACTTGATGGACTTCTTCGGGGTCGGGTAGAGCACCTCGAGAATCACGTCCGAGCCGGCGAACAGCTTGTCGCGGGCGGGACCGTCCTGCGACACCTCGCCCACCCGCACGCCGCGGTCGCCCGTGATACCGAGCTGCTTGGCCGCCTCGGGGGTGAGCGTTTGCACGCCGATGCCCAGTTTGCCGGCCGACGGGATGGCTGCCGGCGCCGCTTCGGCCGGAGCCGCCGCGAGCGCGCCCAGTGCGGCCGCCTCGATCAGCTTGACCTTGAACGACTTCTTGCTGCCATAGCGCAGCACATCCACGCTCACTGTCTCGCCCACCTGTCGCGAGCGCACGATGCGCTGCAGCGCGCTGACGCGATCCACAGCCTTGCCGTCGATGGCCACAATCACGTCGCCCACTTCAATGCCGGCCGCCTTGGCCGGACCACCGTCGGGCGGATTGAAGGCGCCAACCTTCACGCCGGCCACCTTGGTGAGGCCGTTGATGCCCGCGTCTTCCGGCTCAAGGCGCGTGACGGAGACACCCATCACGGGCAGGCGTACGCGGCCGTCCTTGATCAGCGCGTCGGCCACGTTCTTCACCAGCGAGATCGGGATCGCGAAGCCGTAGCCAATGGAGTAGCCGGTCTGCGACGCGATCATGCTGTTCAAGCCGATCACTTCACCGCGCAGGTTGACCAGCGGGCCGCCGGAGTTGCCGGGATTGATGGCGGCGTCGGTCTGGATGAAGTCAGAGATGGTGAAGCCGCCCGCGCGGAGCTGGTCTTCCATGCCGCGGCCCTTGGCCGAGACAATGCCCGCGGTCACAGTGAAGTCGAGGCCGAGCGGGTTGCCGATGGCCAGCACCCAGTCACCGATGCGCGTGCCTTCGTCGTTGCCGATGGGCAGCGTGGGTAGCCCCTTGGCGTCAATCTTGACGACGGCCACGTCGGTGGTGGAGTCAAGGCCGACCACCTTGGCCTTGAAGGTGCGGCCGTCGCTGAGCACGATCTGCACCTGGTCCGCGTCGGCGACAACGTGATTGTTGGTCACGATGTAGCCGTCGGTGGACAGAATGAAGCCGGAACCTTCGCCGCGCTGCTGTCGCGGCTGCTGCTCGCCGCCGAACTGCTGCAGGAAGTCTTCCATGCCCTGCGGCGCACGACCGCGCATGCGGTTGGGCACGGGGCGCGCGTTGCGCGTGGTGTTGACGGCCACCACCGTCGGCGTCACGCGCTCGGCGATGTCGGCAAACGAGGCGCCGTCGGGCACGCCCGGTCCGCGCACGGTTACGGGACGGGTGGACGGAGCACTCTGAGCCCAGCTCCAACGCGTCCAATCCATGCCGGACGCGAAGTAGACGCCAACCACAAAGCCGATACCAGCCGCGGTGGCGAAACGGAAACGAGAGAATCGTACAGCCATGTGTGTGAACCGGTCGATCAGGGTTGCGTGGGTAGATCGCGAGTGGCCCTTACCACTCGCCAGAGAAAACGGGACCCGACCAATGTCGCTGGTCGGCCCCCGTTTGGTGAGACACCGAAGTGCCCGCCACTGTTTCCTGTGGCTGGGCACTCGGCACTCCGGACTTGTACGGAGCGGGACGACTTACTTCTTGTCGTCCACGATCTCGTAGTCGGCCTCGACCACTTCTTCCTTCTTGCCGTCGGCGCCGTTCGCGCCGTCGCCCTCGGGGGCCGCGGCGCCCTCGGGAGACGCCTGCTGCGCCTGGTAGAACGCCTGCCCGGCCTCGCTGTAGGCCTTGCTCAGCTCTTCCTGCGCCGCACGGATCTCGCCGAGGTCATCGCCACGGAGCGCCTTGCGGGCCCGCTCGATGGAGGCGTCGATCCGCTCCTTCAAGGGCGCCGCCACCTTGTCGCCCCACTCCTTCACGTTCTTCTCGACTTCGTACGTCTGCGAGTCGAGGCGATTCCGGATGTCGATCTCCTCGCGACGCTTCTTGTCTTCGGCCGCGTTCTTCTCGGCGTCCTTGACCATCTTGTCGATGTCCGTGTCCGAGAGACCGCTGGACGCCTCGATGCGGATCTTTTGTTCCTTGCCGCTGGCCTTGTCGCGCGCCATCACGTGCAGGATGCCGTTGGCGTCGATGTCAAAGGTCACCTCAACCTGCGGCATGCCGCGCGCGGCGGGCGGAATGCCCGTGAGCTGGAACTTGCCGATGGTGCGGTTGTACGTGGCGAGCTCACGCTCTCCCTGCAGTACGTGAATTTCGACCGTCGTCTGGTTGTCGTCGGCCGTGGAGAACGTCTCGGCCTTCTTCGTCGGGATGGTCGTGTTGCGCGGGATGAGCACCGTCATCACGCCACCGAGCGTCTCAATGCCGAGCGAGAGCGGCGTGACGTCCAGCAGCAGCACGTCCTTCTGTTCGCCGGTGAGGACGGCGCCCTGAATGGCGGCACCGACGGCCACGACTTCGTCCGGATTGACGCCCTTGTTGGGCTCCTTGCCGAAGAACTCCTTGACGACCTGCTGGATCTTCGGAATGCGCGTGGAGCCGCCGACGAGAATGATCTCGTCCACTTCGCTGGGCTGCATGCCGGCATCCTTGAGCGCCTGCTTCATGGGCTCGAGGGTGCGCTGAATGAGATCGTCCACGAGCTGCTCAAACTTCGCGCGCGTGAGCGAGTAGTTCAGGTGCTTCGGCCCCGACTGGTCGGCCGTGATGAACGGCAAGTTGATGTCGGTGCTGTTGGCGCTCGAGAGCTCCATCTTGGCCTTTTCGGCCGCTTCCTTGAGGCGCTGGATCGCCATCGGATCCTTGGACAGATCGATGGCCTGGTCGCGCTTGAACTCGGCTACGAGCCAATCCATCACGCGCTGGTCGAAGTCATCGCCGCCCAGGTGCGTGTCGCCGTTGGTGGACTTCACTTCGAACTGGCGCGTGCCGTCCACGTCGTAGAGTTCGAGCACGGAGATGTCGTACGTGCCGCCGCCCAGGTCGAACACGGCGACCTTCTCGTCCTGCTTCTTGTTCTTGTCCAGGCCATAGGCGAGGGCCGCGGCCGTAGGCTCGTTGATGATGCGCAGCACGTCGAGGCCGGCGATCTTGCCGGCGTCCTTGGTGGCCTGGCGCTGGGCGTCGTTGAAATACGCCGGGACCGTGATGACGGCCTTGGTCACCGAGTGGCCGAGGTAGTCTTCGGCGGTCTGCTTCATCTTCTGCAGGATCATCGCGGAGACTTCGGGCGGGGTGTAGCTCTTGCCGCCCACTTCCACCGCGGCCACGTCATTGGGGCCGGCGACGATCTTATACGGGACACGATTCTGCTCGGTCTGGGCGTCCGTGACGCGACGGCCC
Source organism: Candidatus Kuenenia stuttgartensis (assembly GCA_943330235.2). GTDB lineage: Bacteria > Gemmatimonadota > Gemmatimonadetes > Gemmatimonadales > Gemmatimonadaceae > Gemmatimonas > Gemmatimonas stuttgartiensis_A. The sequence continues at coordinate 4,345 of CALQGY020000019.1, forward strand.
ATGAACCGCTTGATCGAAAAGATGGTGTTCTGGGGGTTGGTGACGGCCTGACGCTTGGCGATCTGGCCCACCAGGCGCTCGCCGTCCTTCGTAAAGCCGACGACGGAGGGCGTGGTGCGCCCGCCTTCGGCATTGGGGATCACGACCGGATCGCCGCCTTCCAGCACGGACACCACGGAGTTTGTGGTGCCGAGGTCGATGCCGATAACTTTCTCAGCCATTGCTATCTCGTGGGTATGGAGAACTCGTCTACACGCAGGTCGGCCGACCGGCCGCCGCTTGCTCTCCAGAAAAGCAAATGGCGGGCCGGAAAAGCGCTGCCGGAGCGGCGGTTTTCTGCGGCGAGTGCCCGTGAGTGGCCTGCCTGACTGACAGTCTGCCGTTTCGGCACCGCATTGTCCCTCTTCCTGAGGTCTGCATGTTCCCCGTTTCCGACGATAATCCGACGCTCCGGACGCCCGTCATGACCATCGGTCTGCTGGTGCTGACGTGGGCGGTCTGGCTCCTCGTGCAGGGGGCGGGGAACCCGCTGGCGTTGGCGATCAGCGTTTGCGATCTCGGCCTCGTGCCCGGGGAGCTGACGCACCTCGCCCGCGTAGGGGACGGCGTGCCGCTAGGCGTCTTTCAGGGGCAGTCGCTGGCCTGTGTGGTGGACCGCGAGCCCATCAACTGGGCCACCCCGGTGATCTCGATCTTCCTGCACGGCAGCTGGGGGCATCTCATCGGCAATTCGCTCTACCTCTGGGTGTTCGGCAACAACGTCGAGGACAGCATGGGCCGAGCGCGCTTTCTGGCGTTTTATCTGCTTACCGGGGTGATCGCGGCATTGGCGCATGTCGCCGTATCGCCGATGTCACCGGTGCCCACGGTGGGGGCGTCGGGGGCCATCTCGGGCATCATGGGCGCCTATCTGATGCTGTATCCGCGCGTGTCGGTGCGGACCTACTTCCCGCCCATTTTTCTGTTCCGTGTACCGGCCTGGGCGGTGCTGATTTTTTGGTTCGGCAGCCAGGTGCTGGCGGGCTTGCCGCAGCTTCGGCCGTTTGAGCGCGACGTGTCGGGCGGTGTGGCGGTGTGGGCGCACATCGGTGGTTTTATCGCGGGCGTCGTACTCATCCGCCTGTTCCGTAATGCAGACTACATCCGTCGTCGTCGGCTCGGCGCCGATGCCAAGGTCGTTTGGGCGTGAACCGTTCGCCGTAGGCCCATGACCGCCATTCGCGATGGATTTTGCTGGATCGGGGAATCGCTGTGGCGTAACGAGTAGGTTCATGCAATCGTTACACGCTCCACCGTTCTTCGGGCGCGACGGCGGCGTTTCCTTTCTCCCTCACAGCCCGCGTGGCCGCGGGGCGGCGGCCGTCGCGATGATGCAGTTGATTGTCGGTACGCCCTGCCTGTGCCACGGACGGAGGTTCGTCGCGTCAATCGCGTGCGCCTCCAGTGCTTTCCTCAGCCACCACACCTGTGAAGCTGTTCTCTAAAGACGAAACGTTTTTTGATTATTTCCGCCAGCTCGCCCAGTACATCGGAGAGTCCGCCGGCTTGCTCAAGTCGCTGCTGGAGTCGCCCGCCGATGCGGTGCGGATCGCGGCGGAGATCAAGCGGGTGGAAACGGCCGGCGATGCGATTGTGTACGTGATCAATCAGCGCATCGATACGAGCTTCGTTACGCCGCTGGATCGCGAAGACATTCATCTCCTCGCCAAGCGACTCGACAACGTGATTGACATCATCAACGGCGCCGCGCGCCGTGTCGTGATGTTCCGGGTCACCGACTCACGCGTTGGCGGCGTCCAGATGGCCGAGGTGATTGTGAAGGCCAGTCGCGAGATTCTGGCGGCCGTCGGTGATGTCACGAAGCACAAGCTGATGGCAGAGCACAGCCGCGCGATCAAGGTGCTCGAAGAGGAAGGGGATGCCCTCTACGCCGAATGCATCGGTGCACTGTTCTCGACCGAGCAGCCGGCCATTGAGGTCTTGAAGTGGAAGGAGATTTTCGATGCGCTCGAGCACGCGATTGATGAGTGCGACGATGTCTCGAATGTCCTCGAGAGCATCGCCCTCAAGAACAGCTGACGCGTCGTGGTCTACTTCGTCATCTTCATCGTGGTCGTGGCGCTGGCGTTCGACTTCATCAACGGCTTCCACGATTCGGCGAACTCCATCGCGACTATCGTCGGCACCCGAGTCCTGAGTCCTCTGGCGGCCGTGATTTGGGCCGCATGCTTCAACTTCGCCGCGCTTCTCGTGGTGGGGGACTCCGTCGCAAAGGCGGTCGGTGGTGGCTTCATCGACGTGAAGATCGTTGATCCGCTGGTGATCCTCGGCGGCCTGATCGGGGCGATCACGTGGAACCTGATCACGTGGTGGTTCGGTATTCCGTCCAGCTCATCGCACGCGCTGATCGGCGGCTATGCCGGCGCCGCGGTATCCAAGGCAGGCTTCGGCGCGCTGCTCTGGGGCAAGAAGTGGATCGAGACGCTGTCGGCGATCGTGATTTCGCCGGCGCTGGGCATGTTCATGGGGTTCGTCTTGATGGTCCTCGTGATGAACCTGTTCCGGCGGGCGTCGCATTCGGGGACGTCGCGCTTCTTCCGCGTGGCCCAGATGACCAGCTCCGCGCTGCTGTCGCTGGCGCACGGCGGTAACGACGCCCAGAAGACGATGGGGATCATCGTCGGCCTGCTGGTCGCTTCGCAGAGTCTCTTTGTCGGCGCGACTGGGTGGCAGAGCCACCTGTACGTGAAGTCGCTCGACACGATCCCGCTCTGGGTAGAGCTCGGCGCCTACACCTGCATCTCGCTCGGCACGTTGTTCGGCGGATGGCGGATTGTGCACACCATGGGCACGCGCATCACCAAGCTGCGCCCCGTGGGCGGATTCTGTGCGGAGACCGGTGGCGCGTTGGTCATTCTCACGGCGACGAAGTTCGGCATCCCGGTGAGCACGACGCATACGATTACCGGCGCCATTGTCGGTGTGGGCGCCACCAACCGGTTGTCGGCCGTGCGCTGGGGGTTAGCCAGCCGCATCGTGTGGGCATGGGTGATTACCATCCCCGCTGCTGCGCTCATGGCCGCCGTGTGCTACAAGCTGTTTGCGGCCTTCATTCCTCTCTGATTCGAGATGGCCGACGGCGTCAAGCCGTCGGCCCGCCACATGCCGCCTGCGCCGATGACATCACTGCCGTACCTGAATCGCGAGCTGAGTTGGCTCGACTTCAACGCGCGTGTGCTCGAGGAAGCGCTGGATGAGCGTGTCCCGCTGCTCGAACGTCTGAAGTTCCTGGCCATTTTCAGCACGAATCTGGACGAGTTCTACATGGTGAGGGTGGCTGGTCTGCGTCGGAAGGTCGCGGCAGGTGCACCGCAATATCGACCGGACCCGCTGGCCCCGCCGGAGCAGCTGGAGGCGATCCGTCTGCGCGTGACGGAACTGTTGGAGCGGCGCCGCGCGGTCTTGCGCGATCAGCTGTGGCCCGCGCTTCGGGCCCGTGGGATTCAGGTGGTGGCGTTGGGCGACCTGAACGAGCACGAGTCTCGGCAGGTCGGCGAGTTCTTCGAGGCTGAGGTGTTTCCGGTCTTGACGCCGCTTGCCGTCGATCCCAGCCATCCATTCCCGTACATCTCGAATCTGTCGCTGTCACTGGCGGTGGAGATTCGCGACCCGATTACGGGGGCGGAGCATTTCGCGCGCGTCAAAGTTCCGCGCTCGCTGCCGCGGTGGATTCCGAGCGGCCGCCAGAACGTATTTGTCGCCCTCGAAGAACTCATCGGGGCGAACCTCGATGCCCTCTTCCCGGGCATGACGATCGTGCGATGGCACACCTTCCGCATTGCGCGCTATTCCGATCTCGATCTCGGACAGATCGATCAGCCGGAAGACCTCCTGGAGACCATCGAGCAGCAGGTCTTTCAGCGCCGTTTCGGGGAAGTCGTGCGGTTGGAGGTGCAGCGCGACATGCCTGCCGACATGCGGGAGTTGCTGCTTGAAGAGCTGGGTGCCAGCGAAACGCAGGAGGTCGCCCCGCTGGGCTCCGGAGACATTCATCAGGTGGATGAACTCCTCGAGCTCGGTGATCTCATGATGCTGGGGGCTCTCGACATTCCCGAGCTGCATGATCGGCCGTACACACCGATCGTCCCGCCGGCGCTGCGGGACGGCCGCAATGTCTTTGACGCGATTCGCGAGGGGGACATCCTCGTGCATCATCCGTACGAGTCCTTCAGTGCATCCGTCGAAGCGTTTCTCGAGACGGCGGCGCATGATCCGCACGTGTTAGCGATCAAGATGACGTTGTATCGGACGTCAGGCGATACCGCGATCGTGCGCGCGCTCACTGAGGCCGCCGAGCAGGGCAAGCAGGTGGCCGTGCTGATTGAGTTGCAGGCCCGGTTTGACGAGCAAAACAACATCTCGTTCGCGCGCACGATGGAGAGCTACGGCATTCATGTGGCGTACGGATTGCCGGGGCTCAAGACGCACGCGAAGACGGTGCTCGTCGTGCGGCGCGATCCTGATGGTCTCCGTCGCTACGTGCATATCGGCACCGGTAATTACAACTCGAAAACGGCACGACTGTATACGGATCTGGGCCTGTTCACGTGCCAGCCACAGATCGGTGCCGACCTGACCGATCTGTTCAACTCGCTCACGGGGATGTCGCGGCAGAAACAGTACCGTAAGCTGCTGCTGGCGCCGGCGACGCTGCGCGAAGCGACGCTTGGGTTGATCGATCGTGAGACCGCACACGCGGTGGCTGGGCGCGGTGGGCGCATCATCGCCAAGATGAACGCGCTCGTGGATCCCGAGGTGATCGGCGCGCTCTATCGAGCCTCGCAGGCGGGCGTCGAGATCGATTTAATTGTCCGTGGCATCTGTTGTCTGTTGCCCGGCGTGGCCGATGTCAGCGAGCGCATTCGCGTGATCTCCATCATCGGCCGTTTCCTCGAGCATTCGCGAATTCAGTACTTCGCCAACGGGGGCAATCCGGAGTACTACATCGGATCCGCCGACTGGATGCCGCGCAATCTCGACCGGCGCGTTGAGGCCGTTGTGCCAATCGATGATGTGCGGTGGCATCGACGACTCCACTCGGTGCTGGAGACGTGCCTGCGCGACAATCGGCAGGCGTGGGAGCTTCGTGCGGACAGCCGGTATCATCGACGGGTGCAGACCGATGGCGTTGAGCGTGCCACGCAGCAGATCCTCATGCGGGATCCGTGGGGCGTGCTGCCCGATGCTGCGGTTACGTCGCCAACGCGGCGGCGCTCGCAGCCGTCACGCGGTCACGCACGCACTGAGGGGAAGGGACGCACCAACCCCGTCATCGACGACGCCTGAGCACGTAGGGCGACATCGATGGCGGCAGACCACGCCGGCTATTCGCTGTCGCCTTCGTCGAACGTGACCACGGTGCCGTCGGGTGCGACGACTTCCACCGGTCGGCCGAGGACCGTGGCGAGCAGCGCACTCTTTCGGGCGGCCCCCCAGCATTCCAAGCGCACGCTGGCCGCGCCCTCGGCCTCGGCGACGTTCATCCGGACCACGTCAGCGGACCACCGGACCTTCACGAGGCCGACCGCGCCGACATGCCCGCGATCCAGCCCGTCCGCGAAGCGTAGGAGTGCGGAGAGCTTGACGATGCGCTGACGCAACACGCGGTCGAGTTGCCAGAAGCCGCGATGCTTGCGCTTGGGCTCTGCGCCGCGGTGATACCGAGCGACGTGCGCGATGGCGATCTGCTCTGCCGGCGTCATGCCCAGCAACTCGGCGTGCGAGATCAGGTGGAACGAATGCTTGTGGTGATTTTCGTAGTTGATGTGATATCCCACATCGTGCAGCAGTGCCGCGTCGGACAGAATCTGACGGTCAACCGCGCCGAGTCCCATGCGCGGCGCCAGCGCGTCGAACAATTGCATCGACAATCGCTGCACCTGACGCGAATGCGGCTCCTCGTAGTGGCAGCGCTCTGCGAACTCGCGGACCGAGCGCTCGCGCGCAGCCCCCGGGTCGGCAATGACGGGAGTGACGCGCGCCGCCTCAAGGAGCAGCCCTTCGCGGATCCCGTAGCCGGAGCCGACAACACTGTTCGCGTCGAATCGCGCGAGCACTTCGGCGGCGACCGCCAGGCCGGCGACGATGATGTCGGCACGGGCCGGATTTAATCCGGGGACCGTCGCGCGCTCTTCCGGATGCAGACGCTGCAGCCAGTCGAGAACATGTTCGAGCTCCACACGCGTGATGCGCGTGCCGTGCGGCGCGCGCGACGTCATCCCCTGCCGCGCCAGCATCATGCCGGCGAGGTTGGTGAAGGTCCCGCCGGAGCCGATGACGTGCACGCCGCGCCAGTCCTTCACAGGGGCGGCCTTTTTCAGCCCTGCCCGCACATGGGCGCGGAGCTCGCGCACACCGCGCGGGCGCACCATCGGCGAGAGAAATCGTTCGGTGAGTCGCACGGCGCCAAAGGGCAGCGATGCGACGCGTTCAATCAACCCGTCTTTGGCGAGTACGATTTCCAGCGAGCCGCCGCCGATATCCATCACGAGCGATCGGCCGGCGCCCAGTTCAAAGTGTGCGAGCGCGCTGCGATAACAGAGCAACGCCTCCTCTTCGCCACTGAGAATGCGGACCTCGACGCCAGTCAGCGCCTGCACGCGCGTGGTGAACTCGAGACCGTTCGTGGCATCACGCACCGCGCTGGTGGCGACGATGTCGATGCGAATGGCACCGAGCTGATTCGCCAGTAGCACCATGCGCTGGACCGCCGCCAAGGCCGCGTCAAGCGCGGTCTGTCCCAGCGCCCCCGTGCGCTCCAACCCCTCGCCCAGTCGGGGCATGGCCTTCAATTCGTCCAGCACCCGGATCTGTCCGGTGGGCGAGACGTCGGCGACGATCTGCCGGATGGAATTGGAGCCGATGTCGATGGCGGCGATGCGTTGATCGCCGATGACGACGCTCCCAAACGCGGGCGTCAGAGGCCGAGCGGTCATGGGCGGATCTCCTCAGGCTCTTCGTCAAAGCGATGCCGAATCTGCTTGCCTTCGGCGAGATAGACGGCGTCTTCGCCGATGTTCGTGGCCAGATCGGCGACACGCTCGAGATTCCGGCTCACGAGCAGGAGCTCGAGTGAGGACGAGATCAGGCGTGGATCCCCCATCATGTACGTCAGGAGCGAGCGGAAGATCCCCTCGTGCATGGCATCGACTTGATCGTCCGCGCGGCCGACGGCGCGGCCGAGCGCGCCATCACCGCGGATAAACGCATCGAGCGCATCGCTGAGCATCGCGCGAGCGCGGCGGGCCATGTCCTCCAGCGCCGGCATGGGCGGGGCGGCTGTTCGGCCGTCCACGAGTCGAACCGCGCTCTGGGCAATGTTGACTGCGTGGTCGCCGACCCGTTCGAGATCGCTGGAGACTTTGATCGCACCGATCAGGAAGCGAAGGTCTCGCGCCATCGGCTGCTGCAGCGCCAGCAGCGAGATGGCGAGGTTCTCGGCCTCCACCTCCATGCGGTCCAGCTCGCGGTCTCCTTCGATGACGGCGACGGCCTTTTCGCGATCGCGCTCGACCAGCGACTCGACCGAGAGGGCGACCAACGATTCGGCGCGCTCGGACATGTCGAGCAGGCGCTGCTTCAGCAGCGCGAGTTCGTCGTGAAAGTGCCGGTACCCACCGGTTGTACCGGCGCCATCAGTCATCAGCCGAATCTCCCCGTGATGAACGCTTCCGTCCGTGCGTCGCGCGGCGCGGTAAACAGTGCGCGAGTCTGGTTGCTCTCGACGATGCGTCCGTCGAAGAGAAACACCGTCCGGTCGGAGACGCGCGCTGCCTGATGCAAGTTATGCGTCACCAGCACGATCGTCAGGTCCCGACGCAATTCGTAGAGTAATTCCTCGATGCGTTGCGTGGCGGACGGGTCGAGCGCGCTGGTGGGTTCATCGAGCAGCAGCACCTCGGGCTCGTTGGCGAGTGCTCGCGCGATACAGAGGCGCTGCTGTTGGCCGCCGGAGAGTGTGAGCGCGCTTTCGCGCAGGCGGTCGCGCACTTCTTCCCAGAGCGCGGCGCGGCGGAGTGCGGTCTCCACGACGTGATCCAGTGTCGTCCCGCGGGCCAGACCATTCAGGCGCGGGCCGTATGCCACATTGTCGAAGACGGTGCGGGGGAACGGCGTCGAGCGCTGGAAGACCATGCCGACCCGCTGGCGCAGGACGCTCGGGTCCATGGTGCGCGCGAAGACGTCGTCGCCATCCAAGAGCAATCGTCCGCGGTGTGCGGCTCCCGGGACGCGGTCGTTCAGCCGATTCATGCTCCGGAGGAGCGTGCTCTTACCGCATCCGGACGGGCCGATCAGGGCGGTGACGCTCTGCGGCGCGATGGTCAGATCAATCTCATGCAGCGCCGTGATCTTGCCGAACCACGCGGAGAACCCTTCGAACTGCACGGTGCCGAGGGCGGGCGCGGCGCCGTCTGGCGCGTTCGCCGAGGTCGGGCCAGCCGTCGTCGGACCAGAGGGAGACCCCATCATCCGAACCGCCCGGTGAGATACGCTTCGGTCCGTGCGTCGGCCGGGGTGGTGAACAGCTTCCGCGTCGGCGCGGCCTCGATGAGCATGCCGTCGAGCATGAACGCCGTGACGTCCGAAATTCGCGCGGCTTGCTGCATGTTGTGTGTCACGATGATGACCGTCACATCGCCTCGCAGTTCGTACAACAGCTCCTCGATGCGCTGTGTGCCGAGGGGATCGAGCGACGCCGTGGGCTCATCCAGCAGCAGTACCTGCGGCTCGATTGCCAAGGCACGCGCCAAGCAGAGCCGCTGTTGCTGTCCGCCCGAGAGCGCAAGCGCGCTGCCGTCGAGTCGATCCACGACCTCCGCCCAGAGTCCCGCCCGACGCAACGCCCGTTCGACGCGCTCGGCAATCTCGCGGTTGCGGGGGGCAATGCCGGCTGCGCGGAGTCCTGCCGCGACGTTGTCGAAGATCGACATGGTCGGGAACGGTGTGGGACGCTGAAACACCATGCCGATGCGTCGCCGCAGTTCGATCGGATCGGTCGTCGCGGCGTACACGTCCTCCCCGCCGATGAGCACGCGGCCGGAGACCGCGGCGCCGGGGACCGTCTCATGCAGCCGGTTCATGCACCGCAGCAGCGTCGATTTCCCGCATCCGGACGGGCCGATCACGGCCGTGACCTGGCCGGCGCCGCAGGTGAGATCCATCGCCTTGAGGGCGATCCGCCCTCCGTACACCGCGGTGAGGCCCACGGTCTCGACGACCGGCGCCCGCGACGGCGCGGTGCGCGCCGGTTCGCTGGCCGCCGGACCCAAGGTGACCACGGGCATCGGTGTCGCCGGCTTCGGCGTGGCCGGAATCTGGGGCGTGGACATGCCGCTCATCGGGGGATCGACCGCTCGTCGGGTTGAAGTCGTCCGCCGACGCGGGCGGTGAGTCGGGTTCTGGCCCGGAACACGGCGCGCGCGATCAGGCTCATGGCCGTGATGAGTAAGAGCAGCACCAACGCGCCGGCCCAGGCCTGCGCACGCCAGTCATCGTACGGGCTTTGCGCGAAGGCGAAAATCTGCAGCGGCAGCGCCGCCATGGGACGCGTGAGATCGAGCGACCAGTAGGCGTTTCCAAACGCGGTGAACAGCAGCGGGGCCGTCTCGCCGGCGGCACGGGCGATGGCGACGAGTGATGCGGTCAAAATCCCCGGCATCGCAGTGCGTAATACCACGAGCAGCGACGTCCGCGACCGCGAGAATCCGAGGGCCAAGGCGGCCTCGGTGAGCTCTGATGGCACGAGCTTCACCATCTCTTCCGTGGCACGCGTGACCAACGGAATGATGAGCAGACCCAGCGCCGCGCCACCCGCGAAGGCCGAGAAGTGCCCCGCCGGACGGACGAGCAATTCCCAGACGAAAATGCCGAGGACGATGGACGGGAGTCCACTGAGCACGTCCGCGACAAAGCGCACCGTCCGCGCGAGTCGCGTCGACGCGCGCTCGGCTGCGAACAGGCCGGCGCCAACGCCAATCGGCACACCGAGTGAGGCGCCAATGCCGACGAGGATGAGGGTACCGACGATGGCGTTGGCCATCCCACCGCCTCCCACCCCCGCCGGTGCGGGCGTTCGGGTGAAGAACGACGGAGAAAACGCGCTGGCTCCGCCCACCGCGAGATGGAGCAGAATGGCGAACAGGGGCAGGATGCCGACGGCCGCCGCGATCCATGTCAGCACGGTCATGGCGACGCCACGGCGGCGCCGCGCGGCGATCGCCTGCGGCATCGCGCGCGTGCGGCGCGGACGCGTCGGTGCGGTCGTCGCTGCCGGTGCCGGCTCGATTGGCGAGAGCGGGCGCATCATGCGGTCGACTCGCGCGGAGCGTCCGCGCGGCGAACGCCCGCGACTAGCCAGCGAGCCAGGACGTTGACGGCTAACGTGACCAGCAGGAGGAGGCCGGCCACGGCCATCAAGGCGGCGAGGTGCGCCTCATCGGACGCCTCCGCGAACTCGTTCGCCAGCAGGGCAGCCATCGTGTAGGCGGGATCCAGGAGCGATCCCGGGATCTCGGCGCGATTGCCGATGACCATGGTGACGGCCATCGTCTCTCCCAACGCGCGTCCGAGTCCGAGCATGACACCGCCGATGATTCCGGATCGCGCATAGGGCAGGACCGCGTCACGGATCATTTCCCAGTGGGTCGCGCCGAGGGCCAGCGCGGATTCACGCTGTGAGGTCGGGACGGCCGCCAAGACCTCGCGGGCTACTGACGCGATGTATGGCAAGATCATGATCGCCAGCACGATGGAGGCGGCGAGCAGACTCGGGCCGTAGGCTGGGCCACGCACAAAGGGCACGATCCCCGCGAGAGACGTCAGGGTCGGCATCACATGCGCGCGCAGAAACGGGACGAGCACGAGCAATCCCCAGAGCCCGTAGACAACGCTAGGAATCGCGGCCAGCAGGTCGAGAAGGAAGGCGATGGGTGATCGTAGTCGCGCGGGTGCCAACTCGCTGACGAAGATCGCGGCGCCGAGCGCCAGCGGCGTGGCGAGAGCAAGGGCGAGTATCGAGGACAAGAGCGTCCCGATGATCGCGGGTAGCGCCCCGAACCGACCGTGTGAGACGTCCCACACCTGCCCGAAGAGCAGGTCGCTCCCGTGCGCGCCGATGGCCGGTGCCGCTGCCCGCACGATGACGACGGTCAGCGCGACGAGTAAGGCGGGCACGAACGCGGCGCTCAGGGTGATGAAGCCCCGGTAGATGCGATCCGCGAGTGGTGGGCGCGCACGCGCGATCATCGCGCGGGACGAGGGGGCGTCGGTGCCGCAGCCATGCTCTCGAGCAGGCTGAGGACCTGCGTGGCCGTCACGGTGGGGAGCGCGACGTAGCCAAGGGCCCCGGCCATGTCCCCGCCATCGCCGAGCGCCCACCGCAAAAACTCAACGAGCTGACGCGATTTGACCGGGCCGATGCGTTGCGGCGCGATCAACATCCAGGTGAACGACACGATGGGATAGGCTTGATCGCCAGGTGCGTTGACGAGCGAGCGCCGCAGGTCGGTGGACGACACGGTCCCGTTCATCGTGCTGGTGGCCGCCGAGGCGATCTCGAAGGCCATCGGCGAGACGAAGCGTCCGGCCAGATTGCGCAGGTGCGCTACTGGCAGATGGTTCTGTCGCGCGTAGACCACTTCGAGATAGCCCAGGGATCCGACCATCTGCTTGACTTGGCCGGCAACGCCCTCGTTGCCTTTGCCGCCAATGCCGACGGGCCACCGCACGTCCTTCCCCTTGCCCGGCCCCTTCGACCACGTCGGGCTGACGGCGGCGAGGTAATCGGTGAAGATGTAGGAAGTGCCGCTTCCGTCCGCGCGATGCACCACGAGGATGTCACTGGCGGGCAGCGGCGCGCCCACGTTGAGGGCGGCAATGCGCGCGTCGTTCCACTTGGTAATCCGACCGAGGAAGATGTCGGCCAGCACGTCGCCCGAGAGCTGGAGCGGTTTGGTGAGCGCGGGGAGATTGTAGGTGATCGCGACCGCGCCGAGGACCGTCGGCACGTGGATGATGGGCGCGGTGGCCTGCGCCAGCTCCTGATCGCTCATGGGGACGTCCGTCGCACCGAAATCGACGGTCCCCACGAGCATTTGACGAATCCCGCCGCCCGATCCGATGGACTGGTAGTTGATGCGGACGTTGGTGCGCTGCGCGTAGTCGTTGAACCAGCGCGAGTAGAGCGGATACGGGAATGTGGCGCCCGCGCCGGTGAGATCGACGCGGGCGCCATCGCTGGCCGATGCAGTCGCGGTCGCGCCGACGCCGGCGCCGGTCTCACGACCGCCGCAGGCGGCTCCGATCAGCAGCGTGAGCAGCGTACAGGTGGCGAGAACGGGACGGCGGGGAGAACGCATGAGGGCGGGGAGCCGAAGGGGGCACGGGCGTTCGGGGACGTCCAACGCGCAAAGGTAAGTCGTGCGGGCACCGGAACGCCAACCGCGTCTGTTCCGTTACCCGATCGGTAACGACCGCGCCACCGAATGTCCCAATTTCGTCAGGTTGGCGCATCTCGTCGTTACACGTTTGTCACACAACGCTCGTGGGACTGATACAGGGGGCGGAGAACATCCTTCCTGTAGTGTGGAAACCGGCAGGGGCAGGCCGGTTGCAGACCACTCTCAACACCGAGTCTTCGCACGATGCGCTTTCTACATAGCAGGACGATGTGCTCATTGGTGGCCCTGTTGTTTGCGGCCCCGCTTCCCGCTGCAGCGCAGGCCGCGGCGCAGAGTGCGCCGACGGGGCGCATCGTGGGCCGGATCATTGACGGCGACAACGGCCAAGGATTGACCGGCGTCGGTGTGCAAGTCGTCGGCACGACGATCGGCGCGATGTCCGGAGTCGACGGGCGTTACACGATTACCGCGGTTCCGGCGGGCACGGTCACGCTGGCGGTTCGGCGTATCGGATACGCGCCCAAGACCATCACCGGCATGATTCTCCAAGCCGGCAAGACGCTCGAGCAGGATGTGACGTTGGCGGCCGCGACGCTCAAGCTCGCGACGACGCTCGTTTCTGCGTCCTCCGAAAAAGGCACCGTCAGCGAAGCGCTCAATAGCCAGCGCACGGCGACGGGTGTGGTGAACTCCATCACGGCCGAGCAGATCGCGAAGAGCCCCGATGCGAACGCGGCCCAGGCCGTGACACGCGTCAGCGGTGTGACGGTGCAGGACAACAAATACGTGTTTGTTCGCGGCCTCGGCGAGCGCTACACCACGAGCTCGCTGAACGGGGCCCGCGTCCCCAGCCCCGAGCCTGAGAAGCGCGTGGTGCCGCTGGACATGTTTCCGGCCGGCCTGTTGCAGAGCGTCACGACCATTAAGACCTTCACCCCCGAGCAGCAGGGCGATTTCTCGGGTGCGTTGGTTGATATCAAGACGCGTGAATTCCCGGCGCGCCGCAGCGGCACGATTTCGCTGGGCAGCGGCTACGAGGCGGGCGCAACCGGCGCCAGCTTGCTCTCCGCCGGCACGGTGGGCGGCGAGAGCATGGCCATGGTGAAGTCGGGTCGAGAGCTGCCGTCGCTGCTGCGCTATGTCGGCAACTTCTCGGGGTTCAACCTGACGCAGGGTGACAAGAACCTGCTGGTCAGCCAGTTCCGGAATTCCTGGACGCCCACCACCTCGACGGGCACGCCGTTGATGAACGGCTCGATGTCGTTCGGCGGCAACGACCCCATCCTGTTCGGACACCGTCTGGGCTATCTGGTGTCGGGCACGCTCTCGTCGGGCACGGATCTCAAGAGCGGTCAGGTGCGGGCGCTGGCAGATCGCGGCACGGTGAAGGGCAGCACGATCGAAACCGATCGTTTCACGGGGCAGACGGCGCAGCAGAGCGTGCTCTGGGGCGGCCTGGCCAACCTCAGCACGATGCTTGGCAACTCCACGCGTCTCTCGCTCAACGGCCTGTACAATCGTACGGCGGACAACACGGCGCGTATTGAGACCGGTACGTTCTCCAGCGACGAGACGCGCGCGAAGATCACGCGTATGCAGTACGTCGAACGGTCCGTGCACTCGTTCCAGCTGGCCGGCGATCACCAGTTCAACGAGCGCAACCATCTCGAATGGTTCGGCACGGTGAGCGGTGTGCAGCGGAGCGAGCCGGATAAGTCGGAATTCGTGCAGATTCTCGAGCAGGACACGCCGACCTCGACGCCGGTGTATCGCTGGTTTGGCAGCGGCAACGGCGGTGCGGTGCGCACGTTCTCGCAGCTCAATGAGAACAGCCGCGAGTTGAACGTGAAGTACTCGTATGCCCTTGGGGCCCCGGGCCATCAGACCACCGTGAAGGTGGGCGGCCTGCTCCGCAGCACCGATCGCAGCGCCGACAACCGTGCGTACAACATCTCCGGCCGCAATATCTCGAACGCGGTCCGTGAGTTGCCCGCTGAGGCGCTGTTTGACGGTCGCTACGCGAAGTCGGCGTCGCAGGTGTTCGACATCGGTCCTCTGTCGCAGGGCGGTGCGTATAATGCCAACGATCAGCTGTCGGCCGGCTTCGCGATGGCCGAGATTCCGGTTGGCTCCCGGTACCGTGTGATCGCCGGCGCCCGTTACGAGTTGGATCATCTGGAAGTGAACGCGCAGTCGAGCCTTGGCCGTGCAGTGGATACGAAGAAGGCCTGGGGTGATCTGCTCCCCTCGCTGGCGTTGAATGTGCAGCTGAATGAGACGCAGCAACTGCGCTTCTCGGGTTCGCGCACGCTGGCGCGCCCCGAGTACCGTGAGCTGTCGCCGATCATCAGCCGCGACGTGGTCGGCGGCGATGACATTGCCGGCAACGAGAACCTCGAGCGTACCAACGTGACGAACGCCGATATGCGCTGGGAGTTCTATCCCAACGCCGGTGAGCTCCTCAGTGTCGCGTTGTTTGCCAAGCAGTTCAAGAATCCGATTGAGCGCGTCTATCGCGCGTCCTCAAGCGCCCGTCAGGTGGTGTATGCGAACGCCGACGGCGCGGACAACTTCGGCGTCGAAGTCGAGATGCGGAAAACGCTGGGATTCCTTGGCAATGTGTTCACGCCGTTCACGGTGTTCAGCAACGTGACGGTGATGCAGAGCCAGATCCGCCTCTCGTCCATCGCGGCGTCCAGCTTGACGAACGATACGCGGAGCATGGTAGGGCAGGCCCCGTATGTGTTCAATACGGGCTTGAGCTACACGACGCAGAATGGCGGATCGACGGCGAGCTTGCAGTTCAACCGGGTGGGTGAGCGTATCGATGTCGCCGGTGAGTCGCCGCTGCCGGACGTGGTGCTGAAGTCGCGCAACGTAATGGACTTCTCCGTGCGGCTCGGACTGACGGAGGCCCTGACGTTCCGGGCGGATGCCCGCAATTTGTTGGACGCGCCGTACCAGACGCAGCAGGGCACGGTGACGCGCGAGTATTATCGCGCCGGCCGGACCTTCCAGGCGGGGTTCCAGTTCCGCCCGTAGTAGGTCGCGATCTGTCGCGATCGTGACACGCGTGTCATGATCGCGCGCGCATGGATCGCTGCTCGTGACACGGATGTGACGGCGGCGATATAGAACGGTCACACGGCACTGTTCTTATACGGGACGATGGAGCTTCACGGCTTCTTCGTCCCGTTTCCGTTTGCGCTCGCTCCTCCGCGCGGTGTCATCGTGTTTCCCGTGTGCGCGTCTGCGCCACACTCCCTTCGTTTTGAGGATTCTCATGTCAGCTTCACGTCGGATTCTTACCGCCGCTCTCGTCATCGCCGGCACGATGGCGACGGCCTGCAGCAGCGACAGTACCACCGCCCCAGTCGCCCCGAATCCGATTCTTGGCCTCGGCGTGACGGTCAAGGGCTCGACGTCGCTGCAGTACACGTTCACGAGCGTCGTGGGCGACGGCAGCTATGAAGTGCAGCGCGCCGAGGGCGCGTCGGGCACGTTCGCGACCGATACCACGATCACCGCGCCGGCCGCGTCCGCCGCGATCAGCGTGACGCGCACTGGCCTCAAGGTCAACACGTTGTACCGGTTCCGGGTGATCACCTCGAAGGGCGGCCTGCAGAGCATCGCGTCCAGCGAAGCCTCGGCCACCACGCTGGCGCTTGGTAACGCGACGGCGGACATCACGGGTGACATTACGGCCAGCCGCACGCTGTTCGCGGACACTGTCTATACGCTGAAGGGCTTCATTCACGTGGCCAACGGCGCGACGCTGACGATCCAGCCCGGCACCAAGATCCAGGGTGATTTCAACACGGTCGGATCGTCGCTGTGGATTCTGCGCGGCGCGAAGCTGCAGGCGGTCGGTACGGCCGAACTGCCGATCGTGTTTACGTCGTCGCGTGTGGCCGGTCAGCGTCAGCCCGGTGACTGGGGCGGACTGCTCTTCATCGGCAACGCGATTGACAGCCGCAGCGGCAACGTGACCATCGAAGGCTCCGGCGTTGACGGCACGACGGTGGCGAGCGGCAAGAACTACTTCGTGACGTACAACGGCGGTACGGTGGCCACCGACAACTCTGGCACGTTGCAGTACGTCCGTGTCGAGTTTGCCGGCTATGCGACACTGGTGGATCAGGAATTCAATGCCTTTACGTTTGCCGCGATCGGATCGGGCACGCGGGTGTCGTATGTGGAAGCGCTGGCGGGCCTCGACGATTCCTTCGAGTTCTTCGGCGGCGGGTTTGACTTCGATCACGCGATCGCGTTTGAAACAGCCGACGACATGTTCGACATGTCCGAAGGGTGGGTCGGCCGTATGCAGTATCTGATCGGTTACAACTCCGTGCAGCTCGTGCCGCGCACGGGCGCCGGATTCTACTCGGTGGACATCCAGGGCATTGAGAACGACGGGTGCAATGGCACGGGGTGCGATCTCGGCCACAACACGGCTCCCTATACGATCCCGCTGGTCTCCAATTTCACGCTGATCGGGTGCGGTGACGTGGCCTGCTCAGGCACGGGTGGTGGCTACGGCATGATGCTGCGTCGTGGTACGGGCGGTTACTACGTGAACGGCGTGCTGGCGCGGTGGGCGCGTGGTGGCATCTCGTTGCGCGATAGCACCACGTTCGCGCGCTCCGGCTCGGCGTCGATTCCGGACGTTGCCACGGCCGACTTGCTGGTGCGCAACAACTTCTTCACGGAAACGCCGCAGGTCTTCCAGGCCGTCACGGCCCCAGGCGTTGCGGTGCAGCAGAATGCCTTCGATCTGGCGGGCAACAGCCTGACGCTTTCGACCGCGCTCGCTACGTCGTTGTTCACGGCGCTGCCGGCGACCGGCACGGCGCCGGCCAATCTGGCGGCGTTTGACTTCACGCCGGTGTCGGGTTCGCCGATTGCCACGGGTGGCATGGCGACGTTCGCCGGTAAGATCCTCACGAAGGCCGGCACGTTCGTGACGCCGACCGCGTACATGGGCGCGGTCGCGCCCGCGGGCACGAAGTGGTGGCAGGGTTGGACTACGTACGCACGGAACTGATGCGTGTGTGAAACGACGGCCGACGCCCGTGTGGGCGTCGGCCGTCTGTCGTTTTCCCCAGTAAGATCCGTACATTCTTCTTTATGATGACAAACATGCTGCGCTGCGGTTCCTCGATCAGGCGCGTCGGGACCGTCTTGATGGGTGTCTCGTTGGTCGGGATGATGACTGCCTGCGGCGGTGCGTCTGAGCGCGCGCCCGGTGCGCGCGCGGACGCGGGCGCTCTCGACTCCGCGCGTCGAGATTCGGTGGCTCGTGCGCGACAGGACTCCGTCAATCGGACGCTGCCGGGATACGTCATCGACTCCATCTTGCCCGTAGAAGAGCAGTTGCGTCGGTTTCGCGCGGTGCTGGGCGGCGAACGAGCGACGACGTTGCTGCCGGCGATTCGATCGCGGGACTCGCTGGTGTCGCGATTTGTCGATCGATTGGCCGCCGGTGATTCGGCTGCGCTCCGTGCGATGGCGGTGACGGCGCGGGAGTTTGCAGATCTCGTCTATCCCGACTCGCCGAATACCAAGCCGCCGTACAGCCAGGATCCGGCGCTGGTATGGCGCACCATCCAGAACCCCAGCGAGTCCGGGTTCATTCGCCTGGTGCGGCGCGCGGGCGGGATCCACGTGCGACTGGTGGGATATCGGTGTGAGGCTGCGCCAACCCGGCAGGGGCGCAATACGCTGTGGGGCGGGTGCCTGCTGGATCTCAAAGGGCCGAAGGGGGATACCTCGACCCATCGGTTCTTCGGAACGATCCTCGAGCGCGACGGTCACTTCAAGTTTTTGAGCTTTCGCAACGAGTTCTGACCCTGTCCCCCGTTGCCGACTCGCTGGTCGGACTGTATTGTCGCCCCTAATGACCTCACATTCCCCGAACAACGGCCTCGTGGTGCAAGCGCGCCGCGTCGCATCGCCCCCGCCAACTGACCCGCAGACCCGTGCGGAGGCCTTGTCGGTGGCTGCGCGCGCCCTGCGCTCCGCCGAGCATGTCTGCGTTCTGACCGGTGCCGGGACCTCTGCCGAGAGCGGCATCCCGACGTTCCGCGACGCCCTGACCGGGTTGTGGTCGAAGTTCACCCCGCAGGAGCTGGCGACGCCTCAGGCCTTTGAAGAGCACCCGAAGCGGGTGTGGCAGTGGTATGCGGCGCGCCGAGCGATGGTCCGTGCGGCGCAGCCCAACCCCGGGCATCTGTCGCTTGCGGCGCTGGCGCACCGGGTGTCGCATCTGACGCTGGTTACGCAGAATGTCGACGACTTGCATCAGCGGGCGGGGAATCGTGACGTGGTGTCGCTGCATGGCTCGCTGATGCGCGCGCGCTGCAGTGCGGGGTGTCCCGGGGTCATCGAGCCCGATGATCAGCAGGCCGATGTCCCGCCGCGCTGCGTGGAGTGCGGTGCGTTCATGCGACCGGATGTGGTCTGGTTTGGCGAGCCGTTGCCCATGGATCTGTACGAGGCGGCCCGCAACGCGGCCGTGGCGTGTGACGTGTTTATCTCGGTGGGGACGTCCAATGTCGTCGAGCCGGCGGCGTCTCTGCCGTGGGTCGCGGCGGCCCATGGTGCGACGGTGATCGTCGTGAATCCCACGATGGAGGGGCAGCGCCGAGGACCCAGTGTCCTGGCGGTCGAGGGGCCCTCGGGCGTCATGCTGCCTCGGTTGATCGCCGAGGCCTACGCGGGGAAGCGCCCGCGCCGTGCGGATGCGGGCGGAGGCACGGCCGCCGCGCGAACCGCCAGCGCGGTGGTGGCGCCGCAGGCGCCCGAACCCGTGGTGGAGCACGATCGCCTCGACCCAAGCGACCCGCCCCCCGTTACGTAGCGCTGCTTTCGCGCCGCGGGAAGAACGCCGCGATGGTGGTGCCGATACCGGGCACACTCTCGGCGCGTACACGGCCGCCATGCGCTTCCGCCAAGTGCCGCACGATGGCCAGTCCTAATCCCGTACCGCCCGCTTCGCGCGAGCGACCCGGATCGGCGCGATAGAACCGTTCGAAGATGCGGGGCAGATGATCGGCACTGATGCCGATCCCAGTATCGCGCACCCCGAGCCACGTGCCGCCGTCTTCGGTCTCGGTGAAGATGACCACTTCACCAGTCATTGTGTGGCGTAGGGCGTTCTCGGTCAGATTGCTGAGAATCTGTCGCGTCGCGGTGGAGTCGGCGTAGAGCGAGCCGTTCGGGGCGAGTTCGATGCGCAGGGCGACGCCTTTGTCGCGTGCCGCGGCCTGCATCGGTGCCACGATCTCCGTGGCGACGGCCGCGATGTCCTGCTCGATCGGGTTGGGGATCCAGCCGCCGGATTCGATGCGCGAGAGGTCGAGCAGATCGTCCACGATCCGTTGCATGCGGCGCACGTTGCCATCGACCATGCCGAGAAACTGGCGCCGAAGCTCCGGCGGTAACTCCTCGTCCTGCAGCGTCTCGACGAAACCCGTGATGACGGTGAGCGGGGTGCGGAGTTCATGCGACACGTTGGCGACGAAGTCGCGACGAACGGCTTCAAGACGTCGAAATGGCGTGAGATCGTACAGCGCGAGGACCGCACCGCCGGCTGGGAGCGGGCGTGCGGTCAGCGACAAGGTGCGGTCGTCCACGCGCACTTCTTCGGGCGTGGCGTCACTGCCCGCCAACACGGCGGCCAGGGCCTCGCGCAAGGTGCGGTCGCGCGGGAGATACTCGGCCGGGAACGGTACCGGCTCGCGCAGACGCAGCAGTTGGCGCGCGGTCTCGTTCATGCGCACCACTTGCTGTCGCGCGTTCACGGCAACCACGCCTTCGTTGAGCGATTCTGTCAGCGCGACCAGCAGCTCCTCTTCCACGCGCAGCGCCTGGCGGCGGGCGTCGAGCTGCTCGGCGAGCGAGCGCAGTGCGTCGGCGAGATCGCCGATTTCGCCGGCGCCGGTCAGAGTGGGGCGACGGGAGAGATCACCGGCGGCCAAAGCGCGCGCGACATCGCGGAGCTCCTCAATGGGGCGTGCGACGGGCCTCGCGAGAATTCGGGCAAGGCCGACACCGATGAGGATGACCGCCAGCCCTGCGACGACGATGTCGCGACGCACCCGTGCCAGAAACTCATCGGTCGCGACGGCGCCGCTGGTGGCGCCCTCGGTCCGGACCCGTTCGGTCACGCGCCGCTCGACCGCGAAGAGCACGATCGCCACCAGCAGGGTGGTGATGACGAAGGTGTTCAGAACGAGGCGCTGCGCGAGACGCATGCGGGCGCTCTTAGGCGCCGCGCGGCGACGGCCCGCGCAAACGATAGCCGAAGCCGCGCACCGTTTCGATCAAGTCGCCCGCGGCACCGAGCTTGGTGCGCAAGCGCTGGACGTGCATGTCGACGGTCCGCGTTTGGATGTCCGGCGCGGCGTCCCACACGGTTTCGAGTAGATGGCCACGCCCCTGCACGCGGCCGCGGCGCTCTGCGAGCGTCATCAGCAGCTTGAATTCCGTTGGCGTGAGTTCGATCGGGCGATCCTCAACCAGCACGGTCATGGCGGCCCGATCGATCCGGAGCGGTCCGATGACGATGCTGTCGGCGCTGACCGGCGGGGTGTTGCCGGCGCGACGCAGAATGGCCCCGACGCGCAGGACGAGTTCGGCCGGGCTGAACGGCTTGGTGAGATAATCGTCGGCGCCGAGGGAGAGCCCGCGGATGCGATCGGGTTCTTCGCGTCGGGCCGTGAGCATCAGGACGGCCACATCGCGCGTGCTCTCGTCGCCACGCAGGGCTTCGAGGACGTCGAAGCCCGAGATGCCGGGGAGCATCAGATCGAGCACGATGAGCGAGTAGCGCTCGCGGCGGGCGGCCTCGAGTGCGTCCTGTCCCGTCGACGCCGTCGCCAACCGGTATCCGGCTTTCCCGAGGTGGTAGGCCACGAGGGCCACAATTTCGGGCTCGTCATCAACAACGAGGATGCGTTCGGCGGACGGCGGGACAGGATTCATGCGGACGGGATCTCGGTAGGTACGGCGGAAACCAAAAGCGGCGTGGGTGACGCCTCACGCGCCGTGCGGCGCGCGTCGAGACGTCGTTGGATCTTGGCCACGATCATCTCGATGGCGACCGTGTTACTACCGCCGCGTGGCACGATCACATCGGCGTATCGCTTGCTGGGTTCAACGAACTGCAAGTGCATCGGCTGCACGGTCGTGAGGTACTGCTCCAACACCGACTCAAGGGTGCGACCGCGGACGGCGGTGTCCCGACGAATGCGGCGGATTAATCGGATATCCGGATCGGCATCCACAAACACCTTTACATCGCACAGCTCGCGCACCGAGGGATCCGATAAGAGCAGGATCCCATCGACCACCACGACATCGGCCGGTTGAATGGCGCGCGTGCGCGGACTGCGCGAATGCGAGGCGAACTCGTAGATCGGCATCTCCACCCGCTCGCCGCGCGACAAGGCTTCGAGGTGCGTGGTCAGCAGCTCCACGTCAAAGGCATCGGGATGATCCCAGTTCACATGGTGCAACTGCTCGAGCGTCAGGTGACGGAAGTCCCGGTAGTACGCATCCATTTCGAGGAACGCGACGGATGCTTCCGGCAGGGCTTCTGCTACCTTGCGCGCGACGGTGGATTTCCCGGAGCCCGTTCCGCCGGCGATGCCGATAATGAGCGGCTTCACGAGTCCGATTTTCCACGAATGCACATCGATTGCCACGACACGATGAATAACTGCTCCTGAGTCATGTCCGGCCTGCCACGACGGTGTAACGGATGCGTATCGGTGGCCGGGACCGATGATAGGGAATGCATGGAACTTCGCGGTCCTTGGCAGGCGAGGGGAGGGGGGAATCCCCGCCATCTGGCACGGATTCCGCGCGAACGGTGGGTAGAGCGATTGCGGTTTGCCCACTAGCATTCCCCCATGGAACGACTGATTCGTGGGCCGGTGTGCTTCCGGAGCCGCCGTGGATGGGGGATGCGCGTGGGGCTTGCCGCGCTGGCGTGCAGTGGCCTGCTGACGCTGCGCCCGACGGTCGCGCCGGCGCAGAGCGCCGATCGGTTTGATCTGGTGGTCGCCGCCACCACCGACGTGCACGGACGGCTGCGCGCGTGGGATTACTACGCCAATGCGCCTGATCCCGCGCACACCTTGGCGGGTGCCGCCACCATCGTCGATTCGCTCCGCCGTGCCAACGCGGGACGCGTCGTGCTGGTGGACGGCGGGGATCTATTGCAGGGGAATCCCCTCACCTTTGTCGCGGCCAAGGTCAGCGACACGCCCGTGCATCCGGTCATCGCGGCGATGAACGTGATGCAGTATGACGCGGCCGTCTTGGGCAACCACGAGTTCAACTACGGCGTGCCGCTGCTCAAGCGCGCCATTCGTCAGGCGGGCTTCCCGTTTTTGGCGGCGAATGTGAGCGACGGCACCAGTGTACCGTTTGTGGCACCACTGACTGTCGTGACGCGAGAGGTGGCACGGGGGCAGGTGGTGCGTATCGGTATCGTCGGCGCGACAACACCTGGGGCGATGGTGTGGGACGCCGAGAACCTGCGCGCCGCGCGGATTACGGTGAGCGACATCGTACCGGCCGTGCGTCGCGCGGTGGCCGATGCCCGTCGACGCAAAGCGGATGTGATTGTCGTGCTGCTGCATTCCGGGCTCAACGAAGCGGCGAGCTACGATACCGTATCCACCACGCTGCCCTCAGAGAACGTGGCGGCGCGTGTGCCGCGCGAGGTCGATGGCGTGGACCTGGTGGTCTACGGACATTCGCATCGCGAACTGGTGGATTCGACGATCAATGGCGCCCTGGTACTGCAGCCGCGTAATTGGGCGGCGAGTGTGGGGGTGGCCACGCTGACGGTGGCGCGCGAGCACGGCGACTGGCACGTCGTGTCGCATCGAGGAACCGCTATTCGCGTAGCCGGACACGCGGAGTCGCCCGCCGTATTGGCCGCGACGACGGCATCGCATCGCGCGACGGTGGCGTGGGCTATGGCGCCGGTGGGTCGGACGGCCGTGCGGTGGTCGGCCGACAGCGCGCGGGTGGCCGACATGCCGCTCACGGATCTGGTGAACGAGGTTATGCGACGCGCCACCGGCGCGCAGCTCTCGGCAACGGCCGCCTTCTCGCTGGACGCCGCGCTCGACACGGGCGCGATCACACTGGCGGCGCTGAGCAAGTTGTACCCGTATGACAACACGCTGCGCGCACTCAAAATTTCAGGGGCGCAGCTACGCGCGTTTCTGGAGTATTCGGCGCGCTATTACCGATCGCTTGATGCCGCGGGACGCCTGCCGGCCGCGGGCATCGTGAACACCGACGTGCCCGGCTTCAACTTCGACATGGTGTCGGGCGCGGACTACGGCATTGACCTTTCGCAACCGCTCGGCGCGCGCGTCACCGGCCTGCGCGTGGGCGGCCGAACGGTGCAGCCGACGGACACCTTTACCCTCGCGCTCAATAACTATCGTGCGAGCGGCGGTGGCGGCTATGCCATGCTGGCCGGCGCGCCGGTGGTCTACGAGCGCGATGTAGATATTCGGCAGTTGATCATCGACGAGGTGCGCCGAGTGACCGCTGCCGGGAAGGTGTTGGATCCGGCCGATTACGGCACGCGCAACTGGCGATTGGAGCCGGCCAGCGCGCTGGCGGCCGCGTACGCGGAGCAGGCGCGAGGTCGGGCGGCGGAGGCGGGCGGCGGTGCACCGGCGGCCTCGGTGTCGGCGTCCGGCGCGCGTTCGGCTGTTGACAGCTCGCGGCGACCGAGCGGGCAAGGACGTCGGGTACGGATCATCGCGTTCAGCGACTTCCATGCCGCACTGGCCGCGCGCGCGGCCGGCGATGGGCGTGCCCGTGGTGGAGCGGTGGCCCTGTCGGCGGCCATCCGGAAGGCGGAGCTCGAGTGCACGGCGCCCTGTCAGTCCGTGGTGGTGCACGCGGGCGACCTGTTCACCGGCGTGCCCGCCTCAGACTGGGACGCAGGCCGTCCCACGGTGGCGATCCTCAATCAGTTGCATGTGGCGGCCGGCGCGCTTGGCAATCACGAGTTCGATTTCGGTCAGGACACCCTGCGACAGCGGCTGGGTGAGTTGCAGCACCGCCTGCTGGGCGTGAATGTGCGTGACCGCAGCAACCGGATGCCGTCGTGGTTGCGCGCTGATACGATCGTACGTCGCGGCGATTTGCGGGTGGGCATCGTTGGCGCCGCGGGGACGCATACGGCGACGTCCACGAAGCGGCGCAACGTGGCTGACCTGACTTTTCTTGAGCCGGCCCCGCTCATGAGTGAGCGCATTCGCGCGCTGCGCGCAGCCGGGGCGGACGTGGTGATCGGCGTACTGCACGATGGCGGCCGGTGCGGCACCGAGCAGCCGCCGGTGTGCTCCGGCGAGGGGATTACGGTGGCGCAGCAACTCACCGAACATCCGGATGCGATGGTGATTGGGCACTCGCACGTGAACGCGACCCTCCGCGTCAACGGGTTTCCGGTGGTTGAGCCGGCGGCGAACGGTACGGCGGTCCAGATCATCGACATTCCGCTCGATGGCGGCGACGCGACCACGACGTTGCGCGACGTGATGGCCGCCGATACCGCCGGAGCGATAGCGGCGGTGTCCGCCACGGTGCGCGCCGCGGTGGCCGCGGTGCAGTCGCGCATGGACAAACCCGTGGCGACCATCGCGGAGCCTCTGACGCGCCGTGGCAATCAGTACGCGCTTGGCAATATCGTGGCTGACGCCGCGCGGGCGATGGGGAACGGTGACTTCGCCATGTGGAACAACGGGGGCATTCGCGCGGACATCGCCGCCGGCGCGCTGACGTACGGTGGCGTGCATGAAGTCTCGCCGTTTGGCAATGTGCTCGTGCGGCTCCGCCTGCGCGGTGATCAGGTGCGGCGTGCCCTTGAGCGCGGCGTGCTGCGCGGGCGGCCCGATGTGCATGTGAGCGGACTGCAGGTGGACTTCGACCCGTCAAAGCCGCAGTGGTCGCGCGTGACGCGCATTGTCACCGCCGACGGGAAGCCGTTGGAGGACGCGCGCATTTACCGCCTGATCATCAACGACTTCATGTTGGACGATCCGGAGAGCGCGGCTGGCTTGGTGACGATCTCGAAGGAGATGCTGGCCATCCGCGACATCGACTCACTGGCTGGGTACCTTTCGCGACAGGTTCAACCGATGCGGGCCCCCACAGGGGTGCGCATTCGAGACATTTCCAACGGAGACCGCCGATGACCACCCCCACCGACGTGCGGGTCTATGTGAACGAGCGCGGTGTAAGCGTGGCCATTGGGGCCGTTGCGCTCGACGCCGTGCGCGCGCTGTTCCCAGATCAGGCCGACGCGATTGTATCGGGGAGTATGCGCCTGACGGACAGCCGCGGCCTCCCCGTCGCGGCGGACATCGTCCTCACCGGCGGCTCGATCTTTCGCGTGGTCCCGGTGCGCGAGCGCACGGACGATCCCGCATGAGTGACACGCTGACGGCGTTCACGCGCCTCGTGCAGTCCATGCCGAAGGCGGAGTTGCACTGCCACCTCGACGGATCGTTGCGTCCGGCCACGCTCCTTGAGCTGTCCGAGCAACAGGGCATTGTCCTGCCGGCGCAGACGGCGTCGGCGCTTGGCGCATGGATGCGCGTCGATGATGCGCACAACCTCGGCGAGTATCTGGCGCGTTTCGAGATCACGCTGGCCGTCATGCAGGATGCGGCGTCGTTGGATCGCATCGCGTACGAGTTGGTGGTGGATGCAGCGCTTGATGGCGTGCGCTACCTCGAGGCACGATTCTGTCCGACGCTGAACACGCGCGGCGGGTTGTCGCCCGATGAGGTGATGAACGCCGTGCTCGCGGGTATGGCGCGCGGTGAGCGCGAGACGGGGACCGTGGCGCGGACGATTGTCTGCGCCCTCCGCAGTTTCCCGTGGCCGCATTCGCAGGAGATGGCTGAATTGGCCGTTGCCTACAAGCGGGCCGGCGTCGTGGCCTTCGATCTTGCGGGCGGCGAGTTCGGCAATCCGGCGCATGAGCACGCGCCGGCGTTTGATCTCGCGCGCATGAACGATCTCTCCGTCACGGTGCATGCCGGTGAAGGCGACGGGCCTGCGTCCATTCGCGACGCGGTGCATCGGTGCGCGGCCGATCGTCTTGGGCATGGCACGCGCTTGCAGGAAGATGCCGCACTGGAAGCGTATGTGATCGACCATCAAATTCCGCTGGAAGTGTGCCCGACCAGCAACGTGCAAACGCGCGTGGTGGACACGTTCGCGGCGCACCCGTTGGCGCGATACCGGTCCATGGGCGCTGTGGTCACGATCAGCACCGACAACCGGTTGATGAGCGGCGTGTCGCTCACCGATGAGTACATGCGCTGTGCCGAGCATCTCGGCTACGGGTTGAAGGACCTGTCTGAACTGGCCCTCGCCTCGTTTGACGCGGCGTTTTTGCCGTTGGCCGAGCGCATGCGATTGCGTCGCGCGGCAGAGCTGGAGATCGCGCAGTTGCTCACCGTGGGGCGCGCCACGGGCGCGGACTCAAGCCTGCTGTTTGGCGGGCACGCATGAACACGCCCCGGAGCATGGAGAGCATCGTGGTAACGCCGGCCACGCCTGGGGCCGCCGATGCGCGAATCGCCGCCGACTACGTGCGTCAGCGCGTGGGCGCGGATTTTCAGGCGCCGGTGTGTGGCATTGTGCTGGGGTCGGGGCTGGGCGGATTGGCCGACCGAGTGGAAGGGGCAACGCGCATTCCGTTTTCGCACGTGCCCGGGTTCCCCGCCGCGACGGTCGCCGGGCATGCGGGACAGCTCATCATCGGCACGCTGGCGGGTCGGCCCGTGGCGCTGATGGCGGGCCGCTTTCACATGTACGAGGGGCACGATGCCGCCTTGGCCGCGTTTCCGGTTCGCGTGATGCACGCGCTCGGTGCGTCGGTGTATTTCGCCTCGAATGCGGCGGGTGGTGTGCGGCGGACGTTTGAGCCGGGCCAACTGATGGTGATTGCCGACCACATGAACCTCATGTTTCGCAATCCCCTCATCGGGCCGCTGGAGCCGGGCGATGAACGATTCCCTGATATGTCAGAGCCCTACGATCGCGCGCTACAGACGCTGCTGCACGATGCCGGCCGTGCGGTGAGCGTGACGC
This sequence comes from Candidatus Kuenenia stuttgartensis, assembly GCA_943330235.2. GTDB lineage: Bacteria > Gemmatimonadota > Gemmatimonadetes > Gemmatimonadales > Gemmatimonadaceae > Gemmatimonas > Gemmatimonas stuttgartiensis_A. Next base: position 31,947 of record CALQGY020000019.1, read on the forward strand.
TGCAGGTGGGTGTGTACTGCGGGTTGCTGGGCCCCACTTACGAAACGCCCGCCGAAGTACGCATGCTGGAGCGGCTTGGTGCCGATGCCGTGGGGATGTCTACCGTGCCGGAAGTCATCGTAGCGCGCGCAATCGGCATGCGAGTCGCGGCGGTGTCCTGCATCACGAACAAGGCGGCCGGACTGTCGCTGCAGTCGCTCAATCACGAGGAAGTGATGCAGGCCGGCAAAGATGTGGCCGAGGACTTCGAGTCGCTCGTCACGGAATTCGTGCGGCGTCTGCCGTAGCGGTACGCGCAGCAGTACGCGCCGCGGTGCGCGCCGCAGTACGCGCCGCAGTACGCGACGCAGTACGCGACGCGTGTCTGACCGTTACTTGCGTGACTTCGGCAGTTGGCTCAACCGCGCCTTGAACGATTGAAAGGCGCGCGAGTCGCGGGTGAGTGATGCCAGCACGATGGGATCGATGGTCTTGATCTCCGCTTCGGTCATCGCGACGCGACTCTCTTCGACGGGGTGTGACGCAAAAAAGTTGTCGAGTCCGCGGGGGTTGGTTTTCCGCTCGGCCAGCAAGGTGTAAAACATACTGGGCATGCCCCGCGGGTCGATGCCGGCGCGCGTCACGAACGCCACCCCGTAGCGATCGGCTTCCGACTCGTCATCACGGCTGAACTTGGCGAATGCGGCGCCGCCGCCCACGTTGACGAGCGCGCTGCCGACGCCGCTGCCGCACACCTGCGGCGCCAGAATGCAGCCGACGGTCATGCCGATATTCGCCGCCTTTTGATTGCGCATCTGCACCATGCTGTGGCGGCGCGTCACGTGCGCGATCTCGTGGCCGAGCACGCCGGCCAATTCGGACATGGTGGCGGACTTTTCGATGAGCCCGCGATAGACGTAGATGTGGCCGCCCGGCACCGCAAAGGCGTTCAGATCGCTCTCATCCACCACGTTGAACGTCCAGCGCAGGTCGCGCTCATCGGAGACGCGCGCGAGAGAGTCGCCGAGCACGGTGATGTAGCGTGCGACTTCCGGATCGCGAATCAGCGGCAGCTGCTGCTCAACCCGCGTGGCATACTGATCACCAAGGTCGACTTCCTGCTGCGTCGATGCGAGGCAGCCGGTGGTCGCCACCAGGGTGATTCCCACCTGAGCGAGGCGCCGGAGGGCCCGCTTCACCGACCGGCGGGTCATCCCCAGCGCAAGAAAGGGGTATCTCGGGCGGTGTGCGGCCATCGCGAATGGTTCTCCCTGTCGCATATTGCAGTCACATATTGCTGAAGTTCCGTGAAGGATGGCTGCGAGCCATCCGCACCGCCGCCGGGCGATCACCGGCCCCGACGAACTGATGTGAAGCTACTGACGCAGGCCCGTGATCTGCAGCGCAGGAAGGCGAGGGAACGACAGGGGTGCTTCGTGGCCGAGGGGGTTCGGTCGGTCGAGGCGCTGCTGGCGTCGTCTGTGTCGGTGGTAGGGCTCCTGACCACGGACGAACTCACCACGGACCCGCGTGGCGCGGCGCTGTGTGCCGCCGCCGAGGCACGTGGCATTCCGGTGAAGACGGTCAGCGAGAGCGAGTTCGCGAGTGCGGCGAGCACGGAATCGCCGCAGGGTGTGCTGGCGGTGGCGGAGATTCCCGTCGTTCCGATGCCGGTACCGGGCACGGGATCGGCGCGCTATCTGCTGTTGGACGCCATTCAGGACCCCGGGAATGTAGGGACGATCGTGCGGACGGCGGCGGCGCTCGGGGTGACGGCAACCATCGCCTTGCCGGGAACCGTTGACCTCTGGAACGCCAAGGTCGTCCGTAGCACGATGGGGGCGCTCTTCGTGCACCCCGTGCTGGCAGCAAGTTGGGAGGAGGTCGTTGCGTTGCTGGACGCGCATGACATTCGCTGCTGGGCGGCGGACACGGAGGGACTCGTGATCGATTCGATGCAGGGCTCCTCTCGGGAGACGCTGCCGGTGCGGTTGGCACTGGTGGTGAGCAACGAGGGGGCAGGGCTCTCACCGCACGTGGCCGCACGGGCGGACCGCCGGGTTGCCATTGGGATGGCGCCGGGGGCGGAGTCGCTCAACGTGGCTGTCGCCACCGGCATTCTGCTGCACGCGCTGCGACCGGCCTGACGCCGGCCCCAACGCCTGCAGGACTTCTTGCGCATCATGCTGCCACTTACCGCTGATTTCCTGGTCATGGTTCTGCTTCCGGTCTTTGTGATCGGCGCGTCCATTGGCTCGTTCCTGAATGTCTGCATTTCCCGCTGGCCCGCAGATTTGAGCGTGGTCTCGCCGCGTTCACGGTGCCCGAAGTGCGAGCGCCCGATCGCGTGGCACGAGAATATCCCGATCCTCAGCTGGCTCCTGCTGCGCGGCAAGTGTCGCGGCTGCCAGTTGCCCATCTCGATGCAGTACCCGGCGGTGGAGTTGCTGGTGGCATTGGGTTGGGTGGCCGCGTTCATCGCGTACGGCGCCACCTTTGAGGCCCATCGTGTGGCGATCCTGGGCAGCATTCTGTTCGGCATCGCCGTGACCGACGCCAAGCACTATCTCATTCCGGACGGCTTTACGATTACCGGGCTGATCCTCATGCTCGGCATGTCGATCGCGAACTTCTTTGTGGGCGAGACGTCACTGTTCGCGACACCGTGGGCGGCTTTGCTGGGCGCCTGTGTCGGCGCTGGCGCCATCACCATCATCGGCTGGCTGGCGGAAGTGGCGATGAAGCGTGAAGCGATGGGGTTTGGCGATACGACCCTCATGGCTGTGGTCGGTGCGGCACTCGGCCCTGAGCGCGCGCTGCTCACCATCATCGGCGGCGCGTTCGTCGGCGCGGTGTTCTTCCTCGTGTTCGTCGGGCCGGTCATTTGGTTTCGCAACCGGAAAAGCGGTGCGGAGTTCGAGTTCCCTGAAGTACCCTTCGGGGTGTTCCTTGCGCCGGCTGCGATGCTGGCCTTGCTTTGGGGAGATCGCCTCATTGGCTGGTATGTGCAACGCGCCTTTCCCACTTGATGTCTACGCTCATGCCGCACGCACTGTCTCTCGTCGCACGCCCCCTCGCCGCACGACACCGGTCGGTGGCTCTTCTGCTGTTGGGCGCATTGAGTCTTGGCGGCTGCCGCGAGACGCGTCCGAAGGGTGAAGGACCGTACGCCGAGCTGGTGGCGGATGCCGTGCCGAAGATTGAGCGGGAGTTGGGGTTGACGTTCAAGACGCCGCCCAAGCTTGAGACACGATCGCACGATGCGGTGGCGAAGTTCGTGATGAAGCAGCTCACGAGCGAGCGCGCCAAGAAGCAGTTGGAGGGACAGCAAAGCGTGTATCGCGTCCTCGGCCTCGCGCCCGACACGCTCGATCTCGGCGCGCTGCTGCAGCGGCTGCTCGAAGAGCAGATCATTGGCTACTACGATCCCGCGACGAAGGTGCTGTACGTTGCCGAGGGTGCGTCGAAAGCATTGTTGCCGCAGACGGTCACGCATGAACTCGTGCACGCGTTGCAGGATCAGTACGTGAAGATCGATTCGATCCAAGCGGCCGGTGACGATGCTGACCGTCAGGGATCGGCGCAGGCGATTCTCGAAGGTCAGGCGCTGTTCACCCAACTGCTGGCCGATCCGAACAGCGGGCCGATGCTCAAGATGCCTGGCGGCTGGGACCGGATCCGTGATGTGATTCGCGACGGACAGACGGGCATGCCGGTGTTTGCATCGGCGCCGCGCGCGGTGCGCGAAGGCTTGCTCTTTCCATATTTGGGTGGCGCCGATTTTGTGCGGCGGTTTGTCGAGAAGCGTCCGATCAAGGAGCTGCTCACTGATCTGCCCATCTCGTCGCGACAGATTCTGAACGACGACGCGTACTTCACCGCCGACAAGTCGCTGCGTAACGTGCCGCTCACGGTCACGTTGCCCGCGCCCTCCGCCGGCACGGTGATCGTCAGCAACACGTTCGGCGAGTTCGAGACGCGACTGGTGCTGGTGCAGCATCTCAAGGATGAGCAGCTCGCGCGGCGCGGCGCCTCTGGAATTCATGGCGATCGCTATGCGGCCATTCGCCTGCCGCAGGGGGATGCGGTGGCGTGGGCCAGCGTCTGGGATACGCCGGTTGATGCCGCGGACTTCATGGACCTCCTCGCGGATGCGATTCGACTTCGCTACGAGCTGGCTAAGTCCAAGGAGCCGCTTGGCGTCACGACGCGCCGCCTGGATGTGCCGGTGGGCAAGCATCATGCCGCGCGCACGGTCACGCTGTCGGTCCAGCAACGCGCTGGCCACCCGGTGGTGTTCTTCCTCGATACGCCCGCTGGTGTCAGTACGACGTTGATCGATCCGGCGAAGCTCGTCATTGGGCGCTAAGCCCGTGAGCGCGTGACGGTCATGCCCATCGGTGATGACGTGCCGGCCGCGCTGCGGATTACGCCCGATGACGAACTGAAGCGAATCCGCCTCGTCCGCATGAAGCGCGTGGCCACGTTGATGCTGGTCGTCGTCGCCATCGTGTTTGTCGTCGCCCGCGCGTACGAGTCGCGGATCCCGTGGCTGGGTTATGTGCGCGCATTCGCCGAAGCCTCCATGGTTGGTGGTATCGCCGACTGGTTCGCGGTCACGGCCCTATTTCGTCATCCGCTGGGGATCCCCATACCGCACACGGCCATCGTGCCGTCGCGCAAGGATCGCATTGGCACCGCGCTCGGCAACTTCGTGCAGCGGAACTTCCTCACGCGTGAAGTGGTCGCACGCAAGCTCGCGGCGATGAAGCTGGGGGAGCGCGCCGCGCTGTGGCTGTCGCAGCCGGAGAACAGTCGCCGCCTTGCGCAGCATGTGGCGCGCGGGATGTCGGGCGCCGCCGGCGTGATGCGCGACGAAGACGTGCAGGAGTTAGTCGATCGCGGGGTCGTCTCGCGATTGCGAACGCTGCAGGTGGCGCCACTGCTGGCCAAGGTGTTCGGGCTACTCACGGCCGGCGGACGTCATCAGGCGCTGCTGGATGACGCCCTGCGACTCGCGGCGCGGTTCCTCGACGAGAACGACGGCGTGATTCGCGAGCGCATCAAGGCGGAGAGCCCGTGGTGGGTGCCCGGCGCCGTGGAGAGTCGCCTTGGCGACAAGATCGTCAGCGGCGTCGAGAAGACGTTGGTGGCCGTCGCCGCCGATCCGAATCATCCGCTCCGTCATCGCTACGACGATGCGGTGGATCGCTTTGTTCTGTCGCTGCGCGAAAACCCCGAGGTGATCGCGAAGGCCGAGCAGATGAAGCTTGACCTGCTCGCGCATCCGTCGGTGAATGAGTTTTCCCGCAGCGTGTGGGATGACGTGAAGGCGCGACTGGCGAACTACGCGGAGCGCGCGGCGGATGACGTCGCGACCGAGCCCGATCAGGTGGAGCGGTGGCTCACGGGGCTTGGCCAGAAAGTGCTGGCCGACCCGGAGCTCTCAGCGAAAGTCGATGGCTGGGTCGTGGACCTTGTGACCTACGCCGTCGAGCAGGCCCGCGAGGAAGTTGCCACGCTGATCGCCACGACGGTTGCCGCGTGGGACGCGAATGCGACGTCACGCAAGATTGAACTGCAAATCGGGCGCGATCTGCAGTTCATCCGGATTAACGGCACCATCGTGGGCGGGCTGGTCGGCGTGTTGCTCTACGTGATCGGCCGGTACGTCTAGCGACTGCGTCTAGCGCGTGCGTCTGGCGACTGCGTCTGGCGACTGCGTCGCCCGCGTCCCCGCGGGCAGATCCGCGGCGTCCTCGACGACATGCACGAGATCCGCATGTTTCGCGTCTGGCAGCGGCAGCAGCGCGAGATGGAACACTTCGTCCATGGTGGCCGCGAAGGTGAACGCCATCTTGTCCCGCACTTCCTGCGGCACGTCGCGAACATCCTTCTCGTTGGCCTTCGGGATAATCACTTCGCGGAGGCCGGCACGATAGGCGGCGAGCACCTTCTCCTTCACGCCGCCGATTTCGAGCACCTTCCCACGCAGCGTGACCTCGCCGGTCAACGCGAGATCGCGACGCACCGGGCGACGCGACAGCGCGCTGGCGAGGGCCAGGGTGACCGCAATACCAGCGGAGGGACCATCCTTCGGGATGGAGCCGGCTGGGAAGTGCAGGTGCAGGTCGGCCTCACGGAACTCGCCGTCGTCAATGCCCAGGGGCACCGCGCGCGAGCGCACGAAGGAGAACGCCGCCTCGACGGATTCGCGCATGACGTCGCCCAGTTGGCCGGTGACGGTGAGCTTCCCCGTGCCCGGCATACGGAGCGCTTCGATGGTGAGGAGATCGCCGCCGGTGCTCGTCCACGCGAGTCCGGTAACGGCGCCGATTTCCGGTTCCTGCTCGGCGTCTTCCATGGTGAAGCGCGGCGCGCCGAGAATTTCTTCCACGCGTTCGGCGGAAATATCCCACGACGAGTTGTCACCGTCGGCTTTGGCGCGCGCGCGCTTGCGGAGCAACGACGCGATCGATCGCTCGAAGGTGCGCAGTCCCGCCTCGCGCGAATACCGACTGGTGATGAAGCCCAGCACGGACTCACCGATCTGGAGGTCGTCGACCGTCAATCCATGATCGGCCAGCAGGCGCGGCATGAGATAGCGCTGCGCGATCTCGACTTTCTCCTCGATGGTGTAGCCGGCGATGCGAATCACTTCGAGTCGATCACGCAACGGTCCGGGGATGTCGAAGAGGCTATTCGCCGTGCAGATGAACAGCACGCTGGAGAGATCAAACGGCAGGTTGAGATAGTGATCGACGAAGCTGGTATTCTGCGACGGATCGAGCACCTCAAGCATCGCGGCGGTGGGGTCACCGGAATTGCCCCCGTTGGACATCTTGTCGATTTCATCGATCATGATGACGGGATCCTTCACGGCAACGCGGCGCAGCGCCTGCAGCAGCAAGCCTGGCATCGCACCAACATACGTGCGGCGATGACCACGGATTTCCGCTTCGTCGCGGACGCCGCCCACGGAGATGCGATAGAACTCGCGACCGATGGCTTTCGCGATGGCCTCACCCAGCGACGTCTTACCGGTGCCCGGTGGTCCGACAAAGCAGAGGATGGGCCCCGATGGATCGCCGCCGCGCAGCTTCCGCACGGCCAGGTACTCGATGATCCGCTCCTTCGCCTCATCGAGCCCGTAGTGGCGATCGCCCAAGGCCTCTTCCACGCGCGACAGCGTGATCTCCTGATCGTCCGCGGTCCGCGCATTCCAGGGTAGCGCGAGCAGCCAATCGAGATACGTGCGCAGGACCTGGTACTCGCTGGACGCCGGCGACAGCATACGCAGGCGTTCAGTCTCACGACGCGCTTCCTGCACCACCTTCTCGGGCAGGTTCCCTTCCTCGATGCGACGAAGCAGATCGACCGCTTCCTTCTCGTTCGGATCGGTTTCGCCCAATTCGGATTGGATGGCACGCAGCTGTTGGCGCAGATAGAACTCGCGCTGGTGCTGCTCAATCTTGATTTCCGTTTGCTTCTTGACGTCGTCCATCACGCGGGCGCGTGCCACTTCGCGCTCGAGGCGCGACAGGATGAAGCGGATGCGCTGCCCGATGTCGAGGCGCTGCAGGACTTCTTCCTTGTCCGCGATGCGCAGATTCATGTTCGTGGCCGCGAGGTCGGCAAACCGCCCCGGATCGGACACATTCATCTTCAGAATCTGTGGTACCTCGCTGGGGATGCGATCCACCAGCTCCGCCAGCGTCTCGGCGGCCGTCACGGTGCGAGCCACCAACTCATCGAGTTCGTCGACGTCGGCGGGGGTTTCCTTGGCGCCCTGTACCTGCGCGATCGCGAACGGCGATACCTGGTCGATGGCGTCGATGGTGATGCGACGCAATCCCTGCAGCGTGATCTGAATGGTCTCGCCGGGGAGATTGATGCGCTCATGCACTCGTGCCGCGACTCCGACGCGCCCCACAAACTTGTGCGGGTCGATGGCGTCGTCGCCCTCACCCGCCGCCACCACCAGTGCCACGACCAGTCCCGACTCTTCGTGCGCGCGGAGCATCGCGAGATTTTCGGGCGCGCCCATCTGCACCGCGATCGTGCCGAGCGGAAATACGATCGTCGACCGCAGCGCCATCAGGGGCAGGGTCGGCGGCAACTCGGCGCGAAGGATTTCTTCCTTTCGCTGACCGCGAGGCATCGAGATCGCCGGGAATCGTGAATTCGCTGACGGCACAGGCAGGTACGGAAGGGGGAGGCGGAAGCGACTGCGCAAGGATAAAGAGGACCGACGCAAACTGAACGCGTTCGCCCCTCTGAAGTTTCTTCGGGGAAGCGGGCTTTCGTCACCCCCCCACCCCAATCCAGATAGCGAGCCCAACCGGTCAGTGCAGATTGCCAGCGGCCGTGCGTTGCAGGGATTGGGTGAGTCCGGTTGTACCAACCCGCGGCGGTCGTTAGCCTTGAAGCACTATGTTCGACGAGCTATCAGATAAACTCGGTAACGTCTTCGCCAAGCTCCGCGGGCGAGGCGTTCTGACCGAGGCAGATATCAAGGATGGACTGCGCGAGGTCCGCCGCGTCCTCCTTGAAGCCGATGTCAATTTCTCTCTCACCCGCGAGTTCCTTGAGCGGGTGGAGAAGAAGGCTGTTGGCGTCCTTCAGGTGAAATCGATCCAACCGGCGCAGCAGCTGGTCAAGATCGTTCACGATGAACTGACGTCGATGCTCGGCGAGCGCCGCGAGGGGCTCAAGATCAGCACCGTGCCGCCCACCATCGTCATGATGGTCGGTCTGCAGGGCTCCGGTAAGACGACAACCGCCGGTAAGCTGGCCCGCCGGCTCATGGCCGAAGGGAAGACCACGCGGCTGGTGGCGGCCGACGTGTACCGACCTGCGGCCATCGACCAGCTCGAGACGCTGGGCAAGACGCTCAACGTGCCGGTGTACGCCGATCGCACCACGACGGACGTGGTGAAAATTGCCAAGGCGGGCATTGAGCAGGGCATGCGGGCGCGCGAGCGCGTCGTGATCGTCGACACGGCGGGTCGATTGCAGATCGACACTGACATGATGGACGAGCTCAAGCGGCTCAAGGCGGCCATCAAGCCGGACGAAATCCTGCTCGTGGCCGACGGTATGACCGGTCAGGATGCGGTGAAGATCGCGCAGGGGTTCAACGAGGCGCTGAACGTCACCGGTGTCATCCTGACCAAGCTCGATGGCGATGCGCGCGGTGGTGCGGCGCTCTCCATCTACGGCGTGCTCAAGAAGCCGATCAAGTACATCGGTGTCGGTGAGAAGCTCGACGCGCTGGAGGAGTTCCACCCCGAGCGCATGGCGGGGCGCATTCTCCAGATGGGCGACATCGTATCGCTCGTGGAGAAGGCGCAGGAATCGTTCGATGCGGTCGAGGCCAAGAAGCTCGAGAAGAAGGTCCGCAAGGAAGGCATGGACCTGGAAGACTTCCTCTCGGCCATGCGGCAGATGGAGAAGCTGGGCCCCATGGAGAATCTGCTGAAGATGCTCCCGGGCGTGAACAGCAAGATGCTCAAAGACGTGAAGATGGACCCGAAGCGCATGAAGCACATTGAGGCCATCGTGCTCTCCATGACGCCGGCCGAGCGCAAGAAGCCGGAGTTGCTGAACGGATCGCGCCGGGCGCGCATCTCGAAGGGCTGCGGACGACCGGTGAGCGAGATCAACCGGTTGCTCGAGCAGTTCCGCGAGATGCAGAAGATGATGAAGAAATTCGGTGGTGGCGGCGGTGCCGGCGGCGGTAAGGGCGGTGGCATGCCCCGCATGCCGTTCGGCGGCGGTGGCGGTGGCATGTTCGGGATGCGGTAACCCGGCCCCTCGAACCCCGTGTCCACGATCCGTCAGCAGGAGCAGGAAGCGGCGCGCGTCATGGCGAGCCTGTCACCGGAAATGCTCGGTGATCGGTTGCGCCGAGCGCGAACGCGTCAGGGGCGATCGATTCGGGATTTGGCCGAAGCGGCGGGCCTCTCAAAATCCTCGATCGTGCGGCTGGAGCAGGGGGGCGGCACCTACGCGATGACCATCGTGAAGGTGTGCGCGGCCCTCGGATTGCACGTCGCGCGCCTGCGCGATCCCGAGGGGGCCAACGACGATCGCTTGGCGGTCCATCGCCTAGGGGATGATCGCTGGTACGACCTCGTAGACTTTGGGGCCGGCGCGTTGGGTGGCGCGGAACGACCGCTTACCCCCGACGAGCGCGCGGCGTTTGCCGCTCAAGGTGTTGTGGCGCCCATCGTCGTGCTGGCCTCGCGACTGCGCGACGGGCAGCTGCTGTCGAACATCATGGAGGTCTACGCGAGTAGCGTGACCCGCCAGCATCCCGGTGAGGAATTCGTCTACGTCCTCGACGGCACCGCGATGATCACGGTGGGAGCCACCGCCACGACGCTGGAGACGGGCGAGAGCATGGTGTTCCGGAGTGCGGAGCCGCACACGTACGCACCGGCCGACGGATCTCGGCTGCCGGTGCGGCTCCTGATGGTGCGTTTCGACGAACGGGTGCAGGCGCCCTAGCGGCAATGCTGGGCGCCGCGGGTCCGCGTCCGCTCAGGCGACGGCGCTCTCGAGACCCGGCCACGCGGCCAGATTGTAGCGCACGAGCACCTGCAGGTAATGCCGTCCGTCATCGCCATGTGCGGCGAGCACCGCCGCCGCTCCCTGAGCGACCGCGTCCGTCGACGCGAACGGCGCTTCAAGGCCCTCGTTGATCACGCCGTTCTCGTGGCCGACGCCTGCGGCCTCAAGGAACGTGATCTGGATGGATGGATCCACGTCCACATAGAGCAGCTGCAGCAGCTCGAGCTCATCCTGCGCGGTTTCGGCGTTGAGCCGAACGATTTCCTTTGCGAGCCGGTCGGGTGCCCAGGACATCAGGGTCGCGGCGCGAAACCCGCCACCCTTGGCGACGAGGCGCTGGGCGTAGAGGGCGCGAGCACCTTTGTGATTGACGATGGCGTGCTGCACGAGAAAGACGCGGCGAGC
>CALQGY020000020.1 GCA_943330235.2 Candidatus Kuenenia stuttgartensis
GCGTACATCGAGCCCGATCGCCAGCTGCATCGCGGTTGGCTGTTGGTCGCGGTGCTGGGCTGGTATGTCGTCGCTTTGCTCCCGGGCACCATTCGTGATCGCGATCTGCTGTTGGCCGGCGTTGCCGTCGCGATGGGGGCGGCGTGGCTGCGTCGGGCGGCCACGGCGCGCTATCGGGCGCGGAATACCTCGCGTCGCTTCGAACTCCCCACGTTGCGTCTCGTGCTGCCCTTCTTTGCGGCGTATCTCGCGCTGTCGTCGTTGTGGCCGCTGGACGCGGCCGATGGCAGCTGGGTGGGTATGTGGGCGCTGCTCCCCGATCAGGAGTCGACGACGCGCGACATCTTCGTCGCCCTCGAGCATGTGGCCGCGTTTACGCTCGTCGGCTACGTGATTGCCGAATACCACGGCCGCGATCTCGAGCCCTATGGAAAGATTGCCGGCCGAGTGGCGCTCTGGGGCGGCGGCTTGTCGCTGGTGCTGGAATTGGCGCGCGGGGCGCACCCCGCGTATCGGGCCAGCGCGCTGATGGTGGTCTTTACCGTCGGCGCGGCCATTTTCGGCGGCTGGCTGTACCAGTTGCAGCGCGATCATGTGCGAGCGTTGCTCGTGCGCCGCACCCCGTGGTCGGCGGCCGACCGCGCGGAGGCCACAACGACAACGGCAGGCACCGATGCATCGATGCCTGCCGTTGTTCCTGCCATCTAATTCGCGCTCCAACCGCGCGCCGGACTGGCCGACGCGCGGTTGGTCCGTTGATCGCGCTTACTTGGTCCGGTCGCGGCGCACGGGCACCTTCATGCCCTTGATCTTGGTGGCCTTGAGCGCGGACACAATATCGTCCGCCAGATCCTCAGGGACTTCGACGGTGGAATACGCGTCCGTGATCTGAATCGCGCCGATGGAGCCGGCGTCGATGCCCATCTCGTTCGCGATGGCACCCACTAGATCACCCGGGCGCATCTTCGCCTTACGGCCCGCGCCCACCCACAGGCGTGCGACGGTCCAATTGGGCGTTTCGCGCGCCTTGGCCCCCGCCTTGGCCCCAGCCTTGGGCGCCGGCTTCCCGGTGGTCGGGCGCTCCGGACGACCATCGGTGCGGGTATCAGGACGGCTGTCGGGACGGAACGCCGGACGGTCACCCGGACGCTCGCTGGCCCGCTCGTTGCCACGGGCGCGGAACGCCGGACGACGATCGTCGGTGCTGCCCGGACGCTCGACACGCGGCGCCACCGTGGGGATGTCCGCTTCGTCAGACTCGTCGCGGGTTTCCAGCATCTTGATGGCGGCCGCAGCGACGTCCATGACATCGAACTCTTCCGCCAACGATTCCACGATGCTGTGGAACGGCTGGAAATCGCCTTCGAGAATGGCTTCGCGCAGCGAGGCCCGCGCCATCTCCAGACGGCGCGACCGCAGGTCGGCCACCGTGGGGACGGTCGCGATTTCAATGCGCTGCGAGGTCATCCGCTCGATGTTCCGCAGCAGACGATGTTCACGCGGTTCGGCGAACGTGATGGCCACGCCCTCACGCCCTGCGCGTCCGGTCCGGCCGATGCGATGCACATACGACTCCGCATCCACCGGCACATCGAAGTTCACGACATGCGAGACGTGCTTCACGTCGAGGCCGCGAGCGGCCACGTCCGTGGCGATCAGCAGGTCCGTCTTGCGGGCGCGGAACTTGTTCATCACGCGGTCGCGCTGATCCTGCGACAGACCGCCGTGCAACGCTTCCGCCCGCAGACCGCGGCCAATGAGCGTTTCGGTCAGCTCGTCCACTTCAGTACGGGTGCGGCAAAAGACAATGGCCGACGTCGGATGCTCGAGATCGAGCACGCGGGCCAGCGCCATCATCTTGTGGGCGCGCGGCACCATGTACGCCACCTGACGCACACGAGCCGACTCACCATCGGGCACCAGCTCGCGGTCAATGCGGACCGTGACCGGGTTGTTGAGCTGCCGTTGGGCGATGGACGCGATGCGAGGGGGCAGCGTCGCAGAGAACAGCGCCGTCTGCCGCGTCTTGGGCGTCGCTTCGAGAATCGCTTCGAGCTCGTCGGCGAAACCCATGTCCAGCATTTCGTCCGCTTCGTCCAGCACGACGGTCTTCAGGAAGCCCAGCTGCAGCGTCTTACGACGGATGTGATCGAGCGCGCGTCCCGGGGTGGCCACGACGACGTCGACGCCGCGCTTGAGCGCGCGGATCTGGGTGTCCATCGAGGCGCCGCCATAGATGGCGAGCACCTGCACGCCCATGGGCTTGCCATAGCGGTGCACCGCTTCCGCCACTTGCATGGCGAGCTCGCGCGTCGGGCAGAGGATGAGCGCCGAAGTACGCTCGTTGGGTCTGGCGTCGGGCGACACATGATGCAGCAGCGGCAGCGCGAACGCTGCGGTCTTGCCGGTGCCGGTCGCAGCCTGCGCGAGGATGTCGCGTCCGGCCAGCAGGGGCGGAATGGCAGCGCGCTGGACAGGTGTCGGTTCTTCGTATCCGAGCGCAGCCAGCGCATCGGCAACCCGAGCATCAATCCCGAGCGAAGCGAATCCGCGATCGGGCGATTCGAGTGTTTCGTTCACGTGGTTTGGAGAAGGTCGTCCATCAGCGAGAACACCGTCTCGCGTGCGGTTTGATTCTTGAGGGCGCCGAACGTGATGGCCAGGCGGTCATCTTCGTCGAGCAACTCGCGGGTGCAACCGTTGAGCGCGTCACGGGCCGCGGCCCGCTTTTCAGCGGTGAGCAGCGCCGAAGCGCGGGGCAAAAATTCGATTTTCGGTCCGCTGCCACGCATTGGGCGAGCGGCCCAGAACACGGCGTTCGAACCAACACGCTGAAAACTCACAACGCCCGACGCAGATTCGTCGGTACGGAATTGCAGTTGTTCGGGGCGCGCCAGGCTCCACTCGATGAGCGCATCGAGCACAGCAGCATAGCGGGGCCGATCGGAGCCTGCGGTATCCCGGTTCATCGCGGTGATGAACGCGTCGCGGGCTATTGGCAACGTACGGGTCATGGAACCCTCCTTTAATATAAGAAATCTAGTGGGTCGGACCCCTCGAATGTCCCGAACAGCCCCCGTCGGGCACATTTCCCTCATCTATTTTGCGATATGGCCCACCTTCACGACCCGCCGGTCTTCGAAATCCGCCGCTCTGGCATCCAGGGCATGGGCGGTTTTGCCACGCACCACATCCCCGCCGGCACGCGACTCATCGAGTACGCGGGCGAGCGCATTACGCCCGCCCAGTCGGACGCGCGATACCCGGACGCACCGGGTGCGCGGCACCATACCTATCTCTTCGCCATCGATGACGAGGTCGTGGTGGATGCGGCCGTCAACGGCAACGACGCGCGCTTTCTCAATCATTCATGCGCGCCGAACTGCGACGCGGTCATCGAGGACGGCCGTATCTGGATCGAAACGCTGCTGGATATCGAGCCGGGTGAAGAGCTCGTGTACGACTACGCCTACGTGCTCGCCGAACGACACACGCCGGCGGCCAAGCGGCGCTTCCCATGCTCCTGCGGCGCCATCACCTGCCGCGGCACCATTCTGGCCAAAAAGCGATAATCGTTGGCCGCACGCCGTCAGCATGCATTGGGCACGCCGGGGGCATGCCCGATGTTGTCAGCAGAATCCTAGATGACTGCGTACTTTTACGAAGATGCCGCACCCGTCCGGCAGACATTCGCGTAGCCCGTCAAATCTCGTGGAGGCAGCATGCGGTCGTGGTCCGTAGCAATCGCGTTCGTCGTCGTTGGCACTGTCGTCGGCTGCGCGCACGCGCCGGCCACACCCGCCGCGGCCCCCGCGACGGCGCAGCGCCCCGGGGGTGAAGGTGGCCGCGGTGGCGAAGGGGCCCGTCCGCCGCAGGGCGTCGCGACGGTGCGGCGCGCGCCGGCACCGCCCAACTGGGAGCGTCAGGACTCGGTGCGAAAGGCCCTCATGGCCGAGGTCCTCGCCACGGTCGCAGGACGCGAGAACGAGCCGGCCGGCACGGTCTTTAAGAACGTGAAGTTCAGCAAGAACATGCCCGTCAAGGACTTCCTCGTCATGATGGACGAGCAGTACGGCCGCAGCGTCGGCGCGACCTGCACGGGCTGCCACGCCAACACCAACGTGGGCGGGGTGCTCAAAGTCGACTACGCGGACGACAGCCCCAAAAAGAAGCAGATCTCCCGCCTGATGGAGCAGATGACGCAGACCATCAATAAGGAGCTCTCAAAGAACAAAGGGCTGGATCAGCCCTACATTCGCTCCACCTGCGTCATGTGTCACCGGGGCACCGAGCACATGCCCACCACCATGAAGCAGCTCAAGAACTCCGATCCGCCACCGCAGACGCGTCAGAAGGGCTGAGGCAGGGTCCGCATCATCACCCGGTCGTGCTGCAGATCGTTCCCCAGCTGGAACGTGTGCACACCGGCATCAACAAAACCGATCTTCTCGTAAAATCGAATCGCGCGTGCGTTCCGCTCCCAAACGGCTAGCCAGAGGGTGCGAGCGCCGCGCGATTCGGCCACATGGGTGCACTGCGCCATCAGCGTTGCCGCCACCCCGTGTCCATGGTGCGCCCGGTCCACATAGAATCGCTGGATCTCCGCCGGCGCCGCGCCCGTCACGTGCGTGTTCTCAGAACCCATGCGCACGAGCGCGTATCCCGCCAGGGTGTCGCCCTGATAGGCCAGCAGATAGACGCGCTCCGGATCTTCGAGCTCGCTCCGCTGCAGCGAATCGCTGAAGGCCGAGTCGAGATACAATGCCATGTCAGCGGGATCATTGTCCGGGCCAAACGTCTCGGCGAATTGACGCGCCGCGAACGCGGCGATGGTAGCCGCGTCCAGCACGGAGGCGTGGCGAATGTCGACGAGTGAGGCGTGCACGGATTAGCGCTTCGGGTCAGGTGGTCGCTGAAACGCCGACGGAATGCTGTCCCACGGCGTGGCGCTCCGGGCCTTGGCAAACCCGAGGGCGTCGATGTGCTTGCTGAACGCCCCGTTGAACAGCGCCGACGACCCAGGCACGTTCCACAGATCCGCAGGCATGGTGGCGACGTGGAACTCCACCCGCAGGCCGGGCACGCCGTGGCTGACGGCGCGCGAGAGCAGATCCAGCAGTTCGAGCGTCTGCGGTTGATGCGCATAGAACAGCAGCACGTTTGTCCGCGCCACAATCTGTTTGATGCTGGCGGGGTCGACCACGCGCAACGCCGGATACGCCATGAGATTCATGATCACATAGACTCGCACCGTCACGTCGCGCAGACCGCGAGCGGCCAGCGCGGCCGCGAGCCGTTGGTAGTCCGCGAAGTCCAGAAGCGGCAGCACGTTGGTGATGACACCGCCATCACCGTGCACATGCCCATCAATCACCACCGGCGGAAAGATCCCCGGAATGGCCGTCGCGGCCTTGAGCAGCTGCCGCGTGCGCGTCAGTCCGGCCGTCGTCGTGTCCAGCGCGTCGCTGAGCGACCAGGTGCGTCCGGTCCCGAGATCAAAATCGGTCGTCCCCACGACAATCTGTCGATCGGCGTCGAACGCGCGCCGCAGATTGTCGCGAAAGGGGCCACTGACGCTTTCCGCGAGGGCCCGATCGAATCGGGCGGTGTTCACCAACCCGCCGGTGCGACGCACGAGCGAGAACCAGTCGATGGACGGCGCCACGCGCTCTTCGGCGTGGAGATACAACTCGGTCAGCGTATCCATGGCGGCGGCCGTGCCCAGCATCACGTACGGCGCCTGCAGCGCTCCGGTGCTGATGCCGGTGACCAAATCGAACGCGGGCATGGGCGCATCGGGGCGTGACTGCCATCCGCGAAGAAAGCCCGTACCAAACGCCCCGTTTTGCCCGCCGCCGGACAGCATCAGCACATCCAGCGTGCCATCCCCACGGACAACCGCGCGCCGCACGAGGCGGGCGATGACGCTATCGCGCGTCGCGCGTTCCGTGCGGACGGCCGCGTCCGCATCCAGCGCGATCTGCGGCAACGTGGTGGGCGGTCGATGAATAACCGCACAGCCAGCGAGCATCGGCAGTCCGAATAGCGACAGTCCGAGCATCGGTAGCCGACGAAGCGGTAGCCGACGAAGCGGTAGCTGACGAAGCGGTAGCCGACACATCGCGAGGCGCCGGAGCGCATGGGAGAACGGGAGCGGTGTCATGAGAACCCTGAAGAGGCGACGACCGTTTCGGTGCGTCAGCGCCCGCCGGATGACGTCCCCACGACGGCAATGCACTCCACCTCGACACGCGCGTTCAATGCCAGCCCCGTTGCCCCGAGTGCGCTGCGCGCCGGCTTGTGTGTCGGAAAGAAGGTGGCGTACACGACGTTCACCGTGGGCCATTCCTTCATGTCGGCGAGAAACGCGGTGCACTTGACGACGCGGTCCATCGACGATCCCGTCTTGGCGAGCACGTCGGCGATGTTGCGCATGGTCTGCCGGGTCTCCGCTTCCACGCCTCCCTTCACCAACGCCCCCGTACTATCCGTGCCAACCTGTCCGGCCAGATAGAGCATAGAGCCCACCCGCACGGCCGGCGAAAACGGATACACCGGCGGCCCGTATGGCGTGAGAAACGCAATCTCGGGCGGACGCGTGGTGGCGCACGCCGACAGCAGGAGCACGGCGGCACACCAGGTACTGCGACGTAGATGGGACATCGCGATGTTCACGGGAAGGGCCGGAAGGCGTGAGGAAGCGATTACGTCGGTTGCAGCGCGCACGATTCGACGGTGCCGGACAACGTCGTGCCGCCGACATCGAGATAGAGCATGCCATCGGTCATCGACAGCGTGAACTTCATGCGCCGGTCCAGCCGCTCGCAGAAGGCCGCGATCAGATCGCGATCGATCGCGTAGAGCGGAATCTCGCTGGAGCGATGGATGCGCTCGCCCACGAGTTGGCGTTGCACCTGGGCCGGATCGCGGTGCGTGTACACCGCGACACGCGGCGACGCCTTCGACGCTTTGTGCAAACGCGCCGCATCGGGCGCCCCGATTTCAATCCAGACTTTCATCGCCCCCGTCAGATCGCGCACTGACACGGTGGGATCATCCGGATCGGACACGCCCTTGGAGAACGCAATGCCTTCCGCGTACTCCAAACAGTAGGCGAACAGGCGCGCCGTGAAATATTCCGCCGACTCCGACGGATGCATCGCGACGCGCAGGGACAGTGTTTCGTAGACGCCGCGGTCCACGTTCGACAACGTGATGTCGAACGTGTACACGGTGGAGGTCAGCGCCACGCGAGGCTCCGCACCGATCGGTGCCCGCGCCGCAGTCCGGTGCCCTCAGGGCACCGGTGCTTATCGGACATACGTGAGCCAGCCGAACGTATCCTCGGCGCGGCCGTTGGCGATATCGAGGAACGCCTTCTGCATGTGCTTCGTGATGGGGCCCGGCTTGCCAGCGCCCACGGTAATACGATCGACGCTGCGCACCGGCGTGAGCTCGGCGGCGGTGCCGGTGAAGAACACTTCGTCGGCGGTGTAGAGCATTTCGCGCGGAATGGCCTGCTCGCGCACCGTCAGTCCGTCACGCTGCGCGATCGCGATAATGCTGGCGCGCGTGATGCCGCCCAGCAGCGTGCCATCCAGCGGCGTGGTGATGAGCGCACCATCGGCCACGAGGAACACATTCTGCCCCGAGCCTTCGCTCACCATGCCGCCCGTTCCGAGGGCGATGGCCTCCGCGTAGCCATTGGCCATCGCTTCCATCTTGATGAGCTGTCCACTCAGATAGTTGCCGGCGATCTTCGCCAGCGACGGCACCGTATTGGGCGCCATACGATTCCACGTGGAGACGCACGCATCAACGCCGTGCTCGAGGGCCTCAGGGCCGAGGTACGCACCCCACGGCCAGCAGGGGATGTAGACCTCGATGGGGCTGTCGAAAGGCACCATGCCCGCCGCCCCGTACCCGCGCACCACCATGGGGCGGATGTAGCACGAATCGAGTCCGTTGCTGGACACCACTTCACGCGCCGCCGCGATCAGATCATCGACGCTGTAGTCCAGCGTCATGCGATAGATCTTGACCGAGTTCACCAGGCGCGTGAGATGCTCGCGCAGGCGGAAGATGGCCGGGCCCTTGGGCGTGTTGTAGCAGCGGATGCCTTCAAACGCGGACGATCCGAACTGCATGGAATGACTCAATACGTGCACTTGCGCGTCGGCCCACTTGATGAGCTTTCCGTCCTTCCAGATCCACTCGGTTGCCGTAATCCCGGCCATACGATGCTCGCGATGAAGAGGATAAAGATGTCAGACGACGAAAACGGCCATACTTGCACAGCGACGACAGCACCACACCAGGGAGCAACTACAGCAGGGTGTTGACGGTTCCGCCATCCACGAGGATGGCTTGTCCGGTGATGAAGCCCGCACGGTCCGACGCCACGAACGCGATCGTGGCCGCGAGCTCGTCGGGGCGACCGAGCCGTCCCACGGGCGTGCTGGCCACCCAGCCGGCGTAGATCGCATCGCGCGAGGTCCCCGTCGCCTTCGTGGTGGCCTCCGCGAGCGCATCCAACCGCTCGGTGGCCGTGAACCCCGGCAACACCGTGTTTACCGTCACGCCGTCGCGCGCCACGTCGTTGGCCAGCGTCCGCAGGTATCCCGTGACCGCCGCGCGAATGCTGTTGCTCAGCACCAACCCGGTGACCGGCTCCTTGACTGCCTTGGACGTGATGCTGATCACGCGGCCCCAGCGCCGTTCACGCATACCGGGCACGAAGGCGCGCGTGAGCTCGACGACGCTCCGCAGCAGCAGCTCGCTGGCACGGGTCCACGCCGCCCAGTCGTGCGCCATCGGCGCGCCCGTTGGCGGTCCGCCAGTGTTGGCGACGAGGATGTCCACGCGTCCGTAGCGCGCCATGGTCTCGCGCACCACGAGTTCCAATCCCTCGGTGGTGGACAGATCCGCCACCATGCTGAGCACCGGCGCGCCCATCGCTTCCAGCTTTGCCGCCGCCGCACCGATGGCGTCAGCATCACGCGAACAGATGGCCAGTTGGCACCCTTCGCGCGCGAACTCCTCGGCCGTCGCGTACGCGATGCCTTTGCTCGCCCCGCACACCAGGGCGACTTTGCCACGCAGACCGAGATCCATGGCTACTTCGTCCCGCGCAAATAGGCGTCGCTGCCGTCCAGCCAATCCTGACGCGGCGGATTGAACACGTCCACGTCGAGCGTGTCTTCCAGCGCTTCGGCGCGGTGACGCACGTGACTCGGAATTACCAACACTTCGCCCGCATGCACGTCCGTGAACGTGTCGCCCGGCGCGTCCGCATGCTCACCAATCCAGAAGCGCAGCGCCCCCGAGAGGATGTACGTGAACTGCTCGTTGTGATGATCATGCGCGGGCACGAGGGCGCCCTTCTTGAGATAGACATGCGCGAGCATCATGCGCTCAGAGGTGATGAGCTTACGGCCGATCAGCGGCGTCAGTTCTTCGAGCGGCACATCGTCCCAGGACAGCTTGCGGACTTCGGTCATGGACAGGATACGGAAGAGGGTGAAGACAACACGAGAGACCCAGCGCCAACGCGATGAGCGCGCTAGCGGTCCTTCACGTACACGGCGCTGGTCGCATACTGCGGCCGCGTGACTTCAGCGACCAGAAACGTCGCGAGCGAGAGCCGCGTGCAGCGACTGCTGAGGCCTACCGAGACGGCGGGACCGGCCTCGAACTCGGTGCCGAGACCATCCGTCAGAGTGGCCGGCTTGACCATCGTCCACGCGGCGGGGCTGCTGCGTACCGCGCGTTCCTGCGCGTCGCGGTCGGCCAACGTGTCGCCCTGCTCGGTGCGACGCGCGCCGAACGACATCAGCTTGAGCGCGAGCGAGACATTGCTGGGCCGTTCACCGATCATGGCGCCGGTCACACAGAGAATGCGTGGCACGTTTTGCGTGGCCATCCCCGCCAGAATGGCCTTGGTGGCCGTCGCACAAAACACGCGATGCGCCGACGGATGCGGGCCGAGGAGCACGACGACCGCATCTGCACCACGCAGCACCTCGCGCACGGCCGTCGGGTCCGTGAGGGCGCCGACCACCACCGTGACCGTATCGGGCGAGGGCTCGAGCGGCGCCGTGCGATAATGCGCCCGGACATACAGCCCCGACTCCGCGGCGAGCTTGACGAACGCCTTGCCCGTGCGCCCGGAGGCGCCGAACACCGACACGATCATCGCCGAACCGCCGCGATGACGTCGGTGCGGATGACGGGCCGCCCGGTGAGGCGCACGACAGGCGTGCGGTCGATGAGGCGGTCACCACGAGTCTCGATGGGCGGCAACGGATATCCGGCGAGCGGGGGGAATCGGAACGGACGACCGGCGGCTCGCCCCGGAGAGATCGGGCGCGAGGCGGACCGGTCGCGAGTCAGGCGTCGATAGGTATGTGACAACTTGCATGACGTTCGCCTTCTGCGGGAGCACTACGGCGGTCGCGATTGCGCACTATCTTCTGCGCACTCACCGTTTGCGGCCGTTTCCCCACGCCCCCGCTATCATGACGTCGTCCGTTCCCACCAGCGTTCCCTCCGACATTGAGATCGCGCAGGGCGCGCGCCTGCGGCCTATCGTCGATGTGGCCGCCGACCTCGGCCTTGGCCAGGATGAGATCGACCAGTACGGCCGCTTTAAGGCCAAGCTGCCCCTCTCGCTCGCGTCGCGCCCACCCAAGGGACGGCTGGTCCTGGTGACGGCCATCAACCCGACACCGGCGGGTGAAGGCAAGAGCACGGTGAGCGTTGGCTTGTCGCAGGCGCTCCGTCGGCTCGGTCGCGACGCCATTCTGTGTATGCGCGAACCCAGTCTCGGGCCCGTCTTCGGGGTCAAGGGCGGCGCAGCTGGCGGCGGCTACTCGCAGGTCGTCCCCATGGAGGACATCAACCTGCACTTCACCGGCGACTTCCACGCGATCGCCAGTGCGCACGGCCTGCTCTCGGCGCTCATGGACAACCATCTCCATCAGGGCAACGCGCTGGGGCTCGATCCCAAGCGCATCAGCTGGCCGCGCACCATCGACATGAACGATCGCGCGCTGCGTAACGCCATCATCGGGCTGGGCACCGGCAACGGCGTGGTGCGCGAGGAACGCTGGGTCATCATTCCGGCCAGCGAAGTGATGGCCATCGTCGCGCTGGCCTCCGATGCCGCCGACCTCGAGGCCCGACTCGGCAACATCATCGTGGGCTACACCGCCGGCGCGGCGCGCAAGCCTATTCGGGCGCGCGATCTGGGGGCCACCGGCGCCATGACGCTGCTGCTCAAGGACGCGCTGCGTCCGAATCTGGTGCAGACGCTCGAAGGTGGACCGGCGTTTATTCATGCCGGTCCGTTCGGCAACATCGCGCACGGCTGTAACAGCATGGTGGCCACGCGCACGGCGCTCGCCATGGGCGAGATCGTCGTGACGGAAGCCGGATTCGGGTCGGATCTGGGCGCCGAAAAGTTCTTCGACATTAAGTGCCGCGCCGGTGGACTCCGTCCGGAAGCGGCCGTCTTGGTGGCGACGGTGCGCTCGCTCAAGATGCAGGGCGGGATGCCCAAGAACGCCCTCTCGCAGGAGGACCTGGGTGCGCTCGAGCGCGGCCTGCCGCACCTCGAACATCACGTCAACAACGTGCGGCAGTTTGGGGTGCCGGTGGTGGTCGCGGTGAACCGTCGCCTCACCGATACGGCGGCCGAAGTCGCCATGGTGATGGACTACGCGGCCAAGATTGGCGTGGCGGTCACCCTCTGCGACGTATGGGCGCAGGGCGGCGCGGGCGGTGAAGCACTGGGCCGGGAAGTGCTGCGACTGCTGGATGAGGGCACGGCCGACTTCAAGCCGCTCTACGACGCGGCGCGCCCCATTCGCGAAAAGATCGAGACCATCGCTATGCGCGTGTACGGCGCGGATGGGGTGGACTACACGCCCGCGGCGCAGCGCGCGATCGACCAGCTCGAGGCCATCGGC
This sequence comes from Candidatus Kuenenia stuttgartensis, assembly GCA_943330235.2. Lineage (GTDB taxonomy): Bacteria > Gemmatimonadota > Gemmatimonadetes > Gemmatimonadales > Gemmatimonadaceae > Gemmatimonas > Gemmatimonas stuttgartiensis_A. The sequence continues at coordinate 11,970 of CALQGY020000020.1, forward strand.
ATGGGCGAGACGCCGGTGTGCATGGCCAAGACGCAGTACTCGCTCACCGACGACGCCACGCGTCTGGGCACGCCCAAGGGCTTCCGCATCACCGTGAACGAAGTGTACGGCTCGGCCGGTGCCGGCTTCGTGGTCGCCAAGTGCGGCGACATCATGACGATGCCGGGGCTGGGCAAGACGCCCGCCGCCGAAGGGATGCGCCTCGCGGCCGACGGCACCATCGAAGGGCTGTCGTAGACGCGCCCCTAGTCTTCGAGGATCGCCTGTCCGCGCGTGAGGTCCATCAGCGCGCGCCGCAGGCGGTCCTCGTGTTCTTCGGGGCAGCGAAGATGGAAGCGGACGTCAACACCAAAGGTCTCTTCGACCACCTCAGCCTCCACGTCGGGCAAGAGTTGCTGGATGGCACTGATGGCGGCGTAGCCGACGCGCACGACGACATCCACGCGCGTGACCCGCATGCTACGCGGCGCCGTTTCCAGCGCGTGCTGCACGGCCCCGCCGTAGGCTTTGACCAGGCCACCGGTGCCCAGCTTCACGCCGCCGTAATAGCGCGTGACCACGGCCGCGACGTCGCCGACGCCACCATGCTGTAGCACGGTGAACATCGGCCGCCCTGCGGTGCCGTGGGGTTCACCGTCATCGCTGAGTCCAATGCGATCGGTGCTCCCCGGCGGCCCGACGACGAACGCCCAGCAGTTGTGCGTCGCGTCGGGAAATTCGCGGCTTATCTCGCGAATGAACGCCTGCGCCTCGTCGACCGAGGCGACCGGCGCAATGGTGCAGAGAAACCGGCTGCGATCGATGACCTGCTCAATCCGATGGCGGCCGGCCGGGATGGGATAGCGCGCCGACGGTCCCACCGCGCGCTCAGGAGGCGCGCGGTCCCCGGCGCGGTGCCGGCGCGCCGCGACCGGAGCCGCCGGCCGGCTTCCCTTCGCCACGCGGTGCGGCGTACGGCGACGCATTGGAAGCAGCAGCGGGCGACGCCGGACGCGACGCCGGACGCGCGTCGGACCGAGGGGACGACGGCCGAGCCGCTGGACGCGCCGCCGGCTTGGCGGCCGACTTCGCGGCACCACCTCGGCCCGATCCGCCACCCTGCGCCGACTCGCGCCGCGCCACCTTGGCGGCCGCACGCGCGCGGTCTTCCGACTTCTTCTTGCGAATCTCGGCGATGCGATCGGCGAGCGGGACTTCGAGCTTGGCCTGCGGCTTGGCGGTGTAGTCGAAGCCGGAGACCGTGACGCGCGGCAGCTGCTTGCCGATGGCGCGCTCGATCTGCTTCAGCTCACCCTCTTCATCCGGCGAGACGAACGTGAACGCTTCGCCCGTGGCTTCCGCACGTGCGGTACGACCGACGCGGTGGATGTAATCCTCCGCCGCCACCGGCACGTCAAAGTTCACCACATGGCCCAGCGCTTCCACGTCAATGCCGCGCGCGGCGATGTCCGTGGCGACGAGCACCTGATAGGCGCCATCCTTGAAGCCGGCCAAGGCCTGCGTCCGCTGCGACTGCGAGCGATTGCCGTGGATGCGTTCGGCCTTGATGCCGTTGGTGACCAACTGCGACGCGAGCCGGTTGGCGCGGTGCTTCGTGCGGGTGAAGACCAGCGCCTGCGGCATGTCTCCGCGCTTGAGCAGCTCCACCAGCAGGGCGCTCTTCAAATCCTGCGACACCGGATACACGGCCTGCGTGATGCCCTTGGCCGGCGCCGACTGGCGCTGGAGGTTGAGCGTCACCGGCTTGTTCAGCATCTCCTGCGAGAGCGCGGCGATCGGGGCCGGCATGGTCGCACTGAAAAACAGCGTCTGGCGCTTCTTCGTGGGAAGATGGCGCAGGATTTTCTTGATTTCCGGCAGGAAGCCCATGTCCAGCATGCGGTCGGCTTCATCCAGCACCAAGAATTCCAGCTGATCGAGCTTGGCGTACGGCTGGCGGAAGTGGTCCAGCAGGCGTCCGGGCGTGGCGATCAGCACATCGGCGCCGCTGCGGAACGCGTGCTCCTGCGGTCCCATGCCGACGCCGCCGAAGATGGCGGCCGAGGTCAGGGGGGTGTGAATGGCGACATCGCTGAGGCTCTGATTGATCTGCGCCGCCAACTCGCGGGTGGGCGTCAGCACGAGCGCGCGCGTTGAGCCGCGCGGCTTGGCCATCAGATGGTGCAGGATGGGGAGCAGAAACGCGTACGTCTTGCCGCTGCCGGTCATGGCGCAGGCCAAGAGGTCCCGGCCTTCGAGTCCGGGCGGGATGGCGTCGGCCTGAATAGGCGTCGGACGCGCGAACCCCAGCTCCTTAAGACCACGCTGCAGGTTGGGGTGCAGCGCGAGGCTGGCGAAGGACGGCGAAGGGCTCAGGGTCTGTTCCATAGTCATAGGTAGACAGGAAAGGTCGCCGATTACGCTCCGAATGTGCAGTGCACCGCATTTATTACCGCAACAACTTCCGTAAATGTGCGGGATAGACGATGCTCATGGAGGATTTAGCGCCTTTCACCCCCCGTCTCCCTCCCGATGGCCGGACGCCGCGTCACCCTGAAGGACATCGCTCGGTCGTTGGGCTTGTCGCTCCCGACCGTCTCGCGGGCCCTCGCCGACCATCCGGACATCAGCGAGGCCACGAAGGCCCGCGTGCGGGAGACGGCGCAGGCGATGCACTACATCCCGAACTTCCGCGCCCGATACCTGCGTGCGAAGAATTCGCGGCTGCTGGCGCTGATTCTGCCGGAAATGAACATGTTCTTCTTTCCGTCGCTGATGACCGGCATCAGCCGCGTGGCGCAGGAGCACGACTATTCGCTGATCGTGTTCCAGTCGGACAATTCGGTGGCGCAGGAGCGGCGCCTGGTCGAGTACTGCACGCATCTCTCGGTGGACGGCGTACTGGTCGCACTCTCGTCGGAAACGACGGACCTCGCGCACCTGGACATCCTGCACGCGTGCGACATTCCGGTGGTGCTGCTGGACAACACCATCGAGACCACGAAGTACTCGACGGTCACCATCGACGACGAAGATGTGGGCGCGGAGGCCGCGCGGTTCCTGCTGGATCGCGGGCACCGCCGCGTGATCGGGGTGTTCGGCGACCAGCGTCAGCGCATCAGCGCCCTGCGGATGCGCGGCTTCATGGGCGCGCACGCGCAGCACGGCATCGCGCTGGACGACACGCAGCTGGTGCATGTCTCCGATGCGGAGTCGATGGAGCAGGCGCTGGCCCGCGCGCTCGATGCGCACCCCGATGCGACGGCGGTGTTCACCATGACGGATGAGCTACTCATGCGCTCGCACTGCGTCCTGATGGCGCGGGGGCGGAAGGTGCCGGACGAGCTGTCACTGCTGGCGATCAGCGACGGGCTGGCGCCGGCGCTGCTCTATCCGAACGTGACGCACTTCCGGCACTCGGGCATGGAAGTGGGGGAGCGCACGGCGGACATTCTTATTGGCCTGATTGCGCACCGGTCGGAGGCGATGCTGGATGTACGAATCCGCACGACCATTGTGGAGCATGGGTCGGTGCGGACGCTCTCGTAGCGGCACCGTGAACGGGCCGCGGACGGCGCGGACAGGCGCGGATGGTGTGGTGCCGACGGACGTAATGGTGAGCGATGGCGAGAGTGCTTCAAAAGGAACGACAGGGCTCCCGGAACGCGCGGGGAGCCCTGTCGTCTTCACGGCGCCATCCGCGCCTGTCCGCGCTGTCCGCGGCCCCACTCACCCCGTCGCCACGATCTCTTCGCCGGGGTTGATGAACTGATCCACCTCAAACTGATACTGCCGGCTATACAGATCGCGATACCGTCCGCCCAGCGCGAGCAGTTCCGCGTGCGTGCCGCGCTCGACGATCTCGCCGGCTTCGAGCACGAGAATCTGATCCGCGCTCGTGATGGTCGACAAGCGGTGCGCAATGACGAACGTCGTGCGCCCGGTGCGCAGGCGACGCAGTCCTTCCTGAATGGCCTGTTCGCTTTCGCTGTCCAGCGATGACGTGGCTTCGTCGAGAATGAGCACGCGCGGATCGGCCAGAATGGCGCGCGCGATCGCGACGCGCTGACGCTGGCCGCCGGACAACTTCACGCCGCGTTCGCCGACGATGGTGTCATAACCCTGCGGGAAGCCCGAGATGAATTCGTGCGCGTTGGCGATCTTCGCCACCGCTTCGACTTCTTCGTGCGTGGCCCCGGGCTTGGTGAAGGCGATGTTCTCCTTCACCGTGCCGTCGAACAGGAAGTTGTCCTGCATGACCACGCCCAGATGCCGCCGATACTCGCGCAGCTTGAGGTCGGCGAGTGGGCTGTCATCAATCAGGATCTTGCCCTGCTGCGGTTGCGCGAACGCCATGATGAGCGAGATGAGCGTGCTCTTGCCCGAGCCGCTGGAACCCACCAGCGCGGTGGTGGTACCGGCGGGGGCGATGAACTGCACGCCCTTGAGCACCGGCACATCCTTCTCGTACTCAAACCACACGTTGTTGAACTCCACGCGACCGACCACCGCCGGTACGGGATGCTTGGTCGCGTCTTCCTGATCTTCCGTGGCCATGTCGCGCAGTTCGCGAATGCGATCAAGCCCGGCAAACGCTTCGGTGATTTGCGTGCCGATGCTGGCGATCTGCACCAGCGGCATCGTCACCATCGCGATGAAGAAGACGAACGTGATCAGACCACCCACCGTCATGCGGCCTTCGATGACATCGCGTCCGCCGACGTACATCGCGATCAGGCCAATCACGCCGACGACCGCAAGCCCCAACGTGCCGGTGAGTGATGTGCCGGTGATGGTCTGCGCAATATTCTGGAACAGTCGCTGCACGCCTTCACCGAACACCGCCTTCTCGCGTTCTTCGGCGGTGTACACCTTGATCAGGCGGATGCCGCCAATCGTTTCGGTGAGGCGTCCGGTGACTTCTGCCGTGATGACGCTACGTTGACGGAAAATGGGGCGCAGCCGTTTGAAGGCGATGCTCATGCCGGCGCCGAAGAAGCCGAGGAACACCACCGTCGCCAGCGTGAGGCGCCAGTTGAGATAGAGCAGCACGCCCAAGGCCGCGATCGCGCTCAGGATGCCGCCGGTGAGCTGGATGAGTCCCGTGCCGATGAGATTGCGGATCCCTTCCGGATCGTTCATCACGCGCGAGACCAGCACCCCGCTCTTCGTGCTGTCGAAGAAGCGCACCGGCAACCGGATGAGGTGTCCCTGCACTTCTTCACGCAGCCGCGCGATGGCCTGTTGCGCCGCGACGCTCACGACCTGGGAGAGTGCATAGCCGGTGATGGATTGCACGATGGTCGCCGCGAGGCCGGCGAGCGCGATGTAGCCGAGCAATCGCACATCGCGATTCGGCAGGACCTCATCGAGGACCTTCTTGGTGGAATACGGCAGCACGAAGCCGGCGGTGCGGCTGATAACCATCAGCACGAGACCGATCGCCACGGACTGACGGTGGCTCCAGATGAGGGCACGGGCTTCTACCCACGCGCGCTTCGAGTCGTACTTGGGCTTTTTTGAGTTTGGGGTCGCCATGCCGGAAACTACCACGGCAGGCGACCTGCCGCCGCCACCGCTGACGGCCTCGATGGCTTGGCGCTATCTTTCCGCCGTGATGTCCGTCGCGCGCCCGGAGCCATCGGGGTGCGCCACGTCCCAGCCTCTCCCTTCCTTTTGGGCATGTACATACCGAACGCGGAAACCATCGCCAAGATGGAAGTGCTCGCCGACCTCGAGCCGGTCGTCGACGAACTGATGGAAGCGCATGAAGCCAAGCGCATCCTGTGGTTTCCCAGTGAAATTCTGGCCGCGCCGCCGGATACCGATCCGGACGCGCACGTCAAAGGGCTGCGCGAGCGCGCCCGCGGCATCAGCATGCCCAGCCGTGTCGCGCTGGCCCTCAACACGCTGACCGAAGAAGGGCTGCCGCACTTCCATCGCCTCTTGGCCGTGTACCTGGGCAATGAGTCGTTCTGGTCGAAGTGGACCAACCTCTGGACGGCCGAGGAAGACCGGCACGGCGCCATCCTGCACGACTACGCGCACGACAGTCAGGTGCTCGTCAATCCGGTGCTGGAGCGGATGCAGTTCGAGTACATGAAGGCCGGCTTCGCGCCCGAGTGGGACCGCGACCCGTACCGCGTCTTCGTCTACACCTCGCTGCAGGAGCGGGCCACGCAGGTCAGCCACGCCAACACGGGCAAGCTGGCCAGTGAGTACGAGCCGCTCATCGGGACCGTGCTCTCCCACGTCGCCAAGGAAGAGGCGCGTCACTACGTGTTCTACCGGGAAATCTTCGCGCGGGTGCTCGAGCGGGATCCCAACAATGCCATGGTGTCGGCGGCGCTCATCATGCCGTCCATCGACATGCCCGGGCTGAACATGCCGCATTTCCGTGAGATGGCCGATGTGATTCGACGTGCCGGCATCTACGGCCCGCGCGATTACCTCAAGATCGTGGAAGATCTCATCAAGTTCTGGGCTATTGACGCGGTGGACGGGCTCAACGAGATGGGACGGAAGGCGCAGGAGAAGATCATGGCGGTGCCGGCGCGTCTTGAGCGCGTGGCCGACATGATGGAAACCCGCAGTCGCGCCAAGACGTTCTCCTTTGCGGTGGCATTCGAACGCGAGTTCGCGATGGACTGATGCGGTGCGCGATGCCGGGTGCCCTGTGTGGCGCTCGGCATCGGCACTGGCACTGTGCGCGATCGCCGCACGGGATGGGTCTTCGCGCAGGCACTCCGCACTTTCTGCCAATGTCCGAGCTACTCCGGGCCCCTGCGCCCCTTCTCGACGCCATCCGGGCGCGCGATGCGCAGGCCGTGGCGGCCTCGCTCGACGCCAATCGGCGACTCGTGTCGTCCCTTGGGCCGGCAGGCGAGACCCTCGTGCTCTACGCCTGCTACGTGGGCGCGCCCGAGCTGGCCCCGATTGTGTCGGTCGAGCGGCCGTATGACGCCTGTGAGGCGGCGGCGCTTGGTGACTTGGCGGCCCTCAACGCCGCCCTCGATCGCAATGCGGACCTGATTTCCCGGCGCAGTAAGGACGGGTGGACACCACTGCATTTGGCCGGCTTTTTCGGTCGCGACGACTGCGCGGCGTATCTCATCGACAACGGCGCGCCGCTGGATGCGCTCTCCACCAATGCCACGCGCAATACGCCGCTGCACGCGGCGCTGGCCGGCGCCACCAACGCCACGCTGGTGCGACGCTTGGTGTTTGCGGGCGCCGACGTGTCATCGCGGGGGGAGGGGGGCGTGCAACCGCTGCATCTGGCGGCGTCGCGCGGCAACCAGCCGCTGTGCGAGCTGCTTATCGCCCGCGGCGCCAACCCGGCGGCCACGACCGATGACGGGGCGACCCCGGCGACACTGGCCGCGGCCCGTGGCTTTCCTGAACTGGCAGCGGCGTTGACCGCACGTACCGCGTCCTGATCGCGCGGTCAGTCACGGTTGGTGCCACGACCGCCTGCCGGTCCCGCGTGCCGCGACCGCGTGCCGCGACCGCGTGCCGCGACCGCGTGCCGCGACCGCGTGCCGCGGGACCGTCACCATGGACGGTCCCACGGCCACGGCTCACTGCGGAATGAACGTCTTAATCTGCCGTACGGCGTAGCTGACCTTGTTCTCGAAGGCCATCTTGCCGATGGCGCGCGTGGACTTCCGGGCGTCGCCGGTGATGCCGTTGTTGATGCGCTTCGCGTTCGGGTCGCGCGGGGCGCCGCGCTCCATGACCGGGTCGCCGACAGCCGTCGGGATGAGCTCTTCACGCGTCCACGCCTGTCCGCCGAGGAACAGCATTTCGGACGTGTCGGGGATGCCGGCGTGCGAGCTGACGGGCAGCCCCTTCTCGGCCAGCATCTTGTCGAAGTCGTCCTGCGCCTTGGCGTACACTTCGTCGCAGAAGAACACGTGAATGCCCTGCGACGCGTACTTGGCTTCGAGCTTGTCGGCGACGGACTTGTAGGCGTTGGGCTGTCCGCCGCCGTGATCGCCCATGATGACGACGTTCTTGAAGCCGGTGGCGATGGCCTGTTCCGAGACGCGCTCAAGAATGGCGCTGAGTAATTCGGGGGTGAGTCCGATGGTGCCGGGCAGCGTGGCGCTGGCATTGTTGGGCGTATACGGCAGCACCGGCATGGCGATGGCGTTCCCCAAGCGCAGTGCGATTTCCTTGACCGTGAGCTGACCCATCAGGGTGTGGCCGCCGTTGACGTTCTGGGGGCCACGCTGTTCGGTGCCGCCGGTATAGAACAGCGCCGTGGTCTTCCCGGCGTCGATGGCCGCCTTCACTTCGGGCCAGGTCATCATCCCGAACTCGACCAGCGGTTCGGCCGACTTGGCGGCTTTGGCCGACTTGGATGCGGCCTTCTTGGCGGGGGCCTGAGCGTGGCTGCTGGTGGGAAGGGCCAACGCAGCGGTGAACGCCAGGGCGGTGGCGAATGCAGTGGGGCGCATAGGAGGGGAGTTCCGGTGGAAAGGCGGCCAGGAGGGAGGGCCGGTGGGACGCGCGGACAACGTCGGTCCGCGCGATGCTGCCATGAACAGAACGAGCGGCGGGCCAGATCGTTGAGGTCCGCGAGCGGCCGCCGCGCGAGCGGGTTGATGGCTCGGAAGCCGAGGCCGAACGCAACAGGGCGTCGCAACCATTGCGACGCCCTGTTGACCATGAGTGCGTTACCGCGCTCAGTGAGCCGGAGGAACGGCCTTCTTGATGCGGAACTCCTTGTGCCCTTCCTTCTGCTGATCCTTCATGGCATCGAGGATGGTGACCGCTTCGGTGTTCTTCCCGGCCTTGATCGCGGCCCGCATTTTGTCGACCGTGACGAGGAACTGCTTGATACCGGCCTGATAGTCCGCGACGAACTTGGCCTGCTCAGCGGCGGGCACCTGACCCTTCTTCTCCGGCTCGAGCGCCAGCGCGGCCTTGGCGTTGGTCTCAATCACCGTCAGCTGCTCGAGCGTGGCGGCGTTCTGGGCCGCATCGTCGATCTGACGCCCCACAGCCTTAAACGCCGTATTGATGGCGCTCATCTTCTTGGCGAGCGGGGTCTTTTCTTCCTGCTGGCCGGACGCGACCTGCGACAGAGACAGCGCGAGGACGCAGAGGGCACCAAGCTGCCGAATTCGAAATTGCATGGCGGAGTGGGTACGAAGGGTCAGAAAGGTGGATCCTCGGCGTATGCCGAGTGGCGTATGCCGAGTGGCGAAAGCCGAGCAACGACGGCCGAATTGGATGTGCCGAGCGGCATATACCAAGGGGCGCCGTGCTGCGGAAGGTACGCACGAGACCGCGTGTTTGCTGAGGTACCGTCGGCAGCGGGAACTGTTCCCCTCAACCCACCGCGCACGGGCGAGAGCCTCGACAGCGAAGCGTGCGTACGGTACGTATACTACCGATCGGGACCGACCGGCTGGGATGGCTGCGTTCCCACCGTCGACCGCGCGGCCTAGACCCGCTCTGAGCCGCTATGTCCCCCCCGCCTGCTGCATTCCGGATCCCACGCGGACATGACCGAGAATCACCCTGCGCCTGACCGGCGCAACTTCCTCGCCAAGGCTGCGTCAATCGTCATTGGCGGCCTCATTTCGATCGTGGCGCCTGTGGCGGGCGTCTTCACGTTCCTCGATCCGCTGCGCCGAAAGTCGGACACGCGCGGTCTGGTGCGGGTGGCCTCATTGGCCTCGTTGCCCAGCAGCGGTGAGCCGCGCAAGTTCCCAGTGCTCGACACGCTGGTGGACGCGTGGAACACCACCGAGAACGTGCCGGTCGGCTCCGTCTACGTGCAGAAAACCGAGGAAGGAAAGGTGCGAGTGCTCAATGCCGTCTGCCCGCACCTGGGCTGCTCGGTGGGCTACAATGCCACGTCGCACGGCTACTTCTGCCCCTGTCACAAGAGCAGCTTTGCGGTGGACGGTCGCATCCTCGACCCCAAGAGCCCCAGCCCGCGGGCGATGGACGAACTGGAGTCGGTGGTCCGTGATGGCGAAGTCTGGGTGAAATTCCAGAACTTCCGCAAAGGCTCTCCCGACAAGATCCCCGTCTGATGGCCGACGGATCCAACTGGCTGGACCACCGCACCGGCTACAAGTCGCTGCTGCACGAAGCGCTGTTCGAGAACGTTCCGGGCGGTGCGCGCTGGCGCTATGTGTGGGGCAGCACGCTGACGTTCTTCTTCACCGTGCAGGTCATCACGGGACTGTTCCTGTGGATGTCCTACAGCCCCAGTTCGCAGACGGCGTGGGAGAGCGTGAACTTCATCCAGCACCAGATGTGGGGTGGCTGGTTCTTGCGCGGCCTGCACCATTTCGTGGCACAAGCCATGACGGTGCTGCTGGTGCTTCACCTCATGCAAGTCATCATCGACGGCGCGTACAAAGCCCCGCGCGAGGTGAACTACTGGTTTGGCGTGGGGCTGTTGGTGTTGGTGCTGGCGCTGTCGCTCACGGGCTATCTGCTGCCGTGGGATCAGAACGGCTATTGGGCGACGGCGGTCTCCACCAACATCGTGGGGATGAGCCCGGGGATCGGCCAGCCGCTCCAGACGGTCGTGGTGGGTGGCGACAGTTACGGACACCACACGCTGACGCGTTTCTTCGCGTTGCACGCGGGGGTCATTCCGGGGCTGATCATGCTGCTGATCGTGGGGCACGTGTATCTGTTCCGCCGTCACGGCATCACGCCCAAGCTGCCGCCCAAGGGTCCGGACGAAGGCTTCTGGCCGGAGCAGGTGCTGCGCGATGCGGTCGCGTGTCTGGCCGTGTTGGCCGTCGTGGTGTTCTTCATTGTGCGGGAGCATGGCGCGCCGCTGGGTGCCCCGGCCGACCCGGCCGAGCAGTTCTCGGCGGCGCGCCCGGAGTGGTACTTCCTGTTCCTGTTTCAGCTGCTCAAGTATTTCCCCGGCAAGACGGAGATCTTGGGCGCCATCGTGCTTCCGACGGTGTGCATGCTCCTGCTGGTGGCGATGCCCATCCTGGGCCGGTGGAAGCTGGGGCATCGCTTCAATCTGGGCTTCATGGGCGTGCTGCTAGCGGGCGTGGTACTGCTGTCGTGGCAGGCGGTGGCCGCCGACCGTAACGATGCGGACTATCAAGTGGCCAAGCGTGTCGCCGCGCGTGACGCGGAGCGTGCGACGGTCTTGGCCGATGCGGGTGTGCCCATCACCGGCGCGCTGACGCTGATGCGCAACGATGCGTACACGCAGGGGCCGCGCATCTTCTCGCGCAATTGCGCGTCATGCCATCGCTACGACGGTCACGACGGTATGGGCAACGCGCTACCCAAGGACTCCATCTCGGCGTCGGATCTGAAGGGCTACGGATCGCGCGCGTGGGTGAAGGGATTCCTCAACGTCGACACCATTGTGACGGCGCGCTACTGGGGCCGCACCGAGCACGCGGAAGGCGACATGGTGGGGTGGCTGAACGATCACATCCCCGAGACGCCGGAAGCCATCGCGAATCGTCAGCTCGCGGTGCTGGCGTTGTCGTCGCAGGCGCAGCTCAAGTCGCAGGCGGCGCTCGATCACGCGGACAGCGCGCAGATCGCGGCCGGCATTGCGTACATGCGCAACACGAAGGGCGGCTGCGCCGAGTGCCACGTGTTTCAGGACGTGGGCACCGACAGTCCTGAGCTCACCGGCTGGGCCTCACGGGAGTGGATGATCGCCTTCGTGAACGATCCGAGTCATCCGCGCTTCTTCGGCCGCGACAATGATCGCATGCCGTCGTACGGCAAAGAGAAGAGCTTGAGCGATCGCGAGATCGCGCTGGTGGTGGACTGGATTCGCGGGGAGTGGTACACGCCGAAGGTGGCGGGGAAGACGCCGTAAGCGACCACGGATCAGGTGGTCGCTCCAGGCCACAACGAACCGCCTAGTTTCTCAGCCACACCACGAGGCCGACGTTGCCGCACTCTCTGGGTGCCGCGGGTTGACTGAATGTTGGCGTCGTGAATTTGGTTCGGTGGCCGTTGATACTCGTGCCCCCACGAACTGAACCGATTTTCGTCGGTAGATACAGCTCTACGAATTCGATGTCGGCCGCCGCCAGCGACGAAACCGGTACGGTGTCATTGGACGGCATGAGAGCCACCATGCACTCCGGCGTGAGCCGGCCGGTGCTCCAGCGCAGCACCAGCGCCTGCAAATCGATGATCCCTTGCTTCGTGAAGTCCTCGCGCGAATAGAATCGCGAAGACGCCGGGCTGACGCGCATCATGCGTTGGCCGAGGTCGAACAGTTGCTGGGATTCGAGATGACTCGGCTCGCCGTCTTGCGGCGTGAGCCACGCCGCGATGCGGCGCCCTTCGTTGTCGGGGATGGTGACGCCCATCGTCTGGCGGGCGAAACCGTCGCGCTCCAGGCGTATCATGTAGTGTCCCGGTTTGAGCGGCATCCAGAACGCGCCCGTCGAGTCGGTTGTCGCGAGGTGTGAACCGCCGACGGCGGTCACAACGACGTTGGCGAGGGCGTGGTAGGCGGTGTCGCCGATGACGCCACTCAACCCGCCGCGTTCGGCCGTAGTCACCATCGATGGCAGCGATGTCGAGAAGCGAATCATCGCGATGGCGGCGGAGCCACCATCGGCGGCCACCACGACGTTCTGCGTGGCGGCAATCAGACCCACGCCGCGGGCGCTCACCGCATACGTGCCCGGCGGTAGGCTGTCGAAACGAAAGAGTCCCTCTTCATTTGTGCTGGCGCGCCGCGTCGTGCGCCTCAGCTGCACGGTGACGTTGGCCAGCGGCATGCCGGTCGTATCAGTGACGACGCCGACTAGCGTCCGTGGTCCTCCGCGAGGCGGCGGCGTGACCTGTGCGCCGAGCGAGGACACGGCCATCAAGGCCAACGCGCATGCGGTAAGCAGCGGGAGACGCTGCCAACCCCGCCACGGTTGCCGAGGCGGGGTAGTCACCGGTGCATTACGGGGTGCCGACATCCGCTCTCCGGATAGGGAGTTCCTACGCCATCGCCACCCGAGGCGCCGCCAGCTCCGGCGTTTCCGCGGCCTGCATTTTCGCATGCCGCCGTCCCAGCCACAGCGCGACGAACAGCCAGATCGCGCTCATGGGCGCCGCCAGCCACGAGATGGCCAACACGCCCAGCCCTGCGCTGGCGAGATACGCCGACGTCCAGGCGCCGATCTGATCGCCGGTGCGATAGACGAAGGTGTCGATGAAGTTCTTGGCCTTGTATTTGTCTTCGGCCGAGACGACGGTGAAGAGCACTTCGCGGCCGGGGCTGGAGAAACCGTAGTTGCCGGCGCGACGAATCACGTTGAACGCCACGAACACCGCCAACACCGGCCACACGCCCATCGCAGTGAAGCCGATGATGCTCATGACAGGCAGGATGGCCAGCGTGATACCGACGCCCAGCCACTTGATGATGCGTCCCGTCAGAAACACCTGCGCGAAGAACGTCAGGATCTGGACGGTGAGATCGATTTTCGCCAGGAACGCCGTCTGTGAGTTGCGGTCATGGAACTCCGCTTTCACGATGACGGCCTGCTGGAAGTACAGCAGTGTCGTGCCGATGGTGAAGAGCAGCATGAACAGGCAAATCATCATGAGGTACGGCGACGACATGACGTGCGTGATGCCGCTCAGGCTGCCGCCGCCCACGGGGCGCTTGGCGTCTTCGCGCGCGCGCGTGTCCGAGCGGAAGCTGGACGGAAATTTGCGCACGCACTGCACGGTAATCTCGAGCATGATGGCCGAGATCAACACCAGCGGCGCGGTGCCCAGCTTTTTCGCGAGGAGTGCGGTGATGGCGGAACCGGCGATGGCGCCGATGGTGCCACCGACGCTGATGAAGCCGTAGAGCCGCTTGCTCTGTTCCACCGTGAAGCTGTCGGAGATGAATCCCCAGAACACGGACACGACGAACAGGTTGAAGACGCTGGTCCAGATGAAGAACACCGGCGCCAGCCATTTATCGCTGTGCGGCCACCACGTGAGCGCGGCACCGAAGAACAACAGGCACGCCCCGAACGCGCGATAGACAATGGGGATGAAGCGGCGCACAGGAATCCGTGCGACCAGCGACGCCGAGATGGGCTGCAGGGCGAGCGTAGAGAGCAGCGTGCCGGTGAACAGATACGGCAACGTGCCGACGCCAGCCTGCACGCCAAGGGCGTCGCGGATACTGCGCAGGATGAAGTACGACGCGAGCAGGAAGAAGAAAAACGTGAAGGCGAGCAGCGTTGCGCGCCATTCACCGTCTTCCACCGTGACCAGCTTAGACACCCACCGTCGAATCACCGAGCCCCGCTTTGTTGCGCGTGCCATGCCGCGAGCACCTGCTGCTCACGCTCCGGCGAGATGCCGGCCCGCAGTTTTTCCTGCTCGGCCGCGGGTTTGGCATGATACCAGGCCAACGCGGACCGCACTGTATCTTCTAGGGAACGAAATGTGAGCCCCGCCGCTTTGGCCCGGTCGATCACGCTGGTGCAGAACGCCACCGTGCTCGCACCGGGATAGCTCCAGACCGGCATGTCGCCCCACGACCGCACTTTTTGCTGCGTGAGGAATTCCTGCGACGCCCAGGTGAAGTGCGCGTCGTTGCTGAAGCACGCCTTGATGCCGAACAGCAACTCACCGATGCCACATACGGTGCGCGGTCCGACGGCGTTGAAGGTGCCACCGGTGCTGTTCTCGCCCAGTCGCACCATCCACTCGGTGAGATCGCGCACGTCAATCCACTGCGCCGGATCGTCGGGCGTGCCAGGGGCGAGAATCTCGCCGCCCTTCTCGATACGCACCGGCCAGTAGGTAAAGCGATCGGTGAGGTCACCGGGGCCGACAATCAATCCCGGGCGCACGATGGTGGCGGTGGTGGTCGCCGTCGAATACGCCTCACGCACCAGCATTTCGCAGCGCACTTTGCGCGGCCCGTAGGTGCTGCGGTCGGCGTCGGACGCATCCAGCGGCGACGGCGTCTGCGTAGGCGACTCCTCGGTGGGGAACGACGCCGTGAAGTCTTTGTACGCGGCGGTGCTGGAGACAAACACGTACTGGCCAACGTTCCCCTTCAGCACCGCGGCAGCGTTGGCGATCCAGAGGGGCGCACCCGTGGGCAAATCGTACACGACGTCCCACGTGCGGCCTTTCAGCGCCGTGTGTCCCTCGGGGAGATTGCGGTCACCGATGAGTTTCTCCACGCCCGGAAAAAGCCCGGGCGCGGTCTTGCCGCGATTGAAGAGCGTGACGGTGTGACCGCGCGCGAGCGCCGCCTCCACGAGGTGCGGACCGATGTAGCCGGTGCCGCCCAGCACCAGAATTTTCTTGGGCGCCGACGCGGCCCCGTGCGCAGAGAGATCGTTCACGAGCCCTGCTTCGCGTGCCACGCCGCCAGCACGTCGCGCTCACGTTCCGGTGCCAGACCGGCCTTGAGCGCGGTCTGCCGCTCGGGCGTCTGCGCGTGATAGTACGTCAACGTATCGCGCGCTGTCTCGGCCAGCGGACGGAACGTGAGCCCGGCCTTCTTGGCCTTGCTGCAATCCATACGCGCCCACCCCTCGCTGTCGCCGCGCGGCGGCATCCACACCGGCAGGTCGGCGTAGGGACGCAGCTTATTGGCGAGCACGAAGTCCGCATCCACCCACGTAAAGCGCGCGGTGCTGGTGGTGACAGCTTTGCAGCCGTACAGCATCTCGGCGATGGTGAGCATATAACCCGGACCGACGACGTTGTACGTGCCGTTGGCCTGCTGCTCGCAGAGGCGAATGATGAACTCGGTCAGGTCGCGTTGATCGATGAAGGCCACCGCGTCGTCCGGCGTGCCGGGGGCGAGAATTTCGCCGCCCTGCTCGACACGAATGGGCCAGTACGAAAAGCGATCGGTGAGATCGCCGGGGCCGACGATGAGTCCCGGGCGCACAATGAGCGCCTTCTCGCCCCAGATCTCCTTCGCATCGTTTTCGCAGCGCACCTTGAGCGGCCCGTAGGCCGCCTTCGGCGGCTCGGCATCCGCAGCGGCCGGCTCGTTGAGGCGCGCCGTGTCCTCCTCGGTCATGCCGATCTTGCCGCGATTCTTGTACGTGGAGAGCGTGCTCACGAACACGTAGCGCTGCGCGCTGTCTTTCAGCGCCGCCCCCGCTTCCCGCACCCAACGCGGAATCTGCGTGGGATTGTCGATGACCACGTCCCACGTGCGCCCCTTGAGCGCGGCGTACCCGTCGGGCGCGTTGCGATCACCGATGAGCTTCTCGACGGTCGGGAAGAGGCCGGGATTGGTCTGGCCGCGATTGAACAACGTCACGGTGTGGCCGCGCGACATGGCGTACTCCACCTGATGCGGTCCGATGAATCCGGTACCGCCCAGAATCAGAATGCGCAGCTTCTTCGGCTGTGATGGGGTCATGTTACTTGCCCGACTTTGCATGCCACGCCGCCAACACCGCCTTCTCCCGATCGGGCGCCAGACCGGCACGCGCCTTCTCCTGTTCGGCGGCCGGACGCGTGCGATACCAATCGAGTGTGGTCTTGGCCGTGTCGGCGAGCGGACGGAACGTCAGCCCCGCCGCATACGCCTTCTGACAGTTGACCGCCATGAAGCCCGCCGTGCGCCCAAAGCCGGGCTGCCACACGGGCATGTCGCTCCACGCGCGCACCTTCTGCTCGTCGAGGAAATCCGCCGGCGCCCACGTGAAGTGCGCGTCGCTCGTGGTGACGGCTTTGATGCCGTACAGCATCTCAGCCATGGTGGTGGGCGTCTTCGGGCCCGTGGCGTTGAAGGTGCCGATGGTGTGGTTCTCACCGGTGCGCACAATCCACTCGCCCAGATCGTGCACGTCCACATACTGCACGGGATCGTTGGGCGTGCCCGGCGCGAGAATCTCGCCGCCCTTATCGATACGCACGGGCCAGTACGAGAAGCGGTCGCTCAGATCGCCGGGGCCCACAATGAGACCCGGGCGCACGATGGTGAGTTTGTCTTCGCCGAACTGCGTCTTCGCTTCCATCTCGCAGCGCACTTTGTTCGGACCGTAATCCTTGCCTTCGGCGCTCGCCCACACGCTCTGATCAGCCGGCGGATTGAGCGAGCCGTTCTCGTCCATCCCGGGCTTGGAGTAGTCGTTGAAGACGGAGATCGTGGAGACGAAGATGTACTGCCCCACGCGCCCCTTGAGCGCTTCACCAGCGCCGCGCACCCACAGCGGATTGCGCGTGGGATTGTCGATCACGACATCCCACTTCCCCTTCGCCAGCCCCTTATGACCATCGGCCACGTTGCGGTCGCCGATGATGCGTGGTACGTCGGGAAACAGCGTGGCGTTGGTCTGCCCGCGATTGAACAACGTGAGCTTATGCTTGCGATCGAGGGCGTACTGCACCTGCTGCGGTCCGATGAATCCCGTGCCGCCGAGAATGAGAATGCGCAGCGGCTTGGGCTCCGCGGGGCCGGTCTCAGGGCGATACGCGCTCGGACGCACACCATCCGCGCCGAACGCCGGCATCGCGCCGAGGCTCATGGCGCCGGTGAGCACAGCCGAGGTCTTGATGAAGGTGCGGCGATCGAGGGTCATGGGGTGCGTCGAGGGTGGGGGGGACCGCAGTGTTAAATGTCGTTCTGCTGTTACTGCCGCGTACGATCCAACTGCTGAATAGTCTTCGTGCTGGCCGGACGCGTCTTCCGCAGTTGCGCCGACACGACCTCGGCCCGCGTGAGCGCCCGCAGCACATTCTCGCCGGCCACGCCACGAATTTCCTTGTCCGTCCAGCCACGCTTCACGAGCTCCGCCAGGAGGTCCGGATACTTCGACACATCCTCAAGACCTACGACGGTTTCCGTGATGCCATCGTAGTCACCGCCCATGCCAATGTGCTCGGCGCCGGCAACCTTCTTGATGTGATCCATGTGGTCGGCGACGTTCGCGATGGTGGAGCGCGGCGTGGGGTGTGCTTCGCGCCACGCGGCCACGGCCTTGAACTGCGCATCGTTGTCGCCCGGATGCGCCTTCGTGATCGAATCGCGGATGGCGGTCACGCGCTTTTCAAAGTCGGCCACGTCCTGCGACGTGAAGCCGGGCACGAACGTCATCATGACCACGCCGCCGTTTTTCGGCAGGCGCGCAAGAATGGAGTCGGGCACATTGCGGGCGACATCGGTGACACCGCGCGCGGCCGAGTGCGAGAAGATCACGGGCGCCTCGGTGACATCGAGCGCGTTGCTCATGACGGCCGGCGAGACGTGCGACAAGTCCACCAGCATGCCGAGCCGGTTCATCTCGCGCACCACTTCCTTGCCGAAGGGCGTGAGCCCCTTGTGCGTGGGCACATCGAGCGCGGCGTCGGCCCAGTCCAGCGTGACGTTGTGCGTGAGCGTCATGTAGCGCGCGCCCAACTCGTAGTAGGCACGCAGCGCACCGAGTGAGTTCTCGATGGCGTGTCCGCCTTCCATGCCCAGCAGCGAGCCGATCTTGCCGGCTTTATGCGCGGCGCGCACGTCGGCGGCGGTGAGCGACCACTTGAGATCTTTCGGATAGCGCGCGATGACGCGGCGTGCGATGTCGATCTGCTCGAGCTGCACGCGCGCGTAGCCGGAGTCGCGGATTTCGCCCGGGATATACACCGACCAGAACTGGCCACCCACGTGGCCCTGACGGAGTCGCTTGATATCCGTCATGCCCTTGGTGGTCTTGTTCAGATCATAGACCTCCACATCAAGCGGCGCGTTGGCGAACTCGCGCATGGCCCACGGGAGATCGTTGTGCGAATCCACCAGCGGCGTGGTGGCCAGCAGCTGCTTCACATGCGCGACGCGCGTGGCGAAGTCGGCGTTGCGGAGCGGCTGTCCGCCGGCGGCCTTGGCACCTTGTGCGGACAGCGCTCCGGGCAGCACGAGCGCAAGCGTGGCCACCAGTGTGCGTGTACGACGCGACAGCATGTGCATCAGACCCCCAACCGTTCGAGATAGTACGGCAACATCTTGCGCCACCAGGGCCAATCGTGATTCACATCGTGCCCCCACAGATCAAAGCTGTGCGGGATGTGCTTGCCGTCCAACAGATCGTGCAACTGCCGTGTGGCGTCGGGCTCCTCGAAGGCGCCCTGCCCCGCCACCAGCGCCATGCGGCTGTGATGGCGCAGCGTGTCCAACGCGCCGCCTTCGAGATTGGCCAGATACCACAGCGGATTGTTGAAGTAGCAGTTGTCGTCGCTGTAGCCGCGGAAATAGCGCGTCGAGAGATCGTAGAAGCCGCTCATACCAATCACGCCACCGAACAGGTCGGGACGACGGAAAAACGCGTTGGCCGCATGGAACGCGCCGAAGCTCGCCCCGGCGGTGATCGCACGCGCGCCACCGTCGCCCGCGACGTGACGGATAAACGGCACGATTTCTTCTTCGACGTAGCGCGAGTACAGCGCCTGCCGACGCGCCTGCTCGGGCACACCGACGTCGCGATCCATCCACGCCATGGTGTTGATGCTATCGATGCTGAACAGCCGCAGGCGACCCGCGGCGATGAGCGGCTCGACAGCCTTCACCAGTCCGAAACGTTCGTTCTCGAGGAAATCGGCGGCCGCCGTGGGGAACAGCAGCACCGGCTGCCCCGCATGACCGTAGCTGACGATGGGCATGTCCAGCCCCAGCGCCGGACTGTACCAGCGGTCGATCCGCCTGGGCATCCGAGGGTCGATGTATTGCATCGCTCTAAGGTGGCTCTCGCTCGCACCCTCGGCCAGTGGAGACGCGCAGGTCTCGGTGCCGAAGTGCCTGTTACAGAACGTTGCCGAGGCGTGACCCTTCCGTCATCGGTCCGCCATCGTGTCGCGACGGAGGCCGGACACTCTGCATCGTCCGGGGGGTTGGCTCCCGGCACTTTGCCAGGAGGCCCGTATGCCCGCCCGCTCGTTGCTCGAGTCGGACCCGCTGTTCGTGCCCGCCGGCTCGTCGCGTGAGCTGTACCGCGACCAGCCCGTCTTTCCGCATCACACCGACGCCATCCCGCCGGGCGTGATCGATGCGGGGGCGTACCAGCTGCGCTTCGCCTGGACCCGTGCCGACCTGCACGCCGCGCAAACGCTGCGCTTTCGCGTCTTCAACGATGAACTGGGCGAAGGGCTGGCCTCCTCGCAGGCCTCCGGGCGCGACGAGGACGCGCGCGATCCGTGGTTTCATCATTTGCTGATCTGCCACCGCGAGTCGGGTGAGGTGGTGGGCACGTACCGGTTGCAGACCGCCGTGATGGCCGCCTCCCGCTTCGGCTTTTACAGCGCGTCGCTGTTTGAGCTCGGGGCCGTCCCGGGCAAGATTCTGGGCGAAGCGGTGGAAGTGGGACGCGCCTGTGTCGCGCCGGCGCATCGGAGCGGCCGCGTGTTGCGCCTGCTGTGGCGCGGGCTCGCGCGGTATATGCAGTGGAACCAGAAACGTTATCTGTTTGGCTGCTGCTCGCTGGCCGGGGTGGATCCGGAGACCGCACAGGATGCCTGGCGGATTTTGCACGCGCGAGAGGCGCTGCATGACCATGTGCTGGTGCGGCCGCGCCCCGAAGCCAGCGCCTTGGCCGATGAAGGTCGCATGCGCCCGCAGATCGCGGCCGACGCCTGCAAGGAAGCATTGACGCCCCTCTTCGACGGCTATCTCGCGCTGGGGGCAAAGGTGTGCGGCGCGCCGGCGGTGGATCGCGAGTTCGGCACGACCGACTTTCTGGTGTTGCTGGACGTGCAGGAGTTGGACGACCGCACCTACCGCTCGCTGTTCGGCTGATGTCGGCAACGGCTCGCGGCCCGCGTGCGACACTGCGTGCGATAGCCCGGGTGCCCGCGCTCGGGCTCACGCTGCTCTGTCTGATGTTCGTCGTGCTGCTGGTCGTGCTGTGTCCGCTGCGCACCACGCGGCGGCGCATGGCGCAGCAGGGCCTGCGGTGGGTCTGTCGCGTGCTGCTGGCGGCGCTTGGGGTGTCTATCGTGCACCGCGGGCCGCGTCCGCCGCGTGGCGCGCTCGTGGTGGCGAATCATCTCTCGTGGCTGGACATCCCGGTGGTGCTCTCGGCGTGGCCCTGCGCGTTCGTGGCCAAGCGGGAGGTGCGCCGCTGGCCGTTGATTGGGCGTGTGGGCGACGCGCTGGGGGTCATCTGGATTGACCGCCGTCGCCCGCGCGATCTGCTGCGCGTGGTGCCGCTGCTGGAGCAGGCGTTGGCGCGCGGCGAGCAGATCATGCTCTTCCCCGAAGGCACCACCACCGACGGGCAATCGGTGCTGCCGTTTCGCTCAGGGCTGTACGAGGCGGCGGTGCGCGCCGGGGCGCCCGTGTATCCGGTGGCGCTCAGCGGCCAGAGCACATCGGACGATGCGGACGCGCTCTGCTGGTACGCCGACGAGACCCTGTTTCATAATTTGCCGCGCGTCGCCGCGCTGCGCGGTGCGCAGATCACCGTGCATGTCGGGGCGGCGCTGAGTCAGGAGCCGAACCGCAAAGCGCTGGCCCGCTGCTCACGGGCCGAAGTCGTCCGCCGATGCCGCGGCGTGCAGCGCGTCGCGGTGGGTGAGGAGGGCTGGGCGCCGGCGTGGGCTCAGCCGGCGCGCAGCTGACGCGCGAAACAGAACTTCCGGCCGATTGAGAGCTCGGAGCGGGAGATCTTGGCGTAGCGCGCGATTTTCTCGGGAAAGACGTCGATGTTGGACTCGCGGAATCCGGCGCTTAAAAACAGCTGATCGGCCAGCGACACCGCGAAAATTTCCGGGAAGCCGCGCTGACGGGCCAGATCTTCGGCGGCCACGATGAGCCGCCGTCCGATCCCCCGCCCCTGCGCCGACGGGGCGACGGCCAGCGACACCAGCTCCACCAGCGACGGCGAGTATTCGTCGAGCGCCACGCAGCCGAGGACGGTGGCGTCCGTATCGCGGACCACCTGATAGTCCTGCAAGTGCGCGGTGACGAAGCCTTCGCTGCGCGGGAGCGTGAGGCCGTCAGGGGCGAACAGGTTATTGAGTGCGGAAATGGCCGCGATATCGTGTTCGGCGGCGTGCTCCACCACCAACGGCGCGGTCGTGGAGGTAGAGCTCGAGGACATAGCAGTTCCGGCGTTGGCCATGGACGCGCTCAGCGGGAGGCGTAGACGCGCGTTTTCCCCGCCGCGTCGAACAGGAGCACATCATACGCCTGCTTCGTGCCGCCTTCCATGCCCGGCGAGCCCGTGACCATACCGGGGACGGCCAACCCGCGCGCGGCCGGGAGTTCGGTCATCAGGCGGGTGATCAGGTCCGCCGGCACGTGCCCCTCGATGGAGTACTTGCCGATACGCCCCGTGTGGCACGACTCGAGCGCCTCCGGCACGCCGAGGCTCCGTTTGACCGTGACCATGTCGGTCATGTCGTGCACCGTGACCACGAATCCCGCCTTCTTGAGGTGCGTCACCCATTCGCGGCAGCAGCCGCAGTTGGCGTCTTTGTAGACCACGATGTCGCGCACGGGGGCGACCGCGGTGGCGGACAGCGCCTGGGCGGCACCCGCGGCGACGAGGGTAGCCGCTGACGCGACCGTCGCCAGGAAGGCGCGACGGGTGGGCTGACTGGTGGATGTGGCGGAATCGGTCATCGGCTCTGGTCGAAATGGAGTCCAAAGATAGCGACGTCGAGTGGCTTGCATTCAAGCCTCGGCGCCCGCCGTGCGGATATGAACGCCAAATCTCACCCGCGTATCGGGGATTCCCCGACGCAGACGCGTGTACTGCCTGACGGGCTCGACGAAGGCGCTCAGTCATACTCTGAGCACTGTTTTCGGACATTCGACCCGTCAGAGGCTCCTGATGCCCCTTGCCAACGGCCCCACGGCCGCGCAACCGCCGCACGCCGCGACCGGCGCGCAGCTCGATCGCTTTTCGTACGATGACGACATCGTCCGCAAGTTCCTGTTCGCTACCCTGATCTGGGGTGTGGTGGGCATGCTGGTGGGGATCTTGATTGCCCTGCAGCTCGCGAACCCGTTCTTCAACTTCAATACCCCCTGGCTGTCGTTCGGCCGTCTGCGACCGCTCCACACCAACGCGGTGATTTTCGCGTTCGCGGGCAATGCGTTCTTCACCGGCTGCTACTACTCCACGCAGCGGCTGCTCAAGACGCGCATGCTGTCCGATGCGATGAGCCGGTTCCACTTCTGGGGGTGGCAGGCCATCATCGTCAGCGCCGCCCTCACGCTGCCCTTTGGCTACACGCAGGCCAAGGAATACGCCGAGCTGGAATGGCCGATTGATATCGCGATTGCCGTCGTATGGGTGGTGTTTGCCGTGAACTTTTTCGGCGCGCTGATCAAGCGGCGCGAACGGCACATCTACGTAGCGCTCTGGTTCTACATCGCCAGCATCGTCACCGTGGCCATTCTGCACATCTTCAACAACCTGTCCATTCCAGCAGGACCGCTCAAGAGCTACAGCATCTACGCCGGTGTGCAGGACGCGTTCATGCAGTGGTGGTACGGACACAACGCCGTGGCCTTCTTCCTCACCACGCCGTTCCTCGGCCTGATGTACTACTTCATGCCCAAGGCGGCTGAAGGGCCGGTATTCTCGTACAAGCTGTCCATTCTGCACTTCTGGTCGCTGGTGTTCATGTACATCTGGGCCGGCCCGCACCATCTGCACTACACGGCGCTGCCGGAGTGGGCGTCGACGGTGGGCATGCTGTTCTCGGTGATGTTGTGGGCGCCATCGTGGGGCGGCATGATCAACGGCCTGCTGACGTTGCGCGGCGCGTGGCACAAAGTGGCGCAGGATCCGATTCTCAAGTTCTTCGTGGTCGGCATCACTGCGTACGGCATGTCCACGTTTGAAGGTCCCATGCTCTCCATCAAGAGCGTGAACGCCCTGGCGCACTACACCGACTGGATCATCGCCCACGTGCACACCGGTGCGCTGGGATGGAACGGCTTCATGACGTTCGGCATGATCTACTGGTTGCTGCCGCGGCTCTTCCAGACCGAGGTGTACAGCAAAAAGGCGATGGAGCTGCACTTCTGGATTGGCTCGGTGGGCATCGTGCTGTATGTGGTGGCCATCTACAGCGCCGGCGTGACGCAGGGGCTGATGTGGCGCGCCTTCGACGAAACGGGACGCCTCGCGTATCCGGATTTCATCGAGACCGTACTCAAGCTGATGCCGATGTACTGGATGCGCGTGGTGGGTGGCACGATGTACTTCACCGGCGTACTGATCTTCGGCTGGAATATTCTGATGACGTGGCGCCGTCGCCCGGCGACGTATCACGTGCCGGTGATTGAAGCCGCGCCACTCACCAAGACGTACGTACCGTCGCCGTCAACGCACCCCGCACCCGTGGGAATGTGGGCGCGCTTCACGTCGGCGCAGTGGCACCGGTCGTGGGAACGCGCGCCGATGCTCTTCACGGTGCTGACCGTGTTGGCCGTCGTGGTGGCGTCGCTGTTCGAGATCATCCCGACGTTCCTCATCAAGTCCAACGTGCCCACCATCGCATCGGTGAAGCCGTACACGCCGCTGGAGTTGGCCGGGCGTGACATCTACATCGCCGAAGGGTGCTTCAACTGCCACTCGCAGATGATCCGCCCGTTCCGCTACGAGACCGAGCGCTTCGGCGAATACTCGAAGCCGGGTGAGTCGGTGTACGATCACCCGTTCCTGTGGGGCTCGCGCCGCATCGGTCCGGATCTGGCGCGCGAAGGTGGCAAGTTCCCCGACCTGTGGCATGTGCGGCACTTCGAGAATCCGCGTGCGGTCACGGCCAAGTCCATTATGCCATCATATGCGCAACTGCTCACGAATCCGATCGACTTCGAGCAGATCCAGTCGCGCGTGGATGTGATGGTGATGCTGGGCGTGCCCTACGGCGAAGCGGTAACGCGCGCGCCGGCCATGGCGCGTGAACAGGCCATGCAAATTGGTGCGGCCATCGCGCAGCAGGGCGGCCCGAAGGGGCTGGAAGACAAGCAGGTGGTCGCGCTCGTGGCGTACATGCAGCGCCTCGGTCGTGACATCAAGGCGCAGAAGACCGCAGTGATCGCCGCGCCGAGCAGTGCGGTCGCTATCGGAGGGACGCGCTGATGAAACTCTCCGACATCATGGGGAACGCGGGGCTGTCCATGTACGCCCAGGTGGCCCTGATCCTGTTTCTGGCCGTCTTCATCGCGGTGATCATCCGCACCTGGGCACCATCGCGTCGGCTGGAGCTGGAAGAAGCCGCGATGCTGCCCCTCAACGACGAACTGCCCGCGGTCCGCGGGCGTGAGGGCTGATCCATGGCGGACAACGACCCGAAGTCGCCCAATGACCGGATCCACGACCGGATCATGGAGCACGAGTACGACGGCATTCAGGAGTACGACAATCCGATGCCGCGCTGGTGGCTGCTGACGTTTGGCGGCACCGTGATTTTTGCCGGCCTCTATTTGCTCAACATCGGACCGGTGGGCAACGGCAAGGGGCGCGTGGCCGACTACGAGGCCAGCATGAAGGCTTTCGACGACGCACATCCCGCGGCGGTGGGCGGACCGTCCATCGAGAAGCTGATGGCCATGGTGAAGGATCACGAAGCGGTGGATGAAGGCAAGGAAGTCTTCACCAAGAACTGCGTGGCCTGTCACGGCCCCGACGGCGGCGGATTGATCGGCCCCAACCTCACCGACAACTACTGGATTCACGGCGCCGCGCTGGACAGCGTCTACCTGACCGTCACGAACGGCGTGATCGAAAAGGGCATGCCGCCGTGGGGCAAAGTCTTGAAGCCCAAAGATGTCGAACGCGTGGTGGCATATGTCACGACGCTGCGGGGCACCCATCCCGCCAACCCGAAGGCTCCGCAAGGCGTCCCGGTTCAACCGTAAGGGTCGTGCCCATCAAGTGAGCATTCTGTGAGTTCTACCGCACCACTGAGCAGCGGCCGCGTGCTGCCGACGATGAACGAAGACGGCTCGCGCCGCTGGATCCGCCCCAAACCGTCGCACGGCGCGTGGTGGCACCGGCGGCGCGTGGTCGCCTACGCACTGATGGCGCTGTTCTTCATCGCCCCGCACCTGCGGCTGTTCGGCAAGCCGATTTTTCTGATGGACTTGCCGCACCGTCAGTTCACCCTGATGGGCTACACGTTTCTCCCCACCGACACGCTGCTGTTCATGTTCGTCCTCGGCAGCGGTGTCATCGGCATCTTCCTGCTCACCGCGTTCTTCGGACGCGCGTGGTGCGGATGGGCATGTCCGCAAACGGTGTATCTCGAATTTCTCTTCCGCCCCATAGGCCGCTGGTTTGACGGCGGCTACACCGGCTCGCGCAATCTCGACAAGCAGCACGCGTGGTTTACGCCGCGGCGCATCGGCAAGTACATCACGTTCTTCCTGCTGTCGCTGTTCGTGTCGCATACGCTGCTGGCGTTCTTCGTCGGTACAGAGAACCTCTATCACTGGGTGCTCACGTCGCCGTCGCAGCATCCGTCGGCGTTCTTCTTCGTGGTGGTGTTCACCGGCATCGTCTGGTTCAACTTCACGTACTTCCGCGAGCAGACGTGTCTCATCGTCTGCCCGTACGGTCGCTGGCAGTCGGCGCTCATCGACCGGCAGTCGGTCATCGTTGCGTACGACGCCACACGCGGCGAGCCGCGCGCGCATGGCGTGGCGCATCGTGATCCGGCCGCGGGCGATTGCATCGATTGTGGCGCGTGCGTACAGACGTGCCCCACCGGGATCGATATCCGCAACGGCCTGCAGATGGAGTGCGTGCACTGCACGCAGTGCATCGACGCCTGCGATGATGTCATGACGCGCATCAACAAGCCAACAGGACTCATTCGCTACTCGTCGCAGGATGCGATGGCCGGCCAACCGCGCAAACTGCTGCGCCCGCGCACGGTGCTCTATCCGCTGGTGCTCGTGGTGCTGCTGACGAGCCTCGTCACGGCACTGGTCACCAAGGCGCCCGCTGACGTCACCGTGCTGCGCGGACTCGGCGCGCCGTTCACCGAAGAAGCCGACGGACGCATCGCTAACCAGATTCGCATCAAGATTACCAATCGCCGCGGCACCAGTGAGCAGTACACGATGACGGTAAGCGGCCTCGCCGGCACGGATCTCAAACCGCAGGACATCACCGTCGTCGCGCCGGAAAATCCGCTCGTCGTCGCTGGCGGCGCCACGCGCCTCACCAGCGTGTTCATCCTCCTGCCGCGATCGGCCTTTACCGCCGGTGAGCGTCATGTGGATCTGGTATTCACGGATGGCCGCGGCTACGCCGAAACCGACGGGTACCGCCTGCTCGGTCCCGCCACTGGAGGGGCACGATGAAACCCGGCATGGGATGGCCCATTGGCGTTGGCGTGATTCTTGGCGTCACCGTCATCGCGAATCTGATCGTCATGCGCGTCGCGAATAACGACCCGTCGTTTGCCATCGAGCCAGATTACTACCAAAAGGCCGTAACCTTCGACTCTACCATCGCCGAAGCACGACGCAGCGCGACGCTGGGGTGGACAGCCACCGCCACCATCGTGGCCGACGATCCAGCCGGACCGCCGACGGTCACGGTTACGCTCCTCGATGCGACACGGCAGCCAGTGGCCGGCGCTACCGTGTCCGTCAGCGCGCTCGCCAATGCGCGCGCGAACGATGTGCTCACGGCCACGCTGCACGAGACCGCACCGGGGCAGTATCAGGCGCCACTGGCCGCACGCTTCGTCGGGCAATGGGAAGTGCGTGTCGATGCAGTGCGCCGTGACACACTCGGCGCCACGCAGCATTTTATCGGCAGCACCCGCACCGATGTGGCGCGCGGCACACGCGCACCACAAGGCACCACCACGCCGTGATCGGAGCCACGGGCGCCGCGCTGGGCATTCTGACCGCCAGCCTGCTCGGCAGCGTGCACTGCGCCGCCATGTGCGGCGGGTTCGTCTGCCTGTACGCGGGTGCGCCCACCCCGCAGCCCTCGTCGTGGCGCTTGCACGCGTATTACAACCTCGGCCGACTCTGCTCGTATCTCCTGCTTGGCGCCATCGCCGGTGCACTCGGTGCGGGCGTGACGAAGATGGGCGCGTGGGTTGGCATTGCGCATAGCGCGACCATCGTGGCCGGCGTGCTCATGATCGGCTGGGGCGTCAGCACCATCGCGGCGCACGCGGGACTGCGTCTCGGATTCTCCACCAGCGGCACTCCGGTGGCCTGGCAGCATTTCATCGGCGCCCTGCTGCACCGAGTGCGCGCACAGTCCGCCGCTACGCGCGCCGCACTCACGGGGCTGGGCACCACGCTCCTCCCCTGCGGATGGCTCTATGTATTTGTCGCCTCGGCCGCCGGCAGCGGCAGCGCGCTGCGTGGCATGCTGGTGATGACCATTTTCTGGGCGGGCACGGTGCCCGCGTTGGTGGCGGTAGGCGTCGGCGCACAACGCGTGTTCGGACCCTTTCGGCGCCGGCTGCCTACGTTGGGCGCGCTCGCGGTGGTGGTGATGGGACTGCTGGCGGTCAGTGGTCGCTTGGTGATGTCGGCCGATGCGCGCATTGCCGCACCGGCCGAGGTGGGTGCCAGCGCGATGGGGGCGATGCATCATGAGCGCTGAGGCGCTGCGGTACGCGACGACGCACACTGAGGTGGTGTGTACCCACTGCGGCCTGCCGGTGCCCAGTGCGTTGATTGAGACCAACGCCGAGCGACAGTTCTGTTGCACTGGCTGCACGACCGCGTTTGCGATTTTGCGCGAGCACGGGTTGGAGCGGTACTACGAATTCCCCGAGAAGCGCGAGACGGCGGTACACACGAGCGGTCGCAGCTACGAGGAGTTCGATCATCCGGCGTTCGCTGAGCGCTATGTGCGTGTGCAGCCTGATGGATTGTCGCGCATCGAGTTGTATCTCGAGGGCGTGCACTGCGCGTCGTGCGTGTGGCTGGTGGAGCGCATGCCCATGGTGGTACCCGGTGTGGTGCGCGCGGAGTTGCAGGTGCGTCGTGCGCTGGCGGTGCTGGAGTGGGACGCGTCCGCGGTGCCGCTGTCGACCGTGGCGCGCGCGTTGGATAGTCTGGGATATCCGCCGCATCCCTTCCGTGGTGTCGCGCGCGACGATATGCGGAAGCGTGAAGATCGCGCGATGCTGGTGCGCATCGGTATTGCCGGCGCCATCGCCATTAACGTGATGCTGGCGTCGTTGGCGCTGTACAGCGGCGAGTTGAATGGCATGGACGTGCAGTTCACGCACTTCTTTCGCTGGATTTGCTTTGGGCTGATGGTGCCCACCTTCGCATGGCCGGGGCGCGTGTTCTTTACCGGCGCGTGGGCATCGCTGCGCACGCGGTCGTTGCATATGGATCTGCCCATCGCCATCGCGTTGGCCGTGGGGCTCATTCGCGGCGCCGTGAACACCGTCACCGATTCGGGGCCCGTGTATTTCGACGGGCTCGCGCTGCTCATTTTTGCGCTGCTGGTGGGACGGTTTCTGCAGCAGCGCGGGCAGCGTCTGGCCACCGACGCGTCCGAGCTGTTGCACGCGCTCGCGCCCGTGTCGGCACGCATTGTGGAAGACGGCGTGACGCGCGATGTGCCCACCGACGCGCTGCTGCCCGGCATGGTGCTGGACGTGCGCGCGGGCGAGAGCTTTGCGGCCGACGGCACGGTGGTGGATGGGCGTTCGCAGGTGAATGCGGCGCTGCTCACCGGCGAATCGCGGCCCGTGCCGGTCATCACGGGCGAGCGCGTGTTTGCGGGGACGCACAACATCGAGGCGCCGCTCCGCGTGCGCGTGGAGGAGGCCGGCGAATCAAGCCGCATCGCCAAGTTGATGCAGCAGGTGGAAGAGAGCGCCCGTCGTCGTGCGCCGGTGGTACAGCTGGCGAACCGGATGGCCGGCATTTTTGTCGCGGTCGTGCTCACCGCGGCCGCGCTCACGTGGGTCATCAAGACGCAGCGCCATGTGCCGTCGGCGCTGGATGATGCCCTCGCCCTGCTCATTGTCACCTGTCCCTGCGCGCTGGCGCTGGCCACACCGCTGGCCATTACCGTGGCGGTCGGGCGCGCGGCCAATCGCGGCATGCTGATTAAGGGCGGCGACGCGCTGGAGCTGCTGGCCACCCAGGCCACGGTGGTGCTGGACAAGACGGGCACCATTACCGAAGGCACCACCGCGCTGGCCACGTGGATTGGCCCCGACTGGGTGCAGCCGCTGGTGCTGGCGCTCGAGGAGGGCTCCTCGCACCCGTTGGCCGACGGCTTCCGGCGCGCCTGGCCCGCTGTGCGCGATGCCGCTTTGCGCGATGCCGCTTTGCGCGATGTCGCTTTGCGCGATGCCGCTGTACGCGATGCCGCTGTACGCGATGCCGCTGTACGCGACGCCGGAGTGCGCGACGGCGCAGGGGCCCGGCGCGTGACCGACGCGCGTCATGTGGCCGGCGGTGGGCTCGAGGGCGTGGTAGGCGGGCACCGGGTGCGGATCGGGTCGCCGCGGTTCGTGCGCGCGACGGTCACCGCGGTCGACCCCAACATTGCTGACGCACTGGCCGCGATGGACCCGAC
>CALQGY020000021.1 GCA_943330235.2 Candidatus Kuenenia stuttgartensis
GCGCCAGCCGCGATCTTCCAGCGTGGGGGTGAGCGCCGTCGAGATATCGGCGTTGGCGTACTGATAGCGTTCGCCGCGCGCGTGCACATGCAGCCACGACGCCGGCTGCCACTGCGCGGACGCGTTGGCGGCGGTGTACGGCACGGGGCTAAAGGCGCCCCACAGCGTCCACAGACTGAAATACGGTTGATAGCGCCGCACGCCGCCCGAGAGCGCGTAGCGCGGACGCGTGTAGGTGAGCTCAAGGTCGGCGCTCCCCGGCCGGCCT
This sequence comes from Candidatus Kuenenia stuttgartensis, assembly GCA_943330235.2. GTDB lineage: Bacteria > Gemmatimonadota > Gemmatimonadetes > Gemmatimonadales > Gemmatimonadaceae > Gemmatimonas > Gemmatimonas stuttgartiensis_A. The sequence continues at coordinate 269 of CALQGY020000021.1, forward strand.
TCGGCGAGGTTGTAATCCGCGCCGGCCACGACGCGCACCCGCGCGATACGCGCCGTCGCGGACAGCGCCGCCCGTTCCGACACGAACGCGTGCTCGACCGGATCCACCTCGCGTCGGTATTCGCCGCGTATATCAGCATATTTGTATACCCACGACGCTTCGGCGCCGGCCACCCACTGCCGGTCGCGCGGACGCCATTCGTCGAGCGGGTTGAGCGCGGGGCTCGTCACCGCCAGCACCGCCGCCTGCCCCAGCCCCCAGCCGCCGTAGCCGGTGAGATCGAGCGAGGCTTGCTTGATATGCGCGCGGAGCTGCGCGCCATCAAAGCCAATGGGCTCGAGGCGCGACGACACCAGCTGCCGACCCGCGCGCGCCACCAGCGCCGCGCGCCGATACTCGAAATACCCTTCCAGCAGCTGCCCCGCGGGGACCGTACCCGGTAACACCTGATCACGCCCGACATCGGCCACCACGCGCGCGGTGGCATGAAACGCGAGCCCCTCGACACCCAGCCCCCAGAGCACGAGGCTGCTGGTGGTGGTCATGGGGAGCCCGTGCAACACGGCGCCCGGTCGCAGGAACTGGCATTGCCCCGTGGCGACACAGCGCACCGCAAAGCCGTCGATAGTCTGCAGGCCACCATTGGCACCCGGTACCGCGAGCGACGCATCGATGCTGTCGCGCACGAGGCCGCGGAACGCGACGGCCTGCGCGCTGGCATCCACGCGGATGCGGTAGCTCTGCGCCGATGCCGCGGCCGGACACCACGCCAGCGCCATGAAGGCGGCGCGCCTGCGGATGCTTACGCGAATACGCATTCGACAATTCTTGCGAATACGCATAAGAACACTCACACAGATACGCATACAGATACTCATACGGATACTCATACAGGCGGCTTCGTCAGCTTCGCCTTGTACTGCGCGGGCGACGCCTGGAAATGGCACTGCGTACATTCTCCGGCCACGTAGTGGTTCCGCGTTTTGTCGACGTGGCACGCGCCGCACAGTTGGCGCGTGGGGGTCAAGGCAGCGATGATGCGCGGCGTGTGGCAGGCGTCGCAGCCCTGGTGCGTGAGCGCCGCCGGCGTATGCGCCGCTGAGGGATTGGCCAACTGATGACAGGCCGTGCATTCACGCCCCACGGCGTGGTGCTCGGTGTGACAGTCGTTGCAGGCCGCTTTCGTGGGCGCGGGGGCCATCGTGACCGGCGTGCTGTGGCACTCGGTACACGGTCGGCTGGCGTGTCGCGCATGCACGAACATCACCGTGCGCGGTGCGGGTGCGCGCCCCGGCACCGACACCGTGACCGTCATGGGCTTGGCCACGCCATAACGTTCAGCGCGGTGGCACGTCGCGCACTTATCGGGTGCGGGATTCTGGTGGTGACAGCTCTGACAGCCACGCGGTCGTTCAATGGTGACGCGTCCGTGTTGGTCGCCCGTGCCATGACAGGAGAGACAGGCCACCTTGGCGTGCCGGGCATGCGGGAACGAATCCGCGGCCGGTGCGGCCACGGTCGTCTGCGCGTGCAGATCGGCGGCGGTCCCGTCGACGGCAACGAGAACGACAAGCGCCGCGACAACCAGCCGAAGCTGGCGTGCGGCGCTCGCCCACCAAGACGCACTCACAACCATGAAGAGCTCACGGGCACCTACTTCGTGCCGTTCCGCGAAACCCGCATGGCGCTATTGAACTCGCCCCCGATGGGACCCGGCAACGCGGTGGCCTTGCTGGCCGCCGGCAACGCGTAGTAGCTGCGGACGTAGTTGATGGTGGCGATCATGAGCGACTCGCAGAGGAACGGATTGTGAATGCCCTTGGAGTTGTCGGCGTTCACTTGGTTGAACTCGCCGCACAGCCGCGCATTGAACTCGGCGCCTTCAGCCGGCGTGATGATGTTGTCCGTCGTACTCCACTCACCCGGCTTGGTGAGCTTGAGCGTGGCCAGCAGACCGCCGTCCGAGGGCGACGACTGCAGCGTGCCATTGAGGTTCGTGTCAATCCACAATTGATCGGCGTAGAACTTCATGCGGCTGCGCACCGTCGCGAAAGCGGTAGCGGCCACGGCCGCGTTCGCGTGACAACCACTGGCGGCGCACGTCTGCCACGAGCGGGCCGTCGCGGTGTACGCGCAGCTCTTGTCCGCCGTCGGCTTGCCGGTCGTGGCATCAAGACACGGGACCGGACGCATGAGGTGTCCCGTGGCCTGGAAGCTGAACGCCCCCGTGGCCTTGTCCGTCACGGTGAAACGTCCCACGTGACAGCCCGCACACAACTTTGGATTCTTGGTCGTCGCGTGCGATCCGAAAATGCGCGCCGTATCATACGCAAAGCCGGGCGGCCGATAGCCCGCGAAACCGAGCAGCATCGCGCCCTGCGGCGCGTGCGGCGAGCTGGACGTGACGGTGGGCTCGGCGCGATTCAGGTGGCACTTAATACAGAGATTCTGCTCGGGATCAGTCGACGTCACCGGGAAGCGCAGCTGCGCAGGGTTGCCCGATCCGTGCGGATTATGACAGACCGTGCACGACGTGGAGACATACGCGGTAGGATCGGACTTCTCAGCATAGTTGCCCACGACGCCCCACCGCTCCAGTGCCTTCCGCCCTTCATGGCAACCGGAACACGACGCATTCGAGGCGCGCGAGACGTTGATCGTGGCGTGTCCCGACTGCGCCCACTCTTCCGCGAACGGTTGATGCGTGCCGGAGTGACAATCGCCGCAGGTGCCGGTGCCGGTCATACTGAGCTTGGCCAACGGGCGCACGATGGACGCCTGCCCCACGCCTTCCACATGCTTGAGTCCCGCGCCGTGGCAGCTTTCGCACTGCACGTCGAGATACGTGGAATCGGCCACCTTGCTGTAGCCAGCCACCGTACCGCTGGCCGCGTTGCCCTTGCCGGTCAGCGTATGACAGCTGAGGCACGCCGGATCCTTGGTCGTGCCGGCATTGTAGTTCGCATACGCGCTGGCATGCTTCGTGGTCTTCCACGTCGCCTGCTGCCCCGCGTGACAATTCCCGCACGTGGTCTGCTTGGTGGACACGTTGTAATAGCCCAAGAAACCCGTGGTGGCATCCTTGGGACTATTAAACGGCGCGCGATCACGATAGACAATTTTGTCGTCTGTACATCCCGACACCACAGTGAGCGCCGTCAGCGCCAGGGTGAGATGCCAGAGACCGCGAGTGACGGAGTGTGCCATTCGCATGCGGAGACCCTCGGAAATAGAGAATGCCGATCGAACGAGTTGCATCGACCGGTTCATTGCTCCGTAGAAGTACGGCGTGGTGCGCGAGGGGGGACTCAGGGAAAACCTTTCACGCTGTAGGAAATACCGATTGAGGTGTCGGGAACGAGTCAGGGAAATCCCCACCATGTTCGGGGGTTTTCTGTATTCACCACCCGCGTGTGGGGGACTACCCCTTCGTTTCGGCGATTCCGCGCGCTACGCGTGGGGTCGCATCATGCGAAGGCTTTCACCCGCGCCTCATGACTGCTGTCGATCGGCGAACGTTCCTGAAGCGTGTGGTCGCCGCGTCTGCGGCCACCGCGACGTCGGCGGCGGCCAGCACCGCCACCGCCAGGGAACCCTCTGCCTTGGCGCAGCCAGTCGATGCGTCCGCGACGAATCCGGTATGGAAGAAGGCCCCGTGCGTCATGTGCGGCGTTGGCTGCGGCCTCTTGGTGGGCATTGAAGGCGGTCGCGCGGTGGCCGCGAAGGGCGATCCGGCCTCGTCGGTCGGCGACGGGCTTGCCTGCGCGAAGGGCTACTACGCGGTACAAGCGCTGTACGGTCGCGACCGGCTGAAGCGCGCGCGCATTGCACGTGGCGCCGCGCCGGTGGACGCACCGATTGGCGAAGCGCTCGATCTGGTCGCTACCCGCCTGCGCGACACCATCGCGCAACATGGCCCCGACAGTGTGGCGATGTACGGCTCGTCGCAGTGGACGATCCCAGATGCCTATGTGGCCGCCAAGCTGTTCAAGGGGGCCATCGGCACCAACAACATCGATACCAGCACGCGCCTCACCGCAGCCGCGGCGATGACGGGACTCGAGAGCACCTTCGGCATGGACGGCGCGCCGGGATGCTACGACGATATCGAGCACGCGGATGTGATCGTGCTGTGGGATGTGAATCTCGCCGAATCGGATCCGGTGCTGTTCTCGCGCATGCTGGCGCATCGTAGCCGTAATCCGGCCGTACGCATCATCGACGTGTCGTCGCGCACCACGCGCACGAGCTACGCGGCCGACCAGACCATTGTGCATGCGCCGCGCGCCACGCAGTCAATCGCCAACGCCATCTGTCAGGACATTGTCGCCAAGCAGCAGATGCACCGAGCCTTTGTCGACCGGTATGTGTCGTTCAAACGGGGCGCATCAGGGTTGGGCTATGATCTGACGAACGACCAACTGGTCGCCGAGAGCGCCGTCAGCGCGACATGGGACGATTACGTCGCCTCGCTGGCCGATACGACGCCGGATCACGTGCAGCAGACGTTTGGGGTGCCGGCCGCGCGCATTCAGTGGTTGGCCTCGCTCTTCGCCGATCGCACGCGCACGGTGATGTCGGTGTGGGGAGACAACGTGAACCGCCAGGTGCGCGGCACCTATGCCAACAACGCGCTCTACAACGTGCATTTGTTGGTCGGCAAGATCGCGACGCCGGGCAACACCGCGCTGAGTCTGACGGGGCAACCCAACGGCGGGAGCGTCATGCACGATGCCGGCTCACTGGCGCCGTCGCTGCCACGCGGGCTTGTCTTCAACGCCGCCGACCGGCAGCGTGCCGCGACCATGTGGGGCGTGCCCGTACAGCGCATCAGCGCGAAGCCCGCGCGCACGGCGATGGCGCTCTTTCGTGCCGTCGAGCGCGGGGAGATCCGGTTCCTGTGGATTCAGGGCACCGACCCGATGGTGAACGTCCCAGGCTTCGAGCGCTATCGACGCGCCATGCAGCAGCGAGGCTGCTTTGTGGTGGTCTCGGACGTGTACCCGACGGCCACCACCGCGATCGCAGACGTGGTACTACCCTCGGCACTCTGGTTCGAGCGCGAAGGGATCACCGGCAACGCCGAACGTCGTCTGCAGCACTTTGACCTCATGACGCCACCACCCGGCGACGCGATGAGCGAGGCGTGGCAGATGATTGAAGTCGCGCGACGACTGGGCCACGGCGCACTGTTCCCGAGCGAACGCCGCGGCCACGTGGAGCGCGTGTGGGACGAGTATCGTCGCTTTCACGAAGAGCCGCCGAGCGCGGCAGGTAGCGCTTCCCACAGCACAGCACACACCTCACTGCCCACGTTCAGCGCGCTCAAGGCGACCACCGGACAATGCTGGCCGGTGATCGCTGGGCAGGAGACGCTCCGACGCTACAACACGGCGCTCGACCCCAGCGCCGATCGTGCACGTGGCGCCTACGACTTTTACGGACACGCGGACGGGCGGGCGTGGATCTGGCTACGCCCCAACGATCCGCCGGCCGAGTCGCCGAGTGCCGCGTATCCGTTATGGCTCTCGACGGGTCCGTCGCTCGAGCACAGCGGGACGGGCGCGCTCACGCAGCGCATCCCCGTGCTGCATGATGCCCTCCCCCATGCGTATGTCGAGATGCATCACGACGACGCCACGCACGCCGGTATTCGCGACCGCGATCTGGTGCGCGTGACCAGCAAGCGCGGATCGATCGACCTCGAAGCACGCATTGACTTCCGCTCACAGACACCGCGCGGCCAGCTGTTCGTGCCCACGTTTGATGCCGAGCGTCCGGTCGCGCGCCTGATGCTGGAGGCGTGTTGTCCGCTCTCCGGTCAGCCCGACACGACGCTCTGTGCCGTGCGTATCGCCCGCGTGGCGGTGGCCGGTGACCGTTGAGTGATCGCCCGCGCGTCGGACTGCCATGGCTGCGACTGGTGGCCGTCTCGGTCACGCTGGCCGCAGTCGCCTTCGTGGGCGTGCGCCTCATGCAGCACCAACCGCTGTGGCCGAGACGCTCGACGGACGTCGCGACACGCTCGACCGCGTCAGCGCGCGACGGAGACGAGATGATGCGCGACACGATGCTGCCCGCCGACCGCTCGACCGTGCGACCGATCGCGGCCGAAGCGCAGGTGTTTCGCACCACGATGGACATGCTCTCGATCGGGGCCGCTGCGGGACCACGACGGCCGGCACATCCGCGCTCACTCGCACGCTATCGGAGCCTGCGCGCGTATCCGGGCGCGCCACCACGAATCCCGCATGGGCTCACCGCCACCGAATATCGCGAAACCGCGTGCAAGGGCTGCCACGAACGCGGTGGATTCTCGGCGCGCTTTGAAGCGTATGTGCCCGTCACACCGCACCCTGAACTCGGCGCGTGTCTGCAGTGCCACGTCGGCAACGCCGTGCTGATGGCCATTCCGCTGCCGACGGCCGATCCCAGTTCGCGCTGTCGGCAGTGCCACGTGCCCGGCGGTCCGCGCGCGAGCACCGGCTCCATCGACTGGCGCACCACGGCGTGGCCGCAAGTGGCGCACGTCACCGCGGGGCGCAATCCACCGCCTATTCCGCACGACTCGCCCATGCGCACGAACTGCCTCTCCTGTCACGCGAGTCCGTCGGGCGTCGCGGAAATCCAGACGACTCACCCCGAGCGAGCGAATTGCCGGCAATGCCACGTCCAGTCATCCGCGAGTGCGCCATGAGGCGGCTCCGGGCGGGACCACGCACCGTGCGCGCGGCACGCACGCTGTTCACCGGCGCCCTGAGTGTCTGGGCATTCGCCGGCTGCATCGGCAAAGAAGCCACGAAGCATTCGCCGTATGCGGCGCAGAAGGCGGCGAAAGAGGCCGCCGAGCACGGCGGGCCCGAAGCGGACCGCGAGACCGGCGGCACGAGCGACGCGGATACCGCCATCACACCCGCTGCCCGGCACGCCGACTCGCTCCGCAAGGCTGCGAACGCACTCCGCGAGCCCGGTATGCTGAGCACCGTCAAGACCGAGCGCGTGGTGGGCTTCACGGGCGCCGGCCAGCAACCGTTTGAGGTGACCGTGCGCACCGCCACGCCCGCCACCGCGTTGGTGCGTCGCTTCGGCACCATCACCATGCGGAACTCGTTGCGCGAGCGCACGCCGGATCTGGGGCAGTATCCCTGCGCGTCCTGCCACTTAGGACGCGGCGTGGTCATGGCCGATGCACGCATCGGCGATGCGCACCAGAACATCAAACCCGTGCATCCGCTGCAGACAGGCGGCGTCTGCGCGACCTGTCATTCACCGGACAACGTCGAGCAGCTGACGCTCAAGAGCGGACAGAAGGCGTCGTTGGATCACGCCTACCGCCTCTGCGCACAGTGCCATTTCAGTCAGGCCGAAGCCTGGGCTGGCGGCGGCCACGGCAAGCGCCTGGACGGATGGCAGGGACGCCGCGTTGTCATGGGCTGCGCCGACTGCCACAACCCGCATCATCCTGCCATTGAACCGCGAATCCCGTTCCGAGCGCCGCGCATTGCGCGCCGCCGGAATACTGATCGGGGAACCGACCGAGGCACTGATAAATGATTGGCAAGACGAGTGACACCGTGAGCACCAAGGCGGACGCCCAGCAGGACACGTTGCTGCAGAAGACGGTGGACCGTCGGCGCGCGTTGGGCATTCTGCTGGGGGGCGCGGCGGTTGGTGTTCAAGCGATGGCCGCCTGCACGCCCACCAGTCCGCTGCCGGACGAGTCGAAAGAGCTCAAGCTGCTGGCGTGGCGTGAGTACATCAAAGGCAACTACCGTACGATGACCGAGGCCGAGCGCCACGAGACGATCGCGCGGCTGGAGCGCGCGGCGAAACTCAAGCGCGGTGTTGACGTGAAGATTCAGTCGACCGACGCGCAGCCGGGCGTGGAGTTCGGCTACGCGTTCAACATCTCCAAGTGCCAAGGCTTCCGCAGCTGCGTGGATGCGTGCATCAACGAGAACAATCTCGACCGCGACGCCGACACGCAGTACATCCGCATCTTCGAGATGAAGGACGGCGAGATCAATCTCGATGAGGCCGATGCCTCCTTTCAGCACGAGGTGCCGGCCGAAGGGCACTTCTACCTCGGCACGCAGTGTTTTCAGTGCGCCGATCCGCCATGCGTGAAGGTGTGCCCGGTGGGCGCGACGTGGCAGGAGCCCGATGGCATCACCGTCATCGACTACGACTGGTGCATCGGATGTCGCTACTGCATGGCCGCGTGTCCCTACTGGGCGCGACGCTTCAACTGGAGCGCCCCCGAAGTGCCGGCCCCTGTACTCAATCCGAACCAGCACTACCTCGGCAATCGCGCGCGCAAAGCCGGCGTCGTCGAGAAGTGCACATACTGCATACATCGCACACGACAAGGGCGGCTGCCCGCATGCGCGGAGGCCTGCCCCACGGGCGCGCGCGTGTTCGGCAATCTGCTCGATCCGGATTCGGAGATTCGATGGGTGCTCGAGCACAAGAAGGTGTTCCGGTTGAAGGAAGACCTGAAGACTGAGCCGCGATTCTGGTATTACACCGACTGAGAGACGCATGCATCTGAAGTCATTCGGCATCAGCGCGCTCCACTCGGCGACCACCGGGGGACGACGCTATCAGGTATGGATGGGCATCCTCACGCTCATCATGCTGGTGGGCGGGTATTCCTATTTTCTGCAGTTGCGCGACGGACTCGGCGTCACCGGCATGACCGACCAGGTGAGCTGGGGATTGTACATCTCCAACTTCACATTCCTGGTTGGTCTCGCCGCGGCGGCGATGATGTTGGTGCTCCCCGCCTATATCCTGCACGACGTGGACTTCGGTCGGGCGGTGCTGATGGCGGAAGCTGTCGCCGTGGCCGCGCTCGTGATGTGTCTGGCGTTTGTCGTTGTGGACATCGGCAATCCCTTCGGCAGCTGGCACCTCATCCCGGTCATCGGCTATCTCAATTGGCCGCGATCACTGCTGGCGTGGGACGTGCTGGTATTAAACGGGTATCTCGCGCTCAATCTGGCGATTCCGTTTTACATCATTTACAGCCGCTACTGCGGCCGCTCACCCGAAAAGAAGAAATATCTGCCGTGGATGTACATCGCGGTGATGTGGGCGGTGAGTATCCACTTGGTGACGGCGTTTTTGCTCGCGGGGCTACCCGCACGGCCGTTCTGGAACGATGCGTTGCTGGGTCCGCGCTTTCTGGCGTCGGCGTTCACCGCGGGTCCGGCGTTCGTGATCATTCTGCTCTCCATCATTCGAAAGCACACCGCGTACCCGATCGCCGACGGCGCGTTTTCGAAACTCGCGCTCATCACGGCCGTCACCGCGCAGATCAACTTGGTGATGCTAGGGTCGGAGCTGTTTTACAAGTTCTACTCGCCCACGCATCATGGGATCAATGCGCAATATCTGTTTTTCGGACTGAACGGACATCATGCGCTGGTGCCGTGGATCTGGACGGCGATTGCCTTGAACGTGGTGGCGACGGTGTCGCTGATGATTCATCCCATCCGCACGAACCCACGGTATCTGATCGTGGACTGCACGATGCTGTTCGTGGCAATCTGGATTGAGAAGGGGATGGGGCTGATTGTGCCGGGGTTTGTGCCGTCGCCGCTCGGTGAAATCGTGGAGTACTCGCCCAGCCTGATCGAAGTCGGGGTGACCGCCGGCATCTGGGCGCTGGGGATGTTTGTGCTGACGGTGTTGGTGCGGGTGGCGTTGCCCATCGAGCTGGGCGAGGTCAGGAGCCCGCACTTGGCGCGCTGAAGCCGGCTTCTCGTTCGTCTTACATTTTTCTCTGGCCGCCTCGCCCTCCGCGAGGCGGCCAGTTTGACGTTCTGGAGCCCTGATGTCGCTAGCCAAGCGCCCTACTTCGACACGCACGTCCGCTACGAAGACCGGCTCACCCGCCGTCCGTCTGCGCGTGCTCGCCGACTCGGTCATCGCCATGGGACCAGGAAACGCCCATCTCCTGAAAGCCGTCCACGCGAACGGTTCGATCTCCGCAGCAGCCGCAGCGCTCTGGGGATGAGCTATCGACCCGCTTGGCTGCTGGTGCACACCATGAACACGGCATTCCGCGCCCTGCGCATCGCTCCGCGCATCGGCCCGCTGCTCGCCCTGCTTATCGTGGTCACCACGCCGAGGCTCGCCGCCGCACAGTCCGGGGAGTCCATCGTCGTGGGCGCCGTCCACGAGGCCGGCGGCCGCCCCATCGCTGACGCCCAAGTCACCGCGCGCAATCGTGCCACAGGCGCGCAATGGACGCTGCGCAGCAGCTCCGCCGGACAGTTCGCATTCGTGCAGCTCCCACTTGGCGGTCCCTATGACGTCACCGCCTCCCGTATTGGCTTCGCGTCGCTTACCCACCGCAACCTGACGCTCGCGCTCGGTCGCCGACTCACCCTCGACTTCACATTACGGGCCGCCTCATCGACGCTTGCGCCGGTGAACATCACCACGATGGCGACGAGTACAGGGGGCAATCGACTTATTGACGCGGCGCAGCTGGCGGCGGTCCCCACGCCGGGGCGCAACTTCACCGACCTGGCAGCGCTCGCGCCCACCAGTGGACCGCAACTCTCACTACTCGGTCAACGATGGACCGGCACCGACATCCGCATCGACGGCGTCCAAGCGCGCAACATGCTGCGCGCGGGTGAATTGGGCGCGGGCCCCTTCACGCTGTCACTCGAAGCCATTCGCGAGTTCGACGTGCGCACCGTCGACTTCGACGTGACACAAGGGCGCCAAGGCGGTGGCGCGATTCACACCGCGACCAAGTCCGGCACGAACGAGTGGACCAGCACCGTCTTCTCATACTTTCGCGGCAGTGATCTCGCCGCACCGTCCGATTTTCAGGCGCGCAGTCGCGAGCAACGGGAGTTCAGTAATTGGCAGTGGGGAGGCAGCGTTGCGGGACCGCTGGTCCAAAATCGTGCGCACCTGCTCATGGCCTTCGACCGGCAGGATGCGAACGAGCCGCTGTTCAGCGGACTGGTACAGACGCCGGCCGACGAACGCGCCATCGGTATTGCCCGCGATTCGCTCATACGGGCCCTACGCATTCTCTCGCAGACGTATGGCCTGGACACCTCCCGCGCGCAGATCGGGCGCCTCGACCGACGCCCCGTCTCGAATGCGCTCTTTACCCGACTCGACTGGGCGCTGACGCCGGAGCATTTGCTGACGGTATCCAACACGTTCAATCTGTGGAGCAGCCCACTGAGCGGCGGCGTCGACCAACCCGTCACGCTCTTCGAGGCGCGCGCGAACTACGAAAGCACCGAGCAGCTGACGACCGCGCGCCTGCGATCCACCTTCGCGTCGGGGTGGCAAAACGATCTCACGCTCGCGCTCTCCTCCTCGCAGCGCTCGCTTACGCCCAATAGCACCCTGCCGCGCGGATTCGTGCGGATTCAATCGCAGTTGGCTGATGGCAGTGCGGGTGATGCGCGCGTGCAGTTCGGCGGCAATCGCCTCGCGCCCGATGACAGCCGCGAACGTGGCCTGCAACTCATCAACCAGAGCACGATCCAGCGTGGTCGTGTGCTCTGGTCGCTCGGGACCGACAACGCGCTCTCATCGCTCACGACGTATATCGCGGAATCGCAGGGCGGGTTGTTTGAATTTCAGTCGCTGTCCGATCTCGAGGCGCGACGCGCATTTCGCTATTCGCGTACGGTGCCGCTGACCGAACGCCAAGCGACGACGCATCAGAAGGTGTTGGAGATGGGTGCCTTTGCGCAGGCCGAGTGGCGCCCGTCGGCTCGACAGAGTGTGACGGCGGGACTCCGCTGGGACGGCACCGCGTTTCTCAATGCTCCCGAGCGCAACGCGAGCCTGGAGCAGATGCTGGGCCAACGCCTCGACCGCGCACCGCGGGATTGGTCGAAGTGGCAACCCCGCCTGCAGTACACATGGGACCGAGATGGCGATGGCCGCGAGGTATTCCGCATCGGCGGCGGCCGATTCGCGGCGCAACCCGTCTACTACCTCCAGCACAATCAGCTCCTGAACGACGGGCGACGCATCGCCGATATCACACTGACGGGCTCCGCGGTCCCGACGCCGGACTTCGCACGCTATCGCGCTGACGCGAGTACGATTCCCGGAGTACCGACCACCCTCGCGGTGCCGCCGTACGTCAACATCGTCGATCCGTCGTTTCGCACACCGAGCGTCTGGAAGACCAGCGCGTCGTACCAGCGGCCCGTGGGCGCGCATCTGACGGTTGCCGCGACAGTGCTCGCGTCTCGTACGACGGGGAACTACATGTACGTTGATCGCAACCTGCGCGATGCGCCGGCCTTCCGATTGTCGGCTGAGCAGGAGCGCCCGGTGTTCGTCCCCGCCGCGAGCATTGATGCCGCAGGGCGCACGCTCAACACCAACGCGCTGGCCGACCCGCGACTCGGTCGCGTATTGGCACTGACGTCCGTTGGCGAATCGACCAGTCGTGCCGCGATCATGGAAGCGCAATGGCGCCTGCCGCGCGCCGCACAGATCGACGTGTCGTATACCAACAACCGCTCGCGCGACAACACGACCTTCGGCTGCTGTCTGGCGCGCACCGCGACCACGTTCACGGCGGTCCCGGGCGATCCCCGGGATCTCTCGACGACGTGGGGTCCATCCGACCTCAACTTCCGCCACAAAGTCGTCATCGCGGGCACGCTGCCGACGGTGTGGGGGATTCGCCTGGGTGGTCGCTACGTCGGCAGTAACGGACGCCCGTTCTCGGCCGTCGTGAACGGCGATATCAACGGCGACGAGTCGACCAGTAATGATTTGGCCTTCGTCTTCGATCCCGATGATCCGGCAACGCCGTTGAGCGTTGCCGAGTCCATGCGTCGCGTGTTGTCCAATCCGCGCAACGTGGCCAGCGGATACCTGCGCGCTCACCTTGGCCGATTGGCGACACGTAACGGCGCCACCGCGCCGTGGATCGAGCGCATCGATGTACGCGCGTCACGCGAAATCCGTACGGGACGCGGGCAGTCGATTGAAATCGCCCTCGACGTATTCAACGTTGCCAACCTCGTCAACGCGCAATGGGGAGCCGAGTATCAGCTCCCCATGGGGATATCGAATCAGAACCCGGTGGTGCAGCGCGTGCCGCTGCTGAACGTGGTGGCCTTCAATCAAGCCACGCGGCAGTACACGTACACCGTCAACGAAAACTTCGGCGTCCTGCAGAAAGCCGGCAATCCGTATCAGCTGCAGCTCTCGGCGCGCTATCGCCTGTTGCGATGAGCTGAAGAGTGACCCGTGCGATGAGGCGTTAGCCCAACCGCACGCACCGCACGTTTTACGGCTTCTTGGCGGACGGATGTCCCGGCGGCAGCGCGGTGGCGCTTGGGTGTCCCGGCGGGAGCGCGGACGAGTCACCCGCCGCGGCGCCCGCCGAATGTGCGCTCAAGGCTTTCGCATCGTTCGCGAGCGCCTGCACGCGCTCCATCGCGCTGTCGGCCAGTGCCTTGTTCTTGGTGGCGTTCGCGACCATGTACACACCAAACCACGGGGATGCCTGCCCGGGTGCCGCGGCGATGGCTTCGCGATAGCTGGCGAGCGCCTTGTCCATATCCTTGGCGCGGTACGCCGCGTTGCCGGCGTCGAGCGCAGCCACAACGGCCGCTGGAAGCGTGGGCGCGTTGTCCGTCGCGGTGGCAGCCCCAAGCGGCTGCTTGCCGGCATCCGCCGGTGAGTCGGCCGCGTCAGACTTTCCGCATGCACTCATGAGCATTGCCGCAGACAGCGAAAGCGTCACCGCGAGAATTCTGGGCGTCATTGACATGATGGGAGTCGTGAGAGTGTGGAGTGCGTGAGAAACCTCATCGCACCAGTATGCAAGATAACATTGCACACACGCGGTGGTCACTGCGTGCGGCAGAGCGCCGGCACGGGCGTGCCGACTTCGGCTTCCTACTACACCGCGATGATCTGGCTGTCGGTGAACCGTGATGTCTTCTTGTGAAACCTCCTCGAACATGTGATCTCCGCCGTGCAGTAGCATCCCGCCCACCGCGATGTCCGCGTAGTCGTCCAGTAACGCGCGCAGCCCAGCCGTATCTCCAACGCCAGGAGACGAGGTGGATTTGACGTCAATGGGCAGCACGCTCCCGTCCGGCAGTTCCCAGAGTGAGGCGCAACATCCCGCTCGTGTCGGGCATGTGCGCGATCAGGCTCATGGGATGATTTACAAACACTTTCGTTGCGATAGTTTACCGTGGTCCCATGACGGCGAGAGAGCGCGCGCTTGACCACACATTGGCAGGCTCGCACCGTGTCCGAATTGAGGTGACCGGGATGCCTTCCGAGGAGTCTGCAATGACGGTTCGGCTCGACCGAGCAACGTCCGCCTCGGCGCGCGGGCTATCCCGACACGCTTGGCGGCGACTGGCGCTCACCGCGCTGGTGATCGCAATCCCGCGGATCACGACCGCCCAGCCGGCCCCGGTCGCGATCGTCGCCCTGCGCCCCAGCACCGACCCCGTCGCTGCGCGCACCGACACGCTCCTCGCCGCTGGCGACACCACCGGCGCCCTCAAGTACCTCGAGTCGCAACTCTTTCCGCACTCCAGCAACGCGGCGGCGTGGTATCGCTACGGCGTGCTGCAGTGGAGCAAGGCCGCTCCGCTGCGCAACGGTGGCTACATCAACGACGCCAAAACCGTAAAGGCGCTGCAGAAAGCTGACAGCGCGCTCCGTCTCGCCACGCAGTTTGCGCGCGATAGCGCCGAGTATTGGGCCACGTTAGCGCGGTTCAACTTGCAGAGTGGTGTGGGGTCGATGCGTTTTGCCGCGCAGCAGCAAATGGCGAACGCGCTGGCCGCCGCCACGCGTGCCGGTGACTCGGCGCAAATCGCCGAAAGCGCCGACGAACTCGGCATGGCCACGTGGCGTCGCTACGAATCCACGCGCAACCGCGCGCTCGTCGGCACCGGACAGCACGCGCAGCTTCAGACCGACGGGCGCTGGTCACGCGCGCATGGTAAAGACTATCTCGCCACGTTCGCCAAGAAGATTCAACCGCCAACGGGAGCGGACGACTACGCCAACGCGATGGAGCAGTTTCGCACCGCCGCGCGCACCGCACCGACTGCGCTGCGTTATAGTCGGCACCTGTACATGGGGCTCGCCGGTGGCAATCAGTGGGAAGCGTTGTTGACGTTGGCCACGAAGCGTGCGGCCAGCTCGCCGTTTGATGCCGATGCGCGGCTGGCCCGTGGACTCTCGTTACAGCGACTGCACCGCATTCGTGAGGCGAAGGCCGCGTTCGACAGCGCGCTGCAACTGATGGATGACGCAGAGGTAGGTCACCTGTTTCGCATCGATCGCATTCTGCCAACGGGCGCGAACGTCCTCACTGGCCAGCGCGGCATGGATCAAGCGTCGTTTGTCAAACTGCCCGCGGCGCAGCGTGAAACCATGAGCGCGCTCTTCTGGACCCTCAATGATCCGCAGACGGAAACGGCGGAGAACGAGGCGCAGCTGGAGTTCATGGCGCGCGTGGTGCACGCCGACTGGCAGTGGTCGGATGCACTGCAAGGGGTTCGGGGCGTCGATACCGATCGCGGCGATATCTTCGTGCGCTACGGGCCGCCCGATGACGAGATGACGATTCCGGGGATCTCGAGTGTCACGCAAGATGTGTCGGCATCCGGCAAGAAGTTTGAAGGAGGCACACTACTCGGCGGCATGTCGTCCACCAGCCAAGACGTCGGCTCCACCATCGCCTGGATCTACAACTCCGGCGAAGTCTTCTTCTTCGATGTCGCTCCTGGCTTTGGCACCGCGCGCACACCGTTGACCGATCAGAAGTACGTAGCCGAAGTCGGATCCGTGAAGCCGGCCGCGTGGGAAAACCTCCTTGTTCCTCGCCGCGTCGACTCGCTCCCCGTGCGTGCCGTCCGCTTTCGTGCGAACGGTGATTCGACTGACGTCGTGATCATCACGCGCCTGCCAGTACGCGCCCTCGTCGCCGACACCGCATCCGCCCTCGATTCTGCCGCCGTTGACGGCACGCTGCGCACCGACCTCGCCATCATCGATGGCACCGCGCGCACCGTGACGCGCGACAGCACACGGACACCGCTTTCGAAAGATGCACTCACGCGCGATGCCCAACGGTCCTGGGTGCGTCGCGTGGGCGCCGGCGCCGCGTTTGTACGACTCGACGCCGTACACCAAGACGCGCACAGCGATGCGCAGCGCGCCGCGAGCGCAACGATCGCGATCGACGCGTCGTACGCGATCGGATTCACGTTGAGCGACGTGCTGCTCACGCGCGCCCTCGCCAGCGCGCCTTCGGCCAGCGCGCCTTCGGCCAGCGCGCCTTCGGCCAGCGCCGCGCGCTGGCGTGATCTCAATGTCACGCCGAACGTCGGTGAGTATGACGCGGGCGAGAATATTGGCCTGGCCTGGGAGATCTACGATCTCGCCGCCGACGCCAGCGCCAATCGGTATCGCCTAAACATCACCATCGAGCGTATCAAGCGCGGCGGCGCCGCCGCCATCGCAGTGCGCGTGCTCGACGGACTGGGCGCGCTGCTCAAACAAGGCCGCGGTACCAACGATCAACTGTCGCTGGCGTTCGATCGCGGCGGTCCCGCCAAGCCCGTGCAGGTGGAGTTTCTCACGCTGGACTGGCTCGGGGAGTCGCGCGGCGACTACCGCCTGCGCGTCGACGTGACGGACCTCGTGGCCAATCGCACCAGTCGCCGCGAAACGCGATTCCGTATTCGCTAACCGCTCACCGCGCCGCTAATTCATCGTCCGGATCGCGATCAGCCCGCGCCGCGAGTCCCCCGCCGTTGGCGCGAACTCGTGCGGGACGGTGGAGGGGCCGAAGTACACCGTGATGCTCTAGACGTTTTCTGCCGCCGCGTTTGGCACTCGCCGGACGGCGAGATCCGTCTTCTCGGCGAGGGGACCCGCCGCGTCGAATTCTACGGTCAGGGCATTGATCTCACGCGCGATGTGCGCATCTCCGGCATCACTGGCGCCTCCGCTCGGGCCATCCGCGGCGTCGGTGGCCCTCGAGGCGCACGAATGCGTCAGCGGGTACGCCGCCGCCCGCCAGTCGGTGCGCGCGCGGCCGGTGATCGCGCCGTCTACTCGACGGATCGTCGAGCCACCCCAATTGAAATTCCTATCCCGAAGTGCAACGTGGAGATGGGAAGGACCGTCTCACACTCCGCCAGGCACCTATGGAAGCGTTGCCCGTTGTGTCCCGCCTTATGGCGGCTGCGATCGCCCTCGCACCCGCGCTGCTGCAGGCGCAGCCTGCCGGCGCCGCGCTCGCCAATCAGCGACCGCTCGCGACGACGACGATCGCGGTGGTCGTCGGCGGCAGGATGCTGATCGAAGGGTTCACGTTCGGTCTTGGCGCGCAGCGCGTCACCTTCGCCGCAGGCTCGTGGACCGGCTTCACCTACGAGGCGCCGAAGTCCTTCACGGTCGGAGTCGTGAGAGGATCGCCGTACGCCGTCACACAGGTCGACGGCCCGCGGACCTGCTCGCTGTACAATTCTACCGGCGCTGCAGCCGGCGGCACGATCTACGTATATGCGGACTGCAACGCCCAGCCGACGAAGTACCTTCTCGGCCTCCGCGTGATCGGATTTTCGGACAGCGATACCCTCACCTTTGCCACGGATGGCGGTGATCGGGCCACGCACACCAAAGCGTTGCGGACGGCGTTCTTCCCGGGGGGCGCAACAGCCGGTGCCACGATGCGCGTCTGGCGCGTCGCCAGGGAGTCGACCAGGTCCTGCACGCTCACCGGTGACGCACCGTGGGCAGTGTCGACGGTCGGCGATACGGTCGTCGTTCGCGCCTACTCCGACGTCTACATCACGGCGAGCTGCCCGCCAGTCGCGCCAACGACCGCCGGCACGGGCGGCACGTCAGGAGCGCCGCCGACGCCAGTCACGTCGGGCGGCACGACGTCTACGGCTGGCGGCGGCGTTCGCGGGGCTCGCGGCACCATCCTGCCACCGTCCTCACGCATCCCGATTCCGACCGGGTCGCGTGCCGGTCCGGGCACGTCCTCGCTTGGCGGCACCGTGCGCGGACCCGTGGGCCTGCGGCCTTCGCTGACGGTGAACGGTGGCACTCCGCTCGTCGTCACGATTCCGCCGCTTGCCGGCAGCACCGATCCCTACAACGAGGCCGCTTTCAGTTTCACCCCGCCGCGTGCGAACGGCACGTCGTACACCGTCGCCGCAACGAGCCAGAACGCCAACGCGACGTGCACGCCATACGTCGGCCAGTTCGGGATCATGCCGGCGCCAGGCAACCCGGTACGCATCGGCTGCGAGTTTCTCTTCGATCACGTGAGCACGAACACGGGCGGTGGTGCGCGCGCCACGTACTACGAGAGCAAGGACGTCGTCATCGGCGGCGACGAATACTGGGGCGAGGGGCGATTCGTCGCGTTCATGTCCAACGCGGCAGGCCTCTCTGACAAGAAGCCAACCGCGCGACAGATCTACTGGCGTGACCGGATGAGCGGCGAGACCTTGCTCATCAGCGCGGCCGCCGATGGCACACCGGGCAACGCGGACAGTTTCGCGCCTGCCATTTCCGCCGATGGCCTCACGGTCGCGTTCGAGTCCGACGCCACGAACCTGGTGGATGGTGATGGCAACAAGGTCCGCGACGTGTTCGTCTGGTCGTCGGCCGGTGGGGCATACGCGACGTCGGTCTTCCGCGCCAACGTCGGTCCCGGCGGCATCGAGGCGAATGCGCCCTCCTCGGAAGCGACCGTCTCCGGTGACGGCCGCGTGATCGCCTTTACGAGTTCCGCCAGCAATCTCACGCCGGGCGTTCCGGGCACGGAGACGCCGAACGTGTTCCGGCGCGACACCAAGGCCGGCGCGACGACCCTCGTCACCCGCGGCCTGAATGGCCCGGCTGTCGGCGGTTCAAAGCCATCGATCTCGGAAGACGGCATGCGCATCGCGTTCCAGTCATTCTCGATCGCACTCGTCTCCGGGGACAAGAATGGCCTCTGGGACATCTTCGTCCACGACTTCAGCACCGGTGGCCTGCAACGCGTCAGCGTCCCACAGGGCGGCGGCGAACGCAATCAGGGCGAGGAGAGCGCCAGCCGCATCGTCGCACCAGTGATCTCGGGTGACGGCAACGTCGTTGCATTCACCACCACCGCGACGAATCTCGTGCCCGGTGTCACGAAGGCCCTGCAGAATGTGTACGTGATGGATCTGCAGAGCGGGCGCCTGATTCGGGCAAGTGTCAGCACTGCCGGTGCGGAAGGCGATGGCGCCTCGCCAATCGAACAGGGCGAACGACCGGCTCTCTCGTATGACGGCACCTGGGTCGCCTTCCCGTCGTCGTCGAAAAACTTCGGTGCGCCGGAGGGCAACATCTTCCTCCACAACAACCGCACCGGTGAGACGCGCCCGCTGACCACACGAACCAACAACTCCGCCGGTGCGCCAAGCATGTCGCGCCGTGCGGCATACGTCGCCTTCGGGTCGAACAACCAGTACGACGCGCGAGTGCCCTCATCGGGACAGTTCGTGGCGTTCACCTCGATCGCGAATGCGTGGCTCTGGGTGCGTTGATGTGCATTGATCCCTTGGAGCCCTGACAGAACGCCCGACGCCCCGGACCCGTCTGCCCAAAACCACCCTTCCGGGCCCGTCCTCCCACGGCGCGATGCGCCTCGTTTCCTTCATCGCCCAGACAACGGGGATCGACCCGATCCTCACCCACCGGCGGGCGCGCCGCCGCCCGCCAGTCGGTGCGCCCGCGGCCGGTGATCGCGCCGTATACTCGACGGAGAGTCGACCCGCGCCGATTGAAATTCCTATCCTGCGTGCGGCGCCGGACAACAGCAGGGGCAGGCACGAGCGGGACATGAGGATTCTCCCGAAGGGTGGCAAGGTTGCCTTCGACGCGTCGTGCTTTCGATGGTGGCGTACTCGGCGTCGGCGCCGTACTACTGCGGCAGCTGCGGCAACTTGGCTACGTTTTGCGACGCGCAGCTCACGTCAGGATTCCACGCCGCGAACATGCCGCTCGTATTCGGGCGACGGGACCAAATGTGCAGTGCCCACACGCCGAGCGGATCGTTGTGCATCATGTCGACGCCAAGCACGGTTGGCGTGGGGATGCTGTTTGCGGGCAGCGTGCTGTACTTGATCACGTAGTCCACACCCACGAGCTCCAATCGACCGTTGGGGGCAGGCTCGTACATCAGCAGCTCCGGCGTGAGCGGATCGATGATCGCATCTGCCGCGAGTGCAGGATTGAGGTAGTGATAGCCCTGCGCCCCCGAGGCAGATGCCGCGCAACCGGCGGGGTACTGCACCGTGTATCCGGCGCGCACGGCCTCCTCCACGTCATGAAATCGTGCCGTGGCCGCGCGTACCTGCGCGATGACGGCGAGCTGCGCACTCGTCGGCGGCATGGTGGGGGACATGCTCGCATGCGCGTCGGCGACAGTGGACGCGTCGATCGCGGGGGCGGATGTGGATGTGGCCACGGCGGTGTTGGTCTGGCGACAGGCGGTGCCGAAGAGGAGCGTGGCAGCCAGCAGCGCCGACGTGCGCGGCCAAAATAGGAGTGGGGGACGCATGGCGATCTCCGAAGCAAGGTGATGGCCCGATCGTCACGCGATCGGTGCTCATCTGAGAAAGCCGAACGCGTCGCCAAATCAGCTCATGCGCAGTAGAATTTGCGGGTCATGTCTACCCAATCCCAAGAACGCTGGCGTCTGATTGAATCCGTGTTTGCCGCCGTCCTGTCGGAGGCGCCGTCATCGCGCGACGCGGCGGTGCGGGCGGCCTGCGGGGACGACGTCGCGCTGCGCGATGAGGTGATGGCCCTGCTCGCGGCACACGATCGCACGGGGAAGATGGATCGGTTGGCCGCAGACGTGGCACCGTTGGCCGCGTCGCTCCGCGCCACACCGCTCGAGGGACGCGTCATTGGGCGCTACCGGTTGGCGGACAAGGTGGGCGGCGGTGGCATGGGCGTGGTGTATCACGCGCGCGATGAGCAGCTCGGCCGCACGGTGGCACTCAAGTTCCTGCAAGCGCACCTGGTCAGCGACAAGATCGCGGCCGAACGCTTTCGTCAGGAGGCGCGAACGGTCGCGGCGCTGGAGCATCCGAACATCTGTTCGATCTTCGAGATCGGCGAAACGGACGACGGACTGCTGTACCTGGCCATGCCGTACTACGAAGGCGAAACCGTGCAAGAGCGCGTGGCGCGCGGACCGCTGTCAATTGAACAGGCGGTCGGCATCACGCTGCAGGTGCTGCGTGGCCTCGCCAAGGCGCACGCGCGCGGCATCATTCACCGCGACATCAAGCCGTCGAATGTGCTCATCACGGCCGATGAATTGGTCAAGCTGCTCGACTTCGGCGTTGCGAAACTCGCGGACGTGACGCTGACGGGGACCTTGGCGGGGCCGATTGGCACGGTGGCCTACATGAGCCCCGAGCAAGCGCTGGGCGCACCACTCGATGCGCGCAGTGATCTGTGGTCGGTGGGGGTCATGCTGTACGAAATGCTCACGGCGCAACGCCCGTACGTGAGCGGTGTGGCCGCGGCGATGACCGGCGACCTGCGGCAGCCGTTGCCGTTGACGCTTCGTGAACTCCGCGCTGAGGTATCTCCGGCGCTCGACGCCATCGTGGCGAAAGCGCTCGCCCGCCGCGCCGATCAGCGCTACCAGAGCGCCGCGGACTTCGAGCACGCGTTGCAGGCGCTGGGCATCGCCACGATCAGCGGCGACGTCGTGAGCGACCGTCACCGCGCCCCGTCGTCGTTCATCGGCGCGCGATGGACACGCGTGGCGATCGGTGCCGCGGTCCTCGTGTCTCTCGCTGGTATCTGGATTACGATGCGTCGCCCGGTCTCGCCGGCGCCGACGGTCGCTGCCGTTGGCGCGTTACCGTCGCTGGTGGTGCTGCCGCTTGTGGATCGCAGCGAGAAGCGCGACCAGCAGTATTTCGCCGACGGGCTGACAGAGGAAATCATCTCGACGCTCGCGCGCGTCGATGGCCTGAAAGTGGCCTCCAGCACATCGTCGTTCGCGTATCGTACGCGCACCGAAGACATACGCACGCTCGGCGCCAAACTCGGCGTGACGCACGTGGTTGAAGGAAGCCTGCAGCGCGTGGGGGATCAACTGCGCGTCACGGCTCATCTCATCAGCGTCAGCGACGGCTTGCAGCTCTGGACGCAGCCCTTCGAGCGAACGGCCGGCGACGCGTTCGCGCTACAGCAGGACATCGCGGCGGCCGTCGCGCGGGCGTTGCAGGTGAAGCTGGTCGTCGGCAGCACGGATTCATCATCGGTGCGCCCGGATGCGGCCGCCTACGAGTTGTATCTTAAAGGTCGTTACGCGTGGGCTACGCGGACCGAATCCAGCATGCGCGTCGCTCTCCGGTTCTTCGAGCAAGCCGCGCAAAAGGATTCTCTGTACGCGCCAGCGCTGGTGGGTGCCGCCGATGCCAATGCCGTGCTCGGGTTCTACGACTATCTCGCGCCGGCCGACGCGTTCCCCAAAGCCGAGGCTGCGGCGCGCCGCGCCATTGCGCTCGATCCAACGCTGGCCGCGCCGCATGCGACATTGGGGTACGCCGCGCTGTACTACCACTGGGATCTCGCTGGCGGAGAAAATGCATTCAAGCGCGCCATTCAGCTCAACGACGACTACGCCACCGGCCACCAGTGGTACGGCAACTTGCTCACCGCCGCCGGCCGGTTCCCAATGGCGGTGCAGGAAATGCAGCGCGCGCAGCAGGTCGATCCCCTCTCGTTGATTGCCAAGGCCGCCGAGGCATGGGTACACCATTTCGCCGGCGAGAATGCGCTGGCCCTGCAGCGACTGCGCAGCGTGTTCGCGACGAACCCCGACTTTGCGGTGGCGCTCACGTGGGGTGGGGATGCGCTAGCCGAGATGGATTCGTTGCCACAAGCCATTGCCATGCACCGACGCCTGCTCGCGCTCTCGGACAGTAGTGCACTCAATATTGCCACGCTGGCGCGCACGCTCGCGGTGGCCGGCCAGCGACCGGAGGCGCGCCGCCTGCTGGATGTACTGCTGTCGCGCAATGCGGCCGGGAAATACGTGCCGTCGTACGACGTGGCAAAAGTCTACGCGGCGCTCGGTCAGAACAGCGACGCGTTTACCTGGCTCGAGAAGGCCCGTGTACAGCGTTCGCATTCCATGGTGTTCCTCAAGGTCGATCCGGCATTGCGCGCGTTGCGACGCGACAACCGCTTTCCGGCGCTGGTGGCCCAGGTCCTTCCCGAGTGACTGACGGCGCTACGGACGACGAACTCGAGGCGCTGTTCCCGCGCGTCTACGACGAGTTGCGCGCCATGGCGCATCGGCATCTGCGCGGTGAGCGGACGCAGCACACGCTCGGAACCACGGGACTCGTGCATGAGGCCTATCTCAAGTTAGCCGCACTCGATCGCATTCGCTGGATGAACCAGTCGCACGTGCTGGGCATGGCGGCGCGCGCCATGCGTCGCATTCTGATCGACTACGCGGTGGCGCGTCGGGCGGACAAGCGCGGTGGTGGCGTGGAGGCCGCCACGCTGGACGATGCGCTCGTGATGGCGGGTTCGCGGAGCGAGGAGTTGATTGCGCTGGATGAGGCGTTGCAGCGATTGCAACAAGTGGATGAACGACTCGCGCGCGTAGTGGAGTGCCGGTTCTTTGGCGGCATGAGCATCGAGGAAACGGCCGAGGCGGTGGGGACCTCACCCGCCACCGTCAAACGCGACTGGACGGTGGCCCGCGCGTGGCTCAACCGGGCGCTGGACGCATGAGGGCTCCGCAACGTTACGCGCTCCGACCGCTGGCAGTGGCGTCCACGGCGGTCGTTGTTGGGGCGATGTCCCTTGTCGCGCTGACGGCCTGCGCATCATCAAGCGCATCATCACACGCATCATCACGCGCATCATCGCCGTCATTGGTCTCGGCAGCCGACCGCGATGGAGTGATGGCGGCCGTGCAGCAGTACGTCAGCGGCGTCTCCACCAAGGACACGGCGCGAATGCGTGCCGTCGTCGATCCTGGCGCGCGTTACGATCTGGCACTACTGGACGGCGCCGACGCGCACACGGTGCGTTCGGGTAGCATCGAATCCACGTTCCCGACCGTGGCGTCGCGAGCAGGGCTCGTCGCCGCGCGCATCTGGCGACCGGTGGTGCAGGTGCATGAGGACATCGCCTCGGTCTGGACACCGTACGCCGTGACCGTCGATGGCATCTACGGATGGTGCGGGACGGACCACTTCACGGTGCTGCGACGCGCCAGCGGTTGGCGGATTTCGTCCGTGAACTACACGCGGCAAACGACCGGCTGCGAGGTGTGGGCAAGCCGGTCAGGGCGCCCCGCGAGCCGCTAGCTCCCATCCGCCACCGCCATCAGCGCGGCGAGTCGCCCATCGAGCCAGCGATATATCGGGTGACCCGCCCGTTGGATGAAGCAGTTGACGGGGAGGGAGGCGATGCGCTCTCCAAGGGCTCCCTCGAATCGGCGAGCGGTCGAGCTTCCGCTCTGTGCACAGATTGCCACCGGAATCAACAGGGAGCCTCAGAGGACATCTCAAATCCGGCCAGTGATAAAGACTCCGTCAGGTGTCATGATATGCCTCGCACACAAACTTTCACAAACGTTCTGATAGCGCCGCGCGCGGCGTTGCCCGCGCTCTGGTACGCCGTGCACCGCGCCAGCCAGTAAGCCGCGGCACGTCCATCGCTAGCGCCCCCGCACGTACTCCATGTAGTGCGCGGTGTCGTCCGCCACCGCTTTGCCGTGCAGCCGCTCGACCACTTCGAGCGCCATATCAATGCCGGCGGAAATCCCGGCGGAGGTGATCACGCCGTCATGCACCACGCGCGTCTCGCGCTGCACGGCGATACTCGCATCGAGCGCGGCCAGCGCATCCAACGCGCCCCAGTGCGTCGTGGCGCGCCGTCCCTGCAACAGGCCGGCGCGGGCCAGCAGCAACGCGCCCGAGCAGACCGACGTCACGAGGGGGGCGCTCGGCGACGCATTCGGCACAATCGCGTCCGACATCGCGCCCGCAAACGCGGCATCACCCATCGCGGCATCAGCGAACGCAGCATTGCCCGACGCAGCATTGCCCGGCGCAGCACTGCCCGACGCGCCACCCGCCGTGCGTCGAATCCACTCAATCACGGGGCGATGCTCAAGCAGGGGGCGCGTCCCCCACCCGCCGGGGATGACCAATAGGTCAATCGGCCCAGCGCTGGCGAAGTCATGTGCGGGGATGATCTGTACGCCGCCCGTCGCCGTGACCGGTGCGGCGTGTTCGGCAACGGTGACCACGCGGAACGGTGCCGAGGCCTCGTCCCGCCGCGACTCGAGCCCCGGCGTGAGCCGCGTGCGCGAGAAAACCTCGAACGGCCCGGCGAAATCGAGCAGCTCGACCTGGTCGAAAATGAAAATGGCGACGTTGCGTGGAGTGTGCATGCCGTGACAATGTGCAGCACTGATTAATTCGCGCAATAAATGTCCTCGCGATCACGGGAGTTCACATGATCGAAACGCCCAAGATTTTGCATACCGAGTCGCAGCAGACGGCGGTTATTCCGCTGGTCGTGCCGCGTGCGGAGATCCAGCAGGTGATGGGCCCCGGCATTGATGAGCTGATCCAGACGCTCGCGACGCAGGGTATTGCGCCGCAGGGCGCCGTCTTCACGCACCATTTTCACATCACGCCGGACACCTTCGACTTCGAGATCGGCGTGCCGGTTGGCAGCGCGGTGTCGTCGGCGGGCCGCGTGCGGCCGGGCTGGTTACGCGGCGGCACGGTCGCGCGCACGATCTATTTCGGCGGCTACGAGGGGCTGAGTGAGGCGTGGAGCGAGTTCGGCGCATGGATCGCGGCCGAGGGGCTGACGCCGGCATCCGACCTGTGGGAGAGCTACCTGATCGGCCCCGAGTCGGAGCTGGACGCGCTGCACTGGCAGACGGAGCTCGTTCGCCCGCTCATTCCTTAGCGGCGACCGTCCGCACGGTCACGCGCCGAATGCGATCAAGCTTGGGGTATTCGCGATCCATGAACGCGTTGCCCCCACGCTCGAGCGGGCCCTGCTTCCCCTGTCGGACGCCACTCCCCGATTCCTCGCCGTAACCGCTGTACAAACGATCGAGCACATCCATGCCCTCCGCCACGGTCCCGAGCACGGTGAAGGGCTCCGCATCGTTGCGCGGGTTGTCGGCGAGATTCACGTAGAGCTGCGTGTTGCGTGTGCCCTCGTGCCCGGGCCCCTCGTACGAGAACGCGAAGGTGCCGCGCGTGTTGTGCGACCGCGGCGCATCGTCGGCGAGATAGCGCCCTTTCCATGCGGCATTGACGGCGGAATCGCCGTGCAGTCCCCACTGCGCGATGTAGGCGCTGCGCACGCGATGAAACCGCGTATCGTCGTAGTAGCCCAGCCGCGCCAAGTTGTAGAGCCGATCAGCGCCCAGCGGGCCCCACGCGCGCACGACCTCCAACACGAACACGCCTTGGCTGGTCTCGAACCGCAGATGCGAGACGGCGGGCGCGGGGCGTGTCCACTCGGGGTTGCTGGGGTCGAGCAGGAGCGCGCGTGTGGCGGCGCTCGGGCGGGCGCTGGGGGCGAGCGCGGGGCGGTGGCAGGCGGCGCTTCCGAGGGTCAGGACAGCAACCAACGCAGCGGCGAACAGGCTGGGGCGGCGGGAGGGCATGTGGGGATGGTAGCGGGCGGTGGCGGGGGGCGTCAGGGTGGCTCGGGCGGGGGCGTTTTTATGCGGGGGGTGGCGTTTTGTTTAAAGCGCTGACGGCGGGGGTTAACACAGAGGGCACAGAGGACACAGAGGGCACAGAGGACTGCCAAAGCCACGCAACGCCCCAGCCGGATTCGACATTGCCGTCACCCGAGTGAAGATTGGGTGCATGACCCCCGATCTGAGTTCGACTGATACCGCCGCGAT
This sequence comes from Candidatus Kuenenia stuttgartensis, assembly GCA_943330235.2. Classification (GTDB taxonomy): domain Bacteria; phylum Gemmatimonadota; class Gemmatimonadetes; order Gemmatimonadales; family Gemmatimonadaceae; genus Gemmatimonas; species Gemmatimonas stuttgartiensis_A. Next base: position 27,243 of record CALQGY020000021.1, read on the forward strand.
GGAGTTCTCCCCCGACGTGATGCTGGCGATGGGGCGCGCCGTCGTTGATCGCGCCGTCGCGCACATCGCATCGCTCCCCGATCAGCCCGCGCGTGGCGATGTCAACGTGGCCGATCTGTGCCGGGCGCTGCGCGAGCCGGTCCCCGAGGAGGGCTCGGCGCTCACGCCGCTGCTGGATCTGCTCTTCGACGACCTCATTCCGCGCTCGTTCACCACCCCCAGCGCAGGCTATCTCGCGTACATCCCGGGCGGCGGCGTGTATCCCGCGGCGCTGGCGGACTTCATCGCCGACGCCACCAACCGCTACACCGGCGTGTGGATGGCGGCGCCTGCGCTCGTGCAGCTGGAGGCCAACGCGCTGGATTGGCTGCGCGACTGGATGCAATTCCCGGTGGGCACCGCAGGGCTACTCACTACCGGCGGCTCGGGCGCGACGTTCAATGCCATTGTATGTGCCCGTGAGCAGATGCTCAATAACGACATCCGTTCAGGCACGCTGTACACGTCCACGCAGGGCCATCACTGCATCAACAAGGCGGCCAAGCTCGCTGGCATCGCCCCCGATCGCGTGCGGAGCATTCCGGTGGACCGCGACTTCCGCATGGACGTGGCCGCGCTCGAAGCCGAGATCGCCCGTGACCGTGCGCTGGGCTTGCACCCGTTCTTCGTGGCGTCCTCGGCCGGCACCACCAACACCGGTGCCGTCGATCCGCTCAACGACATTGCCGACGTCTGCGCGCGCGAGCAGCTCTGGCACCACGTTGACGGCGCGTACGGCGCGTTCTTCCACATGTGCCCCGAACTGCGGCCGCTGTTAAGCGGTCTTCCCCGCGCCGACTCGCTCACGCTCGATCCGCACAAGGGGATGTTTCTCCCCTATGGCACAGGCGCGCTCCTCGTGCGCGACGGACAGGCGCTGCGCGCGGTGCATTCGGCCACGGCCGGCTATCTGCCTGAAAATCAGGATGAGTTCTACGATCCCGCGCAGTACGGGCCCGAGCTCTCTCGCGGATTCCCGGGGCTGCGTGTGTGGATGAGCATCAAGATGTACGGCGCGGCACGCTACCGCGCGGCTATTGCCGAAAAGCGTGCACTCGCCGTGTGGGCCGCTGAGCAGACGGCCGCCATTCCCGGGGTCGTGATGGATGCGATGCCGCAGCTGTCGCTCTTCGCGTTCCATCTCGAGTCACCGGCCCTCGTCACGCAGGCACAGCGCAACGCGGCCACCGAGGCGCTGGTGGAGCGCGTCACGGCGCGCGGCAAAATTATTTTGTCCGGCTGCACCGTAGATGGTCGCTACCTCGCGCGCGTGTGCGTGCTGGGATTCCGTACGCGGCAGGCCGAGATGGATATCTGCCTTCAGCATGTGGCAGAAGAATCCGCAGCGATTCTCCGCGGCGCATGACGCAGAGCACGCCGCGCCGCCTGCTCCGCATTCATCCGGCGGATTCTGTCCTCGTCGCACTCACCGATCTCGCTGCTGGCGAGTCCGTGGCGTACGACCTCGGGCACCTCACGGTGACCACGGCCGTGCCGGCCAAGCACAAGGTCGTGGTGCGGGACCTGCAGGCGGGCGACGCGATCATCATGTACGGTGTGCTGGTGGGACGCGCGACGCAGCGGATTCCGTGCGGTGCGGCGCTCACCACCACCAACGTCGTCCACGATGCGGCGGCCATCGATCTGTCGGTGCCGGTAGGACGCGCCTGGTCGCCCCCCGATACGACGGCGTTTGCGGGACGGACGTTCGACGGCTATCACCGCGCCGACGGTCGCGTGGGCACGCGCAATCTATGGCTCGTGCTACCGCTGGTCTTCTGCGAAAACCGCAACGTGCGCGCACTGCAGGAAGCCTTCGATCGCGAACTGGGCTACGGCGCGCCCGAGGTGCACCGGCGCACCGTGCGCGAGCTCGCACGGCGTTACGCACAGGGCCAACCGCTGGACGACGCCTACGAGACCGGCCAGAGCGCGCCGTCGGCGACACGCCTCTTCCCCAACCTCGACGGCATCCGCTTCCTCACCCACGAGGGCGGATGCGGCGGCACGCGGCAGGACACGCAAGCGCTCTGCGGACTGCTGGCCGGCTATCTCGTGCATCCGAATGTCGCGGGCGCGACGGTGTTGTCGCTGGGATGTCAGCATGCGCAGATCGACATATTGCGAAACGAGATTGCGCGCCGCGATCCGGCGTTTGCCAAGCCGCTGTTCACCTTCGAGCAGCAGCGCATGGGCACCGAGGACGCGCTCATGCAGGCCGCCATCCGTGCGACGTTCGACGGTTTCATCGAGGCCAATCGCGCCACGCGCGCGCCGGCCCCGCTGTCGGCGCTGTCGGTGGGGCTTAAGTGCGGCGGCTCGGACGGGTTCTCCGGCATCTCGGCCAACCCCGCCATCGGCCACACGTCCGACCTGCTCTGCGCGCTGGGCGGCACCACGCTGCTGGCCGAATTCCCCGAGTTGCTGGGCTCCGAACAAGAGCTCATCGAACGCTGCACGCGCCCGGACCTGGCGGCGCGTTTTGCCGCATTGATGCGCGCCTATGATGCGCAGGCACACGCGGTCGGATCGGGGTTCGAGATGAATCCGTCGCCCGGCAATATCCGCGACGGGCTGCTCACCGACGCGATGAAATCCGCAGGGGCGGCGCGCAAAGGCGGCTCGGCGCCGGTCACCGACGTGTTGGACTATCCGGAACGCGCCACCACTCCGGGGCTCAACTTGCTGTGCACCCCGGGCAACGATGTCGAGTGCACCACGGCGCAGACCGCCGCCGGCGCGAACATCATTCTGTTCACGACGGGATTGGGCACGCCCACAGGTAACCCCGTCGCACCGGTGCTCAAGCTGGCCACCAACTCGCCGCTGGCCCGCCGCATGCCGGACACGGTGGACATCGACTGCGGCGCGGTGGTATCGGGCGAGGCCTCCCTCGAAACCATGGGCGCACGCATTCTCGACCTGGTGGTCGACACCGCCAGTGGACGCTACATCACCGCCGCCGAACGACTCGGCCAGTGGGACTTCATTCCGTGGAAACGAGGCGTGTCGCTGTGATCCCTGCATCTTCCCCGGCCTTCATGCTGACTGATCGCGTGGCCGTTGTCACCGGCGCGGGCAGCGGGATTGGTCGCGCCATCGCGACCGAGTTCGTGCGCGCGGGCGCGCGGGTGCACTGCGTGGACCGTGATCTCGCCGCCGTGACCGACGTCGCGCGCGAGTTGGGCGATCGCGCCTCGGCACATGCCTGCGATGTCAGCGACGAACACGCCGTCGACGAGACGTTCCGCACGATCGGCCTCGCGGATGTGCTCGTGAACAACGCCGGCGTGTCGCACATCGGCAGCATCGCGACAACCACGCCGGAGGACTTCGAGCGCTTGTTCCGCGTGAACGTGCAGGGCGTGTACCTGTGCACGCGCGCGGTCATCGACGGCATGGCGTCTCGCGGGCGCGGCGTGATCATCAACATGGCGTCGGTTGCCGCCAGCGCCGGATTGGCTGACCGCTTCGCGTACTCCATGAGCAAAGGGGCCGTGGTGGCGATGACGTACTCCATCGCCCGCGACTACGTGGCCCGCGGGGTGCGCTGCAACAGCATCTCGCCCGGTCGCGTGCACACGCCGTTCGTGGACAACTACCTCGCGAAGCACTATCCAGGCCGCGAAGCCGAAATGTTTGCGAAACTCGCGGCCACGCAGCCTATTGGACGCATGGGCGCGCCGCAGGAAGTCGCGACCTTCGCGCGCTTTCTGGCCAGTGATGAGGCCGCGTTTCTCACTGGCACCGATTATCCGATGGACGGCGGCTTTCTCCGCCTGCACGGCTGACCGCTCCGGCAGACCACTCCGGCAGACCGCTCCGGCGGACCGCTACAACGTATCGCCAGTCTTCCCACTCACTCGACGAAACAGTATGCGACTCATTCGATTCGGCACCGCCGGCGCAGAGCGTCCCGGCATTCTCGACCAAGCGGGTGTCCGCCGCGATGCCTCGGCGTTCGGTGAAGACTGGAACGAAGCGTTCTTCGGCAACCACGGCCTCGAGCGGCTGGCCACCTGGCTCGCCGACCACGGTGCATCGCTCCCCGTCGTCCCGGACGATGTGCGCCTTGGCTCCTGCGTCGCGCGCCCCTCGAAGATGATCTGCGTCGGCCTCAACTATCGCGATCACGCCGCCGAGACGGGCGCCGCGATTCCCGCCGAGCCCATTTTGTTCGGCAAGTCCACCACCGCGCTGGTCGGCCCCAATGACGATCTCTACATGCCGCCGGGCTCCGAGAAGTGTGACTGGGAAGTGGAGCTCGCGATCATCATTGGCACGAAGGCCACGCTCGTGAGCGAAGCCGATGCCATGCAGTACGTCGCCGGCTACGCATTGCACAACGACTACTCCGAGCGCGCCTACCAGATGGAGCGCGGCGGACAGTGGATCAAGGGCAAGAGCTGGGACACGTTCGCACCGCTGGGGCCGTGGTTGGCCACGTGCGATGAGATTCCCGATCCGCATGCGCTCAGCCTGTGGCTCACGGTGAACGGCGAACGGGTGCAGAACAGCAGCACCGCGCAGCTCATCTTCGGGGTGGCGCATCTCGTCAGCTACATCTCGCACTTCATGACGCTGCTGCCGGGCGACATCATCTCCACCGGAACGCCGGCGGGCGTGGGGCTGGGCTTCAAGCCGCCACGCTATCTCGCGCACGGCGATGTGGTGCAGCTCGGGTGCGACGGGCTTGGCACCTCAACGCAGCGCGCGGTCGCCTGGGAACAGCGTCCGGGCGCATAGCCGGTGCGGGTAGACGCCCACCAGCACTTCTGGCGCTACGACGCGAAGCGTGATGGCTGGATCACGCCGGAGATGTCAGTGCTCCGACGTGATTTTCTTCCCGACGATGTCGCGCCGCTGCTGACGGCGGCGCGCATCGACGCTGTCGTGGCGGTGCAGGCCGATCAATCCGACGTCGAGACCGCGTTCCTGCTGTCGCTCGCCAATCGCTATGCGTGGATTCGCGGCGTGGTGGGGTGGATTGATCTCTGTGCGCCGGACTTAGCCACTCGGCTGGAGAGGTATCGCGCGGAGCCACGACTCAAAGGCTTCCGCCATATCGCGCAGGGTGAGCCGGACGATTTTCTTGTGCGCCCGGACGTCGTGGCGGGCATTCGTACCATCGGCGCATGGGGCTATAGCTACGATATCCTGATCTACCCGCGGCAGCTGTCGGCGGCCACGCAGTTGGTGACACAGTGCCCCGACGTGCGCTTTGTGCTCGATCATAGCGCGAAGCCTGCGATCGCGTCGGGCGCGCTCGCCGCATGGCGTACGGACCTGACGGCACTAGCTGCGCAGCCCCACGTTACCTGCAAGCTCTCAGGACTGGTGACCGAGGCCGCGTGGCGCGAATGGACCGCGGCGGACATTACGCCGGTGCTGGACAGCGCTTTCGCACTGTTCGGCGCGCATCGGCTCATGTTCGGGTCGGATTGGCCGGTGTGTCTGGTGGCGGCGGAATATGCGCGTGTCGTGGAATTGATCGAACGCTGGGCGGAGCAGTTGACGCCGTCAGAGCGCGCGATGGTATTTGGTGAGACCGCCAGTCGGTGCTACGGACTGGACTACAGTGCCCCTCGTTCCGTGCCGGTATGAATCTGGATCTTTCAAAGCACGTGATCGTCGTGAGCGGCGGCGCCAAGGGTATTGGCGCGGCTATTGTGCATGCGCTCGCCGCCGAGGGCGCGCGACCAGCCGTTATTGATCGGGACGCCGACGCGCTGGCGGCCTTGCGCAAAGAGTGCATCCTGAGCGCGTCGGTGGTGGCGGACCTGCGCGACCTAGACGCGTGTCGCGACGCGATTGCGACCATCGCCGCCACCACGGGGCGCATCGATGGCCTCGTCAACAACGCCGGCGTGAACGACAGCGTCGGTCTGGAGCACGGGACACCGGATCGCTATCGCGAGTCGTTGCGCACGAATCTGCATCACTACTACGATCTCGCGCATTTCGCGCTCCCGCATCTCAAGCTCGCGCGCGGCGCCATCGTGAACGTGGCCAGCAAGACCGCCGTGACGGGTCAAGGCAACACCTCGGGATATGCCTCCGCCAAGGGGGCCATTCTCGCGCTCACGCGGGAGTGGGCGGCCGAGCTGCTCCCGTATGGAATTCGCGTCAACGCCATCGTCCCGGCCGAGGTCATGACGCCGCTGTATCAGCAGTGGTTGGAGACGTTTCCCGACCCGGACGCTAAGCGGGCGGACATTCTTTCGCGCATTCCGCTTGAGCGTCGCATGACGCTCCCCGCGGAGATCGCCGCGATGGCGTGCTTCCTGTTATCGCCGCGGGCCGGCCACACCACGGGGCAGCATCTGTTCGTGGATGGCGGCTACGTGCATCTCGATCGCGCACTCACCTGATGCGGATCTGACCGTCTCTCGCTGTCGCCATCCGGAGTCCTGAATGTCCGATCGCAGCTCATCGCTGACCGAGCGCCAGTACGTCGTGCCGTTTGTCCTCGTCACGTCGTTGTTCTTCCTGTGGGCCATCGGCGTCAATCTCAACGACGTTCTGATTCCGCATCTCAAGAAGGCGCTCGATCTCAGCGACTTCCAGTCGTCGCTGATCCAGACAGCGTTCTTCGGCGGCTATTTCCTGATGGCGTTACCGGCCGGCTGGATCATGCGGCGCGTCGGCTATCGCAAAGGCATTCTGGTCGGATTGGCGCTCTGCGCACTGGGGACGTTGCTCTTTCAGCCGGCGGCCACATCGCGCTGGTATCCGTTCTTCCTCTTAGCGTTGTTCGTGATGGCGTGCGGGCAGTGCGTCCTGGAAGTAGCCGCGAATCCGTACGTGACCGTGTTGGGTCCCAGCGATACAGCCGCGCGCCGTCTGAATACGGCGCAGATGTTCAATGCGCTCGGCGCCGTCGTGACGCCCATCCTCGGCGCGCAGTTCATCCTCTCCGGCGTGGAGCACACCAGCGCCGATCTCGCCACCATGACGCCCGCCGCCATCGACACGTGGCGCACGACTGAGGCGATGGGGGTGAAGGGACCCTATCTTGTCATCACGGCGCTGTTCGTCGTGGTGGGGATCATGATCGCGCTCTCGAAGTTGCCTGAAGTCCAAGAGCCCGGCGAAGGAAGCGGTCGCGGCCTCGCCAGCGCGTGGCGTCATGCGCATCTCCGCCGTGGCGTGCTGGCGCAGTTCTGCTACGTAGGCGCGCAGGTGGGTGTGGCGTCATTCGTGATTCGGTTTGCGCAGCACGCGCTACCTGGCACCGGGGAACGCGCCGCGGCCGATTTTCTCAAGTGGCACATGGCGGGTTTTCTGGCAGGCCGCGTGCTCGGCACTGCGCTCATGACCAAGATTCCCGCGCCACGTATGCTGGCCGTCGTCGCATCTCTGGGCGTGCTGGCTGGGCTGTTCGCCGCCACCGGATCGGGCGCAGCCGCGGTCTGGATGATCGTGTTGCTCGGGCTCTTTCACTCCATTCAGTTCCCCACCATCTTCGCACTGGCGCTGGACGGACTCGGCGACGACACCAAGCTGGGCTCATCGCTGCTGGTCATGAGCATTGTGGGCGGCGCGATTATTCCCGCGGTGATGGGCGCCCTCTCCGATGCCCGCGGCATTCAGACGGCGTTCTGGATTCCGGTGGTGTGCTACGCGGTGGTGCTGCACTTCGCGCTGCGCGGGCATAAACACACCACCGCCGTGGCGACATGACGACGTCCGGCACACCAGCTCCGACGCAGCGTTGGTGTCTCGCCCTGGATCTCACAGACGATCCAACGCTCATCGCCGAGTACTGTCGTCTGCACGAACAGATCTGGCCGGAGATTGCGGTCAGCATTCGTGAGGCGGGTATTGTGAACATGGAGATCTGGCGCACCGGCAATCGCCTCACCATGGTGATGGAGACCGACGCGCGCTTTGATGCGGCGGCCAAGGCGGTCGCCGACGCGGCCAACCCCAAGGTGGCCGAGTGGGAGACGCTGATGTGGCGCTTTCAGCAGCCATTGCCCTGGGCGGCGGATGGTCAGAAGTGGGTACCGATGGTCCGCGTGTTCGATTTACACTCGCAACCCTGAGCACCGGCAGATTCATGCGCGTGGCGCTGGCCGTACCCTGTTATGTCGATCAACTCCGCCCGCAGGCGGCGCGCGCCACGCTCACACTCCTCGAGCGGTTGGGGTGTACGGTGAGTCTTGCGTTCGACGCACCCTGCTGCGGCCAGCCCATGAGCAACGCTGGCGCGGTAGCCGATGCATGTGCCGCTGCGGGGGCCTGGGCTGATAGCGCACAGCCGTTTGACCACGTCGTGATGCCATCGGGCAGTTGCACGCACCATGTGCGACACCAACTACCGCGACTGGTAGCTGATGCGCGCGGTACGCACGCGGCGCGCGTGACGTACGAGCTGTGCGAGTTCATCGCTGGCCCGTTGGGCATGCCGGTGCTGGCCGGACGGTTCCCGCAGCGTGTAGCGATGCATCTGGGGTGCCATGCGCAGCGCGGGCTTCGCGCGGGCGGTTCGTCGGAGCTGCATCAGGCGCCAAGCGGCGCCATGCACGCGCTGCTCAGCGGACTTGAGGGGCTCAGCATCGTGCCGCTCACGCGCGCCGATGAATGCTGCGGCTTTGGGGGTTCATTCGCCGTGGGCGAGCCGGAGCTCTCAGTGGCTATGGGGCGCAGTCGTCTGGCGGATTACACCGCGCACGATGCCGAGGTGCTGGTGAGCAGCGACCCGTCGTGCCTGCTGCATCTCGAAGGGATTGCGGCGCACCACGGGTCGCGTCTACGCACCCTGCACATCGCCGAGTTGCTGGAAGAGGCGACGCGATGAGTGTTGGCCAATGAGCACATACTGATGAGCACATCACTTCCGGTGCTGAGCCACCCCGAGGCTGCCAAGGCCTTTCTGCACGATGGCGAACGCGCCGCGTGGCACGATGACGCGCTCTGGTACGTGCGGAGCAAGCGGGATCGGGCCACGGATCTCCCCGAATGGGAAGCGCTGCGCGAAGCCGCCTCGGCGCTCAAAGCGCACGCGATGAGCCGACTCGCCGAGCTGCTGGAGGCGTTCGAGCAGCGCGCCACGGCGTCCGGGATCGTGGTGCATTGGGCGCGAGATGCCGCCGAGCACAATCGCATCGTGCTGGACATTTTGCGCAGCACGGGCGTGAAACGCGTGGCCAAGAGCAAGTCCATGCTCACCGAGGAGTGCGGCCTCAATCCGTGCCTCGAGGCCGCCGGCATCGAAGTCGTTGACACCGACCTCGGCGAGCGCATTGTGCAGCTGGCGCATCAACCGCCGTCACACATTGTCATTCCGGCTATTCACTGGAAGAAAGAAGAGATCGCCCAGCTCTTTCACACCGCCATGGGCACACCGGCGGGTGAGTCGTCGCCCGACGCACTGGCTGGCGTGGCGCGTGTCCATTTGCGCGATGCGTTGCTGCATGCCGACGCCGCCATCACGGGGGCGAACGCACTGGTAGCGGAAACCGGTGGCGTGGTGGTGTGCACCAACGAAGGCAACGCGGACCTGGGGATGCATTCGGCACCGGTCCACATTGCGTGCGTGGGCATTGAGAAGATCATCGCCACCCGCGACGACCTTGGCGTGTTGCTGCGCGTGCTCGCGCGCAGCGCCACGGGGCAGCCGGTCACTGCATATACCACGCATGTCACCGCGCCCCGTGCGGGCGCCGCCATGCATGTGGTGCTGGTAGACAACGGCCGCTCAGCGCGACTAGCCGACGCGGAGATGCGGAGTGCGCTACACTGCATTCGCTGCGGGGCGTGTCTGAACACGTGCCCCATCTACCGCCGGAGCGGCGGCTACAGCTACAACCATGTGATTCCCGGTCCCATCGGCGCTATCCTCGCGCCGGCGGTCAATCTTGACGCGCATCGCACGCTGCCGTTTGCGTCCACGCTGTGCGGCTCGTGTGGCGACGTCTGTCCGGTGAAGATCGATATCCCCGCACAACTCGTCACCTGGCGCGAGCGCAGCGCCGCAGCAGGGATGCTACCAGCGGGCTACGCGACGCTGTTCAAGCGCCTTGGCCCATTGCTGGCCAGCCGAACGCGCTTCAATCGCGCCGGTGCATGGGCGCGTCGGCTGTTGCCGGTGTTGCGCGCGCTGCCGTTCCTGCGCCGGCTCAATCCGTGGACGCGACCCGGGCGCGATCTCCCCGTCGCGCCGGCCGAGTCGTTCCGCGAGTGGGCCAAGCGCACAGGGCGACTCTCGTGAGCGCGCGCGATGCGATTCTGTCCGCTATTCGCGCCGCGCAGGTGCCTGCGTCACCACCGGCGTCAACGGTCGCGCGTCCGATCGCGGCAGACGATCTCCTCCCGCAATTCCTGCGCGTGCTCTCTGAGGTTGGCGGCGCGGGCATCGTGCGCAGCGCCCATCAGACCGTCGCGTCCATTCTCGCGGACACACTGCCACCCGATGCCGAGGGCGTAGTGATTGCGCGCGGACGTTTTGGCGTTGCCGAGAACGCCGCGGTGTATGTCGATGCCGCCGATATTGACGCGCGCGCGGACATCATTCGCGCCGAGCATCTCGTGCTGTTGCTGCCGGTCACAGCGCTGGTGCCAACCATGCACGAAGCCGTGCGACGTATGCCAGAGAACTCGGCGTGCGGATGGTTCTTGAGCGGGCCGTCCAAGACGGCGGATATCGAGCAGGCGCTGGTAATTGGTGCGCAGGGTGCACGCACGCTGCACGTCATCCTTGAGCCGGCGTAGATACACCCGAGGCCGGCATCGCGAATACGGCGGCTCGTGCCGCGATGGATGCCGCGATGCGTTCCGCCAGGCGTTCCGTTACTTGTCTACCAGTACCGCCATTCCGCCCGGGTAGCGGTCGCCCGATGCGGCGTTTGACGGAATGCGCTCGGCGATGAGCGCGAGATCGGCCGCACTCAGGCCAACGTGTACCGCACCGGCGTTCTCTTCCAGTCGCGAGATCTTGGTGGTCCCGGGAATGGGGACTACGTCTTCACCGCGCGACAGCACCCAAGCGAGCGCGAGTTGCGCGGGCGTGCACCCTTTCGCCTCGGCCATCTGCACTACGACATCGACCAAGCGCCGGTTCGCGTCGAAATGCTCGGCCTGAAAGCGCGGCGATGAAAGGCGATAATCGCCCGCCGGGAATTCACTGACGGCGTTGAACCGTCCCGTGAGGAAACCGCGACCGAGCGGGCTGTAGGGCACAATGCCGATCCCCAGTTCACGGGCCACGGGAAATGCGTCCTGCTCCCAGTCGCGCGTCCAGAGCGACCACTCGGATTGCAGCGCGCTGATGGGATGCACGGCGGCGGCGCGTCGGAGATTGGCCGGCCCCGCTTCGGACATGCCGAGGAAGCGCACTTTCCCCTCGGTAACGAGGTCGGCCATCGCCCCGATGGTCTCTTCAATCGGCACACTCTTGTCGATGCGATGCTGATAGTAGAGATCGATGTAGTCGGTGTTCAGACGCTTGAGCGATGCCTCGCAGCAAGCGCGCACATATTCGGGCGTGCCGCAGGCGCCGCGGCGTTCGGGGTGTGCGGGGTCGCGCAGGATGCCGAACTTGGTGGCCAGAATCACTCGGTCGCGCCGATCGTGAATCGCGCGTCCCACCAGCTGCTCGTTGGTGAAGGGACCGTAGATGTTGGACGTATCAAGCAGCGTGACGCCCAACTCCAGCGCGCGATGAATGACCGCAATGCCTTCGCCTTCGTCGCGTTGCGCAGCGTCGCCGTAGAAATCGGACATGCCCATGCAGCCGAGGCCGATGGCGGAGACGTGCAGGCCGTGACGGCCTAGGGCGCGGCTTGGGACGGTGGGCATGGGGGGATTGTGATGGCGGAGGGGAACTGTTTTTGGTACGGAGGGCACAGAGGGCACAGAGGGACTATTGCTTTTGCATGTGGGTGATCATTTGATCGAGGGCGAGGCCCCAGCCGGAGTGGAAGCCCATTTCTTCGTGCTTGATGCGCGTGGCTTCATCGCGATGCATGGCGATGGCGGTGTACTTCGAGCCGCTGCCGGCGGGGATGACGGAGATGATGGCCGTCATGAACGGATTGTCCGATGGGCGATAGCCGGGCTGCAGCGTGTCAGTGAAGATCAGCCGCTCGTTCGGGACCACCTCGAGGATGACCCCGATATTCGGAAAGATCTGCCCGTCGGGCGCCCGCATGTCGGTGGAGAAGATGCCGCCAGCGCGGAGATCGATTTCGCAGGCGGCGACGGTCCACGGTGCCGGCGTGAACCATTTCATCACGTGTTCCGGAGTGGTCCATGCGGCCCAGACCTGCGCGGGCGTCAGGTCAATGAGGCGCTCAAGCACGAGATCGAGTGCGGGATTGGGCGTCCAGCCGGCGGGCAGCGACATGCGGTCTCCGGAAATGTAAGGATCTGAGCAGCGTGCACTCTGGCTGTGGTCGATACAGCGCACGGCGCGCACTGTCAAGTTGTGCTCCCGCGCATCACGCAGCACACTTCAGCATGACTCAAAATCTGGAAGTGCCCTCGGTCGAGGCTATTCGCGCCAACCGCGTGCGCCTCGGCAATCTTGTCATCACCACGCCGGTCCGCCTGCTGGTAGATGACGCCCTCGCCGCGGCGGTCGGTGCCGAGACGCAGGTGTGGCTCAAGGAAGAACTCTTCCAGCGCACCGGCAGCTTCAAGCCGCGGGGTGCACTGAGTGTGATGCTTGACCTTGATGCCGACGCGATTGTCCGTGGCGTAACGGGTGTTTCTGCTGGCAATCATGCCATTTCGCTGGGATACTCGGCGCGCATTCTTGGAAGCACGGCGAAGGTGGTGATGCCCAAGACGGCGAACGCGTTCCGTGTGCAGGTGTGCCGGGAGCTTGGCGCGACGGTGGAGCTGGTGGAGAACGTGCATGCGGCCTTTGCCCGCGTGCGTGAGATCGAGGCCGACGAAGGGCGCACGTTTGTGCATCCGTACGAGGGACCCAAAACGGCGCTTGGGACCGCGTCGGTGGGGCTGGAGTTCATCGATCAAGTACGCGCTGCGGGGGAAGAACTTGATGCCGTGATCATTGCATCGGGTGGTGGCGGCTTGTCGGCGGGTATCGCCTGCGCCGTCAAGCAGATGAGCCCCAACACCGCCGTGTACGTGGTGGAGCCTGAAGGGGCCGACAGCATGCACCGCAGTTTTCTCGCTGGGTCGCCGCAACCCATCGAGGCCGTACGCACCATTGCCGACTCGTTGGGCGCGCCGCGCGCCGAACCGTACTCGTTCGCGCTCAACCGACGATTCGTCGATGAGGTGGTGTTGGTTAACGACGATCAAATTCGCGCCGCCATGCGCCTGTTGTTCCGCACGGCCAAGCTCGCGGTGGAGCCGGCTGGCGCCGCCGCACTCGCCGCGCTGATGTATCCGCTTCGCGAACGCCTGAAGGGACAGCGCGTTGGCGTGGTGGTGTGTGGTGCCAACATCGATCCGGCCACCTTCGCGGCGCAGATCACGCAGTAAGCCCAGTTGCGCATGATGGATGCGCGCGTTCCACTCTTCGCCAACAGGCCCATGTCACGTTTCACGACCTTCGCCCGCGCCCGTCTCGCCGTGCCCGTGGTTGCGCTGACCGTGGTTGCGCTGACCGTGGCCGCCTGTTCACCGCCCATCGACAGCACGGTGTCGGTGCCCGGCACGTCGCCACGCACCCCGCCCGTGCGGGTCAATGTGCCGGCGGTGAGCGCGACAGAACTCGACACCATGATTCAGCGCGTCGTGCGCGAGAAGCACATGGTGGGGCTATCGGTGGGCGTCATGCAGAACGGGGCAATGATTCTGGCAAAGGGATACGGCCAGCGCGTGCTCTCGCCAAGCGAGCCCGTTACGCCAACGACCATGTTCCCCATCGGCTCGGTCACGAAGCAGTTCACGTGCAGCGCCGCACTGCTGCTCGCGCAAGACAGCAAGCTGTCCATGCAGGACCCCGTCGCGATGTACGTCCCAACCGCCACGCGAGCGAAGGACATCACGCTGCTCGACCTCGGCCAGCATGTCAGCGGCTACCGGGACTACTACCCGCTGGATTTCGTCGTCCGCGAGATGCAGCAGGCCGAGGGCGCGGACACCATTATCGGCCGCTACGCCACGCGCCCGCTGGACTTCGAGCCGAGGACACGCTGGTCGTACAGCAACACCAACTTCCTCATCTTAGGCAAAGCGATCGAGCAGGCGTCGGGGAAGCGCATTGATGCGGTGCTGTCGCAACGCATCTTCGAGCCGCTCAAGATGACCCGCACCGCGTACGATCCGCCGGTGACCGATACCGGGCTCGCGCGCGGCTACACGTCGTACGCACTCGCCGCGCCCACGCCGGCGCTCCGTGAGGCCAGCGGGTGGACCGGCGCCGCGGGAGCGATGTGGTCCACGCCCACGGATCTGCTGACGTGGGATCTGGCGCTCATCGATGGCACGCTGCTGTCTGCATCGTCGTTCGCCACGCTCACGACACCGCGTACGTTGACGGACGGCCGCTCTACCGGCTACGGCTGCGGCATGGATGTGCGATTGACCGGCGATGCCGTCGTCTTCTCGCATGGCGGCGCCGTCGCCGGCGCGATTGCGCAGAACTATCTCGTGCCCGTCTCGCGCTCGGGGCTGGTGCTGCTGTCCAATGCCGACTTCGCGGCGGTGAGCGAGATCATTTCGACCATCCTGCCCAAACTCACGCCGCACCTCACGGTGCCTACGGTTGCGGGGCTGCCCGCCATTGATGCGGCCAAGGCCTTTCTCGCGTCCGTCGAGAACGGGACGCTTGATCGCCGCACGCTGGGCGACGACTTCAATGCGCTGCTGACCCCGGAACATCTGGCCGCCGATCGCGCCTCACTCGCCACGAACGGCCGAGTGTCGGATGTCCGCGTTATGCGCACCGTCGAGCGCGGCGGCATGGAAGTGGCTGCGGTGCAGTTCAAAGTGGGAACTGTCGACGCGCAATCGAGCATGTACCGCACGCCCGACGGCAAGATTCAGCAGTTCCTCATCAATCGCCGCTGACGATCTCGCCGTAGTCGATAAACAGCTCTTCACCGGCCGCAATATCGCGCACGGCC
>CALQGY020000022.1 GCA_943330235.2 Candidatus Kuenenia stuttgartensis
GAACGTGCCGAAGGCGAACGTGCCGAAGGCGAACGTGCCGAAGGCGGCGGGTGCTCGGGGGGATGCGGGTCGTCCAAGCCGGCGTCGGTCGACCGTCGTCGCTTCTTCGGGCTCGCCTCCGCGATGTCGGCCGGCGCGCTCGTCGCCACGGGCTGCGGCGACTCGGTGTTCGGTGTGCCGTCGACCATCACGCCGCTCCCCGGCGTGCTCCCCAAGGTCGACCCGCGCACGGTGAAAGAGTTGTCACGCATCGGCGGCGTGGCCGTCATCAACGCCGACGGGTACGGACCGATCGCCGTCGAGCGACTGGGGGAGGGCAGCTATCGCGCCTTCTCCCTCGCCTGCCCGCATCGCGGCACCTTCGTGAAGCCGACGGCGACGGGCTTCAAGTGCCCCAATCACCAGGCGCTCTTCACCGTTGATGGCAAGTGGAGCGGCGGCAAGGAAACCGGCGACCTTCCCGAGTTGAGCGTCGCCGTGGACGAGGACGGCCTGCTGGTGATCGGCGGGACCGCCGCCACGCCGATCGCGCCGGCGTCGCCGATGATTGCGGTCTCACCGGCCGCTGAAGTCTTCACCGCGGTGCGCGGCGCGGCGTCGCCGGTGCCGCAACTGGTGACCATCACGAATAGCGGGGCAGGGGCGCTCGCCGATCTGGCCGCCGTCGTCGGCTATACCGACGGGCAGCCCGCCGGATGGCTGACGGCGTCGCTGGACGCCGCCTCGGCACCCGCCATCCTCACCTTGACCGTGAACTCCGCCGGGCTCGAAGCCGGCGTGCTGCAAGCCACCGTGCAGGTAACCGCGCGCACGGCGGCGAACGGGCCCATCGCGATGCCGGTCACGCTCGTCGTCATCGAGCCCGCGGTGGCGCCGGCGGTGTTGCTGTCGCCGGCGGCCGTGGCGTTCGCGACGACGCAGGGGGGATCGGTGTCCTCGCAGTCGGTGCAGGTGCTCAACAGCGGTGGAGGCACGTTGCGCGGCCTCACGGTGGGCGTGGTGGCGTACGGCCCCGGCGCCAGCGACTGGCTCACCATCACGCGCACGGGGGACACCGCTCCGGCCACGCTCGCGGTGGGCGCCGCCGTGTCGGCACTCGCGGTGGGCAGCTACTCCGCCACGGTCCCGATCACGGGAACGGGGGCGGTCAGTGGCACGATGCTGGTCACGCTGATCGTCGAGGCGCCGACGGCCGCGCCCGATGTGCTGCTGACGCCGGCCGCGGTGAGCTTCTCGGTGGTGGATGGCGATCCCTCGCCCGCGCCGTCGATGGTGAACGTGACGCGCGATGGCGGCGGTGCCCTCTCGGGGCTCACCGTCAGCGGCATTGCCTATGTGTCGGGGGGCACGGGCTGGTTGGCGGCCACCCTCAATCAGGCGGCGGTGCCGGCGGTGCTTACCGTCACCCCGTCCACGGCGGCGCTGGCGGTCGGCACGCACACGGCGCGTATCACGGTGCGTTCGACCTCGGCCTCCGCACCCAAGGAAGTTCTGGTCACCTGCGCGGTCACGGCGCGTGGTATCGCGCCGGCCATCATGCTCTCGTCCACGTCGCTGGCCTTCACGACGCTGCGGGGGGCCAGCCCGAGCGCGGAAAGCGTTACCATCAGCAATAGCGGCGGCGGCGCACTGAGCGGCCTGTCCACGGCCGCGGTGGTGTACGGCGCTGGGGTTACCGGTTGGCTGACCGCCACGCTCAGTAGCACCACCTCGCCGGCGACGTTGAGCTGCACGGTGTCGAGCAGCACGCTGGCGCCGGGCACCTACACCGCCAGCGTGCGAGTCTCCGCGACCACGGCGAGTAATGGACCGCAGACGTTGACCGTGACGCTCACCGTGACCGCACCCGCCGCCGTGCCGACCATGGCGCTATCCGCGACCGCGGCCACGTTCAATGCCACGGCGGGCGGTGCGGTCCCCGCACAATCCATCACGGTCACCAATAGCGGTACCGGCGCCTTGGCCGGGGTGAGCGCGGGGGCCGTCTCGTATGGGGCGGGAGCCGCCGGGTGGCTGGCCGTTACCGCCAGCGGCGCGCTAGCACCGGTGACGCTCTCCCTGGCGGTGACCACCGGCGCCTTGGCCGCGGGGACCTACACGGCCACCTTCGCGGTCGCCGCGACCGGCGTGCCGGCGCAGACGGTCACGGTGACGCTGGTGATCGCTGGGGTGCCCTCGCTCAGTCTCTCCAGCGCCAGCGCCACCTTCAGCGCCGCCACCGGCGCGACGCCCACGGCGCAGACGATCACGATCTCCAACGGCGGCTCCGGCACGCTCACGGGATTGGCCTACGCCGTCGCCTACGCGTCGGGAGCCGGGTGGCTCTCCTCGTCCACCCTGACTAGCGCCACCGCACCGGCCATACTGACGCTGCGTGCCACCACGACCGGGCTCGCCGCGGGGACGTACACGGCCACCGTCACCGTCACCGGCACCGGTGTCACCGCGAAAACCATCGCGGTGACGCTCACCGTCACCGCGTCCGGACTTGCGGTGGTCATCGCCAGCTGGCCGGCGCTGGCCAACGTGGGCGGCATCGCGGGGACGGTCGGCAACGTCGGTGGCCAACCCACCGCCGTCGTCCGCACGGGGGCCAACACCTTCGCGGCCTACTCGCTGCGCTGTCCGCACAACGGGACCACCGTGCGCATCGAGAACTGGCAGTCCACGGGGTCGGCGTTCCACTGCCCCAATCATGACGCCATTTTTACCTCGGCGGGGGTCTGCATGCCCGCGTCGCCGCAGAGGACCACCAATCTGGTCGCGCGCACGGTGACCTACACAGCCGGCGACACCACGCTCTATATCGCCTGACGGCGCGCGCCCGAGCCTGCGCTCGGCACCCCGGTCTCTGCATGGCGATGTCGCCAGCGGGGACCGGGGTTGCGTGTCTCTGCCCCTCGGTTTGCGGCGGGCCGGCGTGTGCTCCGAAGCGTTTCGGGCGCTCGTATTGAACCCCCCGTCCGCCGGGGCTATCATTCAAGGCTGAATTCCCCTCTGTCACGTATCGCCCAAGTTTCGATCCCATGCCGACTTACGAGTTCCGTTGCCCAGACGGCACGATCATCGAACGGGTCTTCAAGATTTCTGAAGTCCCCAGCGAAATTCCGTCGCCCAACGGCGACGGCATGGCCACGCGCATGATCAGCGGCGGCGCCGCGCTGTTGTTCAAAGGATCGGGGTTCTACATCACCGACTACGGCAAAGACGGCAAGAAGGACCAGCGCGCGGCAGCGGGCGACAAGGGTGCGTCCAGCGCCGGCGGATCCGACAGCGCGTCCAGCAGCAAGCCCGCATCGGGCGGCACCTCCAGCGCGCCCTCGTCGCCCAAGAGCGAGTGACCGTGCGCCTTCGTTTCCCCGTGACTCTCGACTCGTGAATCAGGCTGAGGCTCTCCGCGCAGAAATTGCGCGTGCCGCGCGCGCACTCGGTGCGCCGGACGACAGCACGCCCGTGCTGGAACGTCCGCGCGATCCCTCGCACGGCGATTGGGCAACCAACGTCGCGATGACGCTCGCCAAGCCGCTCGGCCGCAAGCCGCGCGACATCGCCGAAGCGCTCTTGGGCGCCATGGACCTGCCCAGTGTGGGCGTCATTGCGGCCGACATCGCCGGCCCTGGGTTCCTCAATTTTCGACTGGATCCGGGATTCCTCGCGCGTGGCTTGCTGCCCATGCTCGCCAATCCCGACGCATGGGGACGGCACGATATCGGCCACGGCGAGCGTGTCGTGGTGGAGTTCGTCTCCGCCAACCCCACCGGCCCGTTGCATGTGGGACACGGACGCCAAGCGGCACTCGGCGACGCTATCAGCACCCTGCTGGAATGGACCGGCTGGGCCGTCGATCGCGAGTTCTACTACAACGACGCCGGCGCGCAGATCGCGAATCTGGCCAAGAGCACGCAGGCGCGCGTGCGCGAGTTGGCGGGGCAGGCGCTGGAGATTCCCGAGGGGGGATATCACGGCGAGTACATCCGCGAGATCGCGCAGGCCTACATCGCGCAGCATCCTGATGATGCCGCGGGTGACGACCTCGCAGCCATGCAGGCGTTTGCGGTCGCGGCGCTCCGTCACGAGCAGGATCTCGATCTGCAGGCGTTTGGCGTGAAGTTCAACACGTACTACCTCGAGAGTTCGTTGTACACCGACGGCCGCGTCAACACGACGGTCGATGCGCTGCGCGCCTCCGGTCACACGTACGAAGAGGAGGGCGCGCTGTTCCTGCGCACCACCGACTTCGGCGATGACAAGGACCGCGTGATGAAAAAGAGCGCGGCCAAGGGTGGGGACTATACGTACTTCGTGCCCGATGTCGCGTATCACGTGACCAAGTGGGAGCGTGGCTATCACCGGGCCATCAACGTGCAGGGCGCCGATCACCACAGCACCATCACGCGCGTGCGCGCTGGGTTGCAGGCGCTCGATATCGGGATCCCCAAGGGCTATCCCGATTACGTGCTGCATCAGATGGTGACCGTCATGAAGGGCGGCGAAGAGGTCAAGATCTCCAAGCGCGCTGGCTCGTATGTCACGGTGCGCGATCTGATCGACGAAGTGGGACGCGACGCCGTGCGCTACTTCTACCTCATGCGGCGCGGTGATTCGCAGCTCGTCTTCGACATCGACTTGGCACGTAGCCAGTCGGAGGAGAATCCGGTCTACTACGTGCAGATGGCGCACGCCCGCATGAGCGGCATCTTCCGCGTCGGCGAAATCGATGTCGCAACGGTGACCGGCGAGGGCGTGGAGCTCGCGGTCCTGTCCGAACCGGCCGAGCTCGAACTCATCAAGCAACTGCTCGACTTCCCGTCGACGGTACGCGGGGCCGCCGAAAATCTCGAGCCGCATCGCGTGGCGGCCTGGCTGCTGGAAACGGCGCGGGCAGGACACACGTGGTACCACAAGCATCACGTTCTCGGTGAACCCGAAGACATCACCCGCGCACGCCTAGTCTTGGCGCGCGCCACGCAGCTGGGGCTCGCCGCCGGCCTGCGTATCCTTGGACTTTCCGCGCCGGAGCGCATGTGACCGTCAACACCGCCAGTCCCGTCCTCGTCGTCGGGTCGGTGGCTCTCGACTCTGTCGAAACGCCATTCGGACGCGCCGATGATGTGCTCGGTGGTTCGGGCACCTTCTTCTCGTCGGCCGCCTCGCACTTCGCGCCGGTGCAGCTGGTCGGTGTCGTCGGTGATGACTATCCCGTTGAGAAGCTGGCGGTGCTCACCGAGCGCGGCGTCGATCTCTCGGGTGTCGAGCAGACGGCCGGCTCCAGCTTCCGCTGGCGCGGGCGCTATCGGCATGATCTTAATGCGGCCGAGACGCTCGAGACGCATCTGGGCGTCTTCTCGCACTTCGCGCCCAAAATTCCGGAAAAGTTCCGGCGCGCGCCGTTTGTGTTTCTCGCCAACATCGATCCGCGCCTGCAGCTGCAGGTGCTGGAACAGGTGGAAAAGCCGCGGCTTGTTGCGTGCGACACGATGAATTTCTGGATTGAGTCGCGGCGCCCCGAACTGCTGGAACTGCTCAAGCACGTCGACCTCATCACGCTCAATGATGGCGAGGCGCGTCAGCTCACCGAGCACACCAATCTCGTGCACGCCGCGCGCTGGATCCTCGATCGCGGCCCGCGTCATGTCTTGATCAAAAAGGGCGAACACGGCGCGTTCATGTTCACCAAGGACAGCGTGTTCTTCGCGCCGGCCTATCCGCTCGAATCGGTCTTCGATCCCACCGGCGCTGGCGATTCCTTCGCGGGCGGCTTCATCGGGCATCTGGCCGCCACCGGCGACCTCAGCGACCGCGGCATGCGTCGCGCCGTCGTGGTGGGCTCCGCGATGGGCTCGTTCGCCGTGGAGAAGTTCTCCAACACGCGCCTCCTCGAAATCACGCGCGCCGACATCGACGCCCGTGTGCAGGAGTTCCGTCAGCTGGTGGCCTTCGACGCGGACATGTCGGCATGAGTGCGACCGGTGGCGTTCCGAGCGCGACGCCGCTCGACTATCGATCGGCCGGCGTGGACATCGAAGCGGCCGATGATGCGAAAAACCGCCTCGCCAAGCTCGTGCAGTCCACGCTGACGGCGGGGGCTCGCGGTGTCTTTGGCGGATTCGGCGGCATGTTCCGCGTCCCCGAGGGATACAAGGCGCCGTTGCTCGTAGCCAGCGCCGATGGCGTCGGCACCAAGATCAAGCTCGCCATCGAAAGCGGTCGCCACGACACCATCGGCCACTGCCTCGTCAATCACTGCACGAATGACATTCTCGTGCAGGGCGCGGTCCCCATGTTCTTCCTCGACTACGTGGCGTTCGGCAAGCTCGAGCCGCCCGTCGTCGAGGGCGTCGTGGCTGGCGTCGCCGCCGGATGCCGCGAGAATCTCTGCGCGCTCATCGGCGGGGAGACGGCCGAGATGCCGGGCGTCTACACGCCGCCCGACTACGACCTCGCCGGTTTCATCGTCGGGATCGTCGAGGAAGAGGCGGTGCTCGGCAGTGCCCGCGTGCAGCCCGATGATGTGCTCATCGGCCTCGCCAGCGACGGCCTGCACACCAACGGCTACTCCCTCGCGCGCCGCATCATCACCGACCGGCTGCAGCTCGGACCGCATGACGCGTTCCCCGACGCGGACGGCGCGACGGTGGCCGACGTCATGCTCAAGGTGCACCGCTCGTATCTCGCCTGCCTGCGTCCGGTCCTCGGACACATTCACGCCATGGCGCACATCACCGGCGGCGGGTTGCCGGGCAATCTCAATCGTGCGCTCCCCGACACGCTCGACGCCGACGTGATCACGAGCTCGTGGACCATCCCCTCCTGGTTCCGGGTACTCGAGGAGGCGGGAGCGGTCTCTCGCCTCGAGATGTACCGCGCCTTCAACATGGGAGTGGGCATGGTGGTGATTACCTCGCCGGCGAATGCCTCGCACGTCATGCGCCAAGCGGCCGCCAGCGGCATCGCCGCGTGGGAGCTTGGACGCTTGGTCCCGGGAAGTGGCCGTGTGCGCTTCGACGGAGTGGTCGCGTGAGTGGTCTTGCGCGCGGGCGTTCGTCACGGCCGCCGCTCGCGGCGATCGTGGCACTGCTCGCTGGTCTGGTGGGCGCGACCCAACCGGCCCGCGCGCAAGGCGTGTCGCCGAATTGCACGGTGACACCCGCGGTGGTGGGCAACGCAACCGACATCTGCCGGAAGGCGGCCGATGTCTTCGCGTTTGTCGTGCCGCAGCTTGGCGTCGCGCTGGCGGGTGGGAATCCCGTCCTTGGAGAGGGTGGCACGCTTGGGGGATGGGGCAAGCGCAGCCTGACACTGCGCGTCAGCGCGGTGGATGGCCTCGTACCGCAGAGCAACGTGCCGCTCACCCTCACGCGCACGGGCGCCGTCGGTGATCAATTCGGCGCCAAGCGCGTGCCGGTCCCCATGCCGTCGGTCGATGCGGCGATCGGCGTCGTGAAGGGCATTCCCCTCGGCCTCACCAACATCGGTGGCGTGGACGTGTTGCTCGGGGCCACGGTCGTGCCCACGGTCGCGTCCGGCGCCTTCCGGTTGGCGCCCGCCGCGAGCGCCGTCGCGGTGTCGTACGGCGCACGCGTCGGGCTGCTGCAGGAGTCCGCGTTCGTGCCGGGCGTGAGCGTCAGCTACATGCGTCGCAAGGTGCCCACGCTCAACGCCGACTACACCACCGCCAACGACACGCTGCAGGTCCGCAACGCGTCCTTAACGGCCAATGCCCTACGATTGGTGGCGAGCAAGCGGCTCGCCATCTTCGGCGTGGCGGCCGGCATCGGCCGCGACGACATCACGGGCGTAACCGGCGTGCGGGCCATCGTGAACGAACCCGTGCTCGGCACCACGCAGCGCGCCGAGATGGCGTTTCCGGTCCTGCGCGAATCCGTGCAACGCAACACGGCGTTTGTGAACGCGTCGCTCAGTCTCATCGTCGCACGTCTGGTGGCCGAGTACGGGCGCTCCAGCGCCGGTGCGCTGCGGCAGACGCTCAACACGTTCGACGGACATCAGGCGAACGACGCCTATTCGTACGGATCGGTCGGCATCACCGTCCGCTTCTGAGCGGGGGATGCTCGTCACGCTGGCAGATGATGCGCGCTTCATGCAGCGCGCGCTGGAGTTGGCGGAACGGGGGGCGGGGCAGGTCGCTCCCAATCCGCTGGTGGGCGCGGTGGTCGTGCGCGAGGGCGTCGTCGTGGGTGAGGGCTGGCACGCCCGCTACGGGAGCGACCACGCCGAAGTCATGGCCCTGCACGAGGCGGGAGCCGCGGCGCACGGGGCCACCGTGTACGTCACGCTTGAGCCGTGCCACCACGAAGGCAAAACGCCCCCGTGCACGCGCGCCCTGCTCGCCGCCGGCGTCGCGCGTGTGGTGTACGCGGTCCCCGATCCCAACCCCACGGCGGCGGGCGGTGCTGCGGCGCTGCGTGCGCAGCACGTCGAGGTGACCGGTGGTGTGCTCGAGCGCGCCGCGCGCGATCAGAACGCGCCGTTCCTGCACGCGATGCGCGACACCGCGCTCCCGTTTGTGACGCTCAAGCTGGCCCTCTCCATCGACGGCGCACTGGTCGATGCCAGCCGCACGCGCGCGTGGCTGACCGGCAGCGAGTCTCGCCGTGCCGTGCACACCCTCCGCGCGGGCGCGGATGCGATTGCCGTCGGTATCGGCACGGCGCTGGCCGACGATCCCGCCCTCACCGTGCGCGAGGGGCCAGCACCACGGGTCACGCCGCGTCGGGTGGTCTTCGATCGCCACGCACGGCTGCCGCTGACCTCCGCGTTGGTGCAGTCGGCGCGGCAGGTTCCGGTCACGGTCCTCTGCGACAACGCGGTCGCCAACCATGCGCGCGACGCGCGGGTACGGGCGCTCACCGACCACGGCGTGCAGATCGTCACGGCGGGTTCATTGCCGGAGTCGCTCGCCTGCCTGCGCGCCGAGGGCGTCGGGCACCTGATGGTCGAGGGGGGCGCCACGATCGCGTCGGCGCTCATGGCGGCCGGTTTGGTACACCGACTGATTACCTTTCACGCGCCGGTCATCCTGGGAGCCGGAGCGCTTCCCGCGTTCGCCGCCTTGCCGGCGCAAACGGTCGATGCCGCACCCCGCTTGCGCGTCATCGCGCGCCGCGAGCATGGGCCCGACTTGATGACCACCTACGCTGTTTCTGGAGACTGACGACAGGATGTTCACCGGGCTCGTCGACGACGTGGGAACGATCACGCACGTGGCAGACACGTCGGCGGGGCGCGAGCTGCGCATCCGTTGCGGGTACCGCGATCTCGCGGATGGCGAAAGCATCGCGGTCAACGGCGCCTGCCTGACGGTACGCGCGCACGGCGTCGAGGACGACCGCCATGGCTGGTTCACCGTCGCGGCAGTCGTGACCACACTCGGTCGCACCAACGTCGGCGCCTGGGACGTGGGTGACCGCGTCAACCTCGAGCGCGCCATGCGACTGGGCGATCGGCTGGGCGGACATCTGGTGCTGGGACATGTTGATGACCTCGCAACGGTCACCGACACCCGTCTGCAAGATGACGCATGGCTGATCGATCTGGCCCTACCTGACGCGCTGCTGCCGCTCATGGTGGCGCACGGATCCGTCACGGTGAACGGCGTGAGCTTGACCGTCAACGCGCTACTCGACGACGGGATCCAGCTGTCCATCATCGAGTACACCCGACGACACACGACCCTCGGCGATCTCGCCCTGGGCGCCTCCGTGCACGTCGAGGCGGATGTGCTCGCCAAGCATGTCGAACGATTGTTGGCGCCACAGCGTGCCCGCCTCCCCGACGGGATGCGCGCGTGATGGCCGAACAGACTGAGGAGTCGCAGATGGCATTCGGAACAGTGGAACAGGCGCTGGCAGATATCGCCGCCGGCAAGTTCGTGGTCGTCGCCGACGACGAGGATCGCGAGAACGAGGGGGACCTCGTCTGCGCGGCGGAACTCGTCACGGCGGACATGGTGAACTTCATGCTGGAGGCAAAAGGCATGATTTGTCTCTCCATGACCAACGAGTGGGCGAATCACCTCGGCTTGCATCCGCAGGTCGAGGAGAACACCGAGTCCATGTCCACCGCGTTCACGGTCAGCATCGACGCGGCCTCCAAGTACGGCGTGTCTACGGGCATCAGCGCCAGCGATCGCGCGACGACCATTCGCGTTGCGGTCGATCCGACCTCCACGCGCGCGGATCTGCGTACGCCTGGACACATTCACCCGTTACGGGCGCGCGATGGCGGCGTGCTGCAGCGGGTGGGGCACACCGAAGCCGCCGTGGATCTCGCCCGTCTGGCGGGACTGCGAAGCGCCGGTGTGATCTGCGAAATTCTGAATCGCGACGGCACCACGTCGCGGCGCCCGCAGCTGGAAGCCTTCTGCGCGCTGCACGGCCTCACGTTCATCACCATCGCGCAGCTCGTCGCATATCGTCTGAAGACGGAACGACTGGTGCATCGCGCGGCGGACGCGCGACTGCCGACGCTGTATGGCGAGTGGCGCATCGTGGGCTACCGCAACGACGTCGATGACCGCGAACATCTGGCCCTCGTGCACGGCGATGTCGAGCAGGGCGAGGGCGTGCTCGTACGGATGCACTCGAAGTGTCTCACCGGCGATGTGTTCCATTCGCAGCGGTGCGACTGCGGCTGGCAGTTGGACACGGCCATGCGCATGATTCAGGCGGAAGGGAAGGGCGTCATCGTCTATCTCGACCAGGAAGGGCGCGGGATCGGCCTGCTCAATAAGCTGAAAGCGTACGAGCTGCAGGATCACGGCGCCGACACGGTCGAGGCCAACGAGCAGCTCGGTTTCAAGGCGGACCTCCGCAATTACGGCATCGGCGCGCAGATTCTGCTCGATCAGGGACTGCGCAGTATCCGCGTGCTGACCAACAATCCTCGCAAACTCGTGGGCCTCGACGGCTACGGCCTCGTGGTCGCCGATCGCGTGCGCCTCGAAGCGCCGTCGACCGACGAGAATGCGTCCTATCTGGAGACCAAGCGCACCAAGCTTGGCCACCTGTTCGCGATCTGAGAGTACTGACCTGATGGCTGAGTTCACTGGACAACCGCGCGGCGAAGGCCGTCGTATCGTTATCGTCGCCAGTCGCTTCAACGAGACCGTCACCGTCCCGTTGGCCGAAGGCGCCGTGCAAGCGCTGGTCCGTCAGGGCGTGCAGTTCGATGACATCGACGTGCTCTGGGTACCGGGCGCATGGGAGCTGCCCGTGGCGGTGCGTCGTGCGCTGTCCACCGGCCGCTACGATGCGGCCGTGGCCGTCGGCGCGGTCATTCGCGGCGAGACGCCGCATTTCGACATCGTCGCGGGCGAATCGGCGCGCGGCCTGATGGAGATCTCGCGCGACTTTGACGTGCCGGTCACGCTGGGACTACTGACCACGGACACCATGGAGCAGGCCGAGTCGCGCGCCGGCGGCGTGCACGGCAACAAGGGCGAGGACGCCGCCCTCGCCCTGCTCGAGATGCTGGATCTGTTCGATCGAGTGCTGCCGGTGGACGAAGAGCAGGACGAGGAGTGCGTCTGATGGCCTCCGACCTGCGCGACGAAACCTTTTGGGACGGCCCGACGCAGGAGCCGGTGGCGCCTCGTGTCGGGCGGTCGTCCCGCGCCGCGCGTGCCGGCAGCAAAGTCGAGCGGGTGGAGACCCGCGGTCGCGCGCGGGCGCTGCAGGCGCTCTACGCGGCGGACCTGCGGGATATCACCCAGCTTCGGAAGATCGCCCTCAACGTGTTCGACGATCTGGCGGTCGATCGTGGCGAGCGTGAGGTCGCGTCGCGCCTGATCGGGACCATCGTCGAGCGCGGAGCGGAGCTTGATGCCGAACTCGCCGAAGTTACCGCGAACTGGCGGTTGGAGCGGTTGGGCGCCATCGAACGCAGCGTGCTGCGGTTGGCTGCGGCCGAGTTGTCGCGTGCCGAGACCCCGGTGAAGGTCGTTCTACACGAAGCCGTGCATCTAGCTGAGCGCTACGGCACGACGCGCAGTGCGCGGTTCGTGAACGGCGTCTTGGACGCCTACGCGCGCCGACTGGGTCTGCTGTGAGCCCTGCCGCGCGAGCGGACGGTGCGTTGCGCATCGTGGTGGTGAACTGGCAGTGCCGCGAGAACCCGCAAGCGGGCGGTGCGGAGATCCATCTGCATGAGATCTTCGGCCGGCTGGTGGCGATGGGGCACGAAGTCGTGCTGCTCTGCGGCGGCTGGCCGGGGTGCCCTCCGCGCGCCACGTTGGACGGCATCGAGGTGCACCGCGTGGGGACGCGGGCTTCGTTCCCTTTTCTGGCACGAGGATACTGGCACAGCGCGCTCGTCGGACGCGCGTTCGACGTCCTCGTGGAGGATATCAACAAGGTCCCGCTCTTTACCCCGCTCTGGCACGGCCCGCCGAAGGTCGCGTTGGTGCCGCACCTGTTCGGTGGGACGGCCTTTCAAGAGCTCGCCGCGCCGCTCGCGGCGGCCGTGTGGCTGGCCGAGCGACCGCTGCCGTGGGTCTACCGGCGCGCCGCCTTCCAAGCCATCAGCGACAGCACCCGTGACGACCTCGTCTCACGGGGCGTCAAGCGAGAGAGCATCCGCGTGATTTTCCCAGGCATCGATACCGCCCAGTACACGCCGGATGCACGCCAGCGCTCGCCACGCCCGATGTTTGCATATCTCGGGCGACTGAAGAAGTATAAAGGAGTCGATTTGGTGCTTCGGTCGTTTGCCCACGCAAATATCCCCGAGGCCACGCTCGAAATTGCGGGGGCGGGCGAATTTCGTCCCGACCTCGAGCGGCTCGCCGGGACCTTGGGCGTCGCGACGCGGGTACGCTTTCTTGGGCGCATCGACGAATCGGAGAAAATCGCGCTGCTGCGACGGGCATGGGCGACCCTGTTCGCTTCACCAAAGGAGGGCTGGGGCATCACGAATCTGGAGGCAGCGGCAAGCGGGACTCCGGTGATTGCGTCGAACAGTCCGGGGATTCGCGAATCGGTCCGGCACGATGAGACAGGATTTCTCGTGCCGCACGGTGACGTCGCTGCGATGGCTGCGTACATGCGACGCCTCAGCGACGAGCGCTCGCTCGTTGAACACCTGGGGACCGCAGCGCGGCGCTTCGCCGAAGGCTTCACTTGGCAGCGCGCCGCCGATGAGACCGCAACTCACCTCCGCGAGGTGGTGGGAATGGGAGGAGGTCGCTGATGGAGATCATCCTGCACGCGCACCACGCCGAAGTGTCGGACTCGCTTCGCACGCAAGCGGAAACTGCCCTGCGCCGCATCGCCGTACGAATGCACCGGGTCGCCAAAGCGATCGTGCGATTCGTGGGTGATGGCGCCACGCGCCGCGTCGAAATCGTCCTGCAAGGCACCAAAACGCGCTCACTCTTCGCCCAAGCGGACGCCCGCGACTTCGCGCCGGCACTCGCCACGGCCGTTCACCGCATTGAGAGTCAGGTCGAGCGCGTTCGTGCGCGTCGTGAGCGTCGACATGGCCCTCCAGGAGTGCGAACCGGGTGACTCCACGCCTGACCGTCGGTAAGCTCTTCGAGCGCATGAAGGAGCCGCTCGAGCTTGAGCTCATCGGCCCGGCTATCGGTTTGGATCGCGAGATCACGAGCCCCGAGGCGTCAAGCCCGGGGCTCGTCCTTGCCGGCTATCTGAATCGCTTCCCGTACCAGCGCATCCAAGTGCTGGGCGAAACGGAGATCAGTTATCTCCAGTCGCTCGATGACACGGTGCGCGCCCGGAACCTCGAGCAGTTCTTCGAGTTTCCCATCCCCTGCGCCTTTATCACGAAGCATCTCGACCCGCCGGCGCCCTTGCTGGAGTTGGCCGAGAAGGCCGGCATGGCGGTGCTGCGCACGCGGCTCAAAACCGCTGAGTTCTATCGGCTCATCAAGCCGTATCTCGCCGACCAGTTTGCCCCCACCACCACCTTGCACGGCTCGCTCGCCGATGTGTACGGCGTGGGCGTGTTCTTCACCGGGAAAAGCGGCATCGGGAAGTCGGAGTGCGTGCTCGACCTCGTCGAGCGCGGGCATCGCCTGGTGGCCGACGATCTCGTGTTCGTCTCGCGTCGCGGTAACGATGTGCTGATCGGGCGCGGCCACGAGCTGCAGCGGCATTTCATGGAAATTCGTGGCGTCGGGTTGCTGGATATTCCCGCCATCTTCGGCATTCACGCGGTCCGTCAGCAGAAGCGCATCGAAGTGGTCGTGGTCCTCGAGGAGTGGGACGGCGAAAGCCACGTCGAGCGCACCGGCTTGGATGTCCAGACCACGAACATCCTCGGCGTCGAAGTCCCGCGCATCACGGTCCATCTCAATCCGGGCAAGAATATCACCGTGGTTGCCGAAGTCATCGCGATGAATCACCTCCTGCGCTACTATCGCGGCTATGATTCGGCGACGGCGTTCAATGAGCGCCTGATTGGACAGATGCGTCGCAACTCCGACGTGCAGCGGTATCTCCAGGAGGATGACGAGTAGTGGATGATGCGGTCGACGCCGTGCAGACCCCGCCGGTGCGCGCCCTGGTGGCGGCGCATGGCACCTTCGCCGCGGGGATCGTGTCGGCGGTCGAGCAGATCACCGGGCGCGGGGCCAGCTTGCGGGCGATGTCCAACCGCGGGCTGAGTCTCGGCGATATCCAGATCATGCTCGCCCAGACGCTTGACGAGACGGGCGCGCAGGTCATCTTCACCGACCTTCCAGCCGGCAGTTGCACTATGGCGGTGCGGCGACTGCTCCGCGAACGGGCCGATGTGGCGCTCGTCACGGGTGTCAATCTGTCGCTCTTGCTCGACTTCGTGATGCACGATCAGATCGACGCGGTCACCGCCGCGCACGCCGCTCTCGAGCGCGGGCGCGCGTCGATGGCCGCGCACGGCGCCTGATCGCTCTTCGGACCTCTTGGCACTCGCATGTCCATCGCGCTGTACCGCATTGATGATCGCCTGATTCACGGCCAAGTGGTCGTCGGGTGGGGCCAACCCCTCGAGCTGGGCTTCATCGTCCTCGTCGACGATGAAGTCGCCGCGAGCGAGTGGGAGCAGGAGCTGTATCGCATGGGCGTTCCGCCCGAAATGACGGTGCACTTCCTCAGCGTTGACGACGCGGCCGACGGATTGCTCGCCTTCCAACGCGACACGCGCTCGGGCATCGTGCTCACCGGCGACATCGAGACCATGTCGCGGCTCGTAATGCGCACGGACGGTAGCATTCGTACCGTCAACGTGGGCGGGGTGCATCATGCCACGGGGCGCACGGCGCGCTTGCGCTACGTGTTCCTTACGCCGGCCGAAGAAGTCGGCTTGCGGGCCATCGAGCGGCTCGGCGTCGATGTCACCGCGCAGGACGTGCCGAGTGCGCGGCCCGTCGGGCTCGATGAATTGTTGAATACCACGCACGACGGCTGAGTCGCGATTCTATGCTCCTCGCCGACGCCGATCTCCTGTCCACCGTGCTCCCCGTGGTGCTGGCGCAGTTGCTGCCCATCGCGATGCTCGCCGGGGTGATCGGTCTCGACGTGGTCAGCTTTCCACAGGCGATGCTGTCGCGCCCCATCGTGGCCGCGACCGTGGCCGGCGCTTTCGTTGGGGCGCCGGTCGCCGGCTTGACCTGCGGAGCCGCGCTGGAATGTCTGGCCCTGGAATCGTTGCCGGTGGGCGCGTCACGGTATCCCGAGTGGGGGAGTGCCTCGGTCGTCGCTGGCGCCGTGGCGGCGCTCGGCGTGCGCGGCGGCGAGCTGCCCACCCCCGGGGCCTTCGCGGTGGCGGTCCTAGTGGGTATCGCGACCGCGTGGGCGGGTGGCGGCACCATGGTGCGGCTGCGCCGCCTGATCGCCTCCTTCGCTCGGCCACGCCTCGATCAGTTGGCGGCTGGCAATCGACGCACCGTCGTCGGATTGCAGGTCTTTGGCATGACGGCCGATCTGGCCCGCGGCACCCTCGTCGGCGCGGTCGCGTATGTGCCGGCCGCGCTGCTGGCCGGATGGAGTCAGGCGCACTGGACCGTGTCCGCCCCGATCACGCGGGCCGTCGTGGTGGCCATGGTCGCGTCCGTGGCGGCGACCGCCGTTTGGAAGGACTTCCACGCCATCACGGGCACACGTCGCCTCTTCCTCGCTTCGCTGGCCGTGGGCACGCTGATGGTGGTGCTCGGTGCCTGAGCCGACTCCCGACGTGACCGACGTCATCCTCCCGCGAGGGCTTGCGACCAGCCCCGCGACCAGCCCCGCGACCAGCCCCGCGACCGGACTCGAGTCGGGCCCCGCGCTCGAACGCTCCACGCGTTGGGCGATGCTCCTCAGAATGCTCGCCATCCAGGGCTCGTGGAATTACGAGATCTTGGTGGGCAACGGCATCGGCTTCTGTGTTGAACCGGCGCTCCGACAACTCCCGGGCGGTCTCGACGGGCCCGCGTACCGTCAGGCCTTGGCTCGGCAGTCGGTGTACTTCAATGCGCATCCGTACCTCGCCGCGCTCGCGGTCGGCGCGCTCGCGCGGGCCGAGCGTGATCACGTGCCACCCGCTCGCATTGAGCGTTTTCGCACGGCCCTGTGCGGGCCGCTGGGCAGCGTGGGTGATCGGTTGGTCTGGGCCTCGTGGCTCCCCGCCTGCTCGCTGCTCGCGCTCATGATCTTCGGACTCGGCGCGACTCCGGTCGGGGTCGTCGCGGGCTTCCTCCTGATCTACAATATCGGGCACCTTGGCCTCCGCGAGTGGGGGCTCAGGGCTGGCTGGCGACACGGGTTACGGGTCGCCACGGCGCTCGGACATCCGGTGCTGCAGCACGGACCGCGCTACATTGGACGGACGGCGGCGGTGCTCGGAGGGCTGGCGTTGCCGATGGCGGTCCATCGGGCCATCGGAGGCGGTCCGCCGCTGGCGCCCATTCCGATCGCGGTCGCCGTGGCGACGCCGCTGCTGGCGGTCTTGTTGGTCCGATTGCATGGTCGCGCAGAAGGATGGCGCGTGGTGCTGCTCCTGCTCGCGATCTTTGTCCTTTACTCGGTGGTCGGTTGATGGCTGAACGCTCGGTCCAAATCGTCAACAAGCACGGCCTGCATGCCCGCCCCGCGGCCGAAATGGTCAAGGCGGCCTCTCGCTTCGCCTGCGACATCACGATTTCCCGTGATGATCTCGAAGTGAACGGGAAAAGCATCATGGGTGTCATGATGCTCGCGGCCGAATACGGAGCCAGCATCACGCTCCGCGCCAGCGGACCCGACGCCGACACGGCGCTGGATGCGCTCTCCGCCCTCGTCGCTTCCCGGTTCGGGGAGACCTAGTGCAGTCCGTCCTCCGCGGTATTCCGGCCTCACCCGGAATCGTGGTCGGTCCGGTGCACCTCCTGCGATGGGAAGTGCCCGAGGTCCGTCAGCGGCTGATCGCCGACGCGGAGATCGAGACGGAAATCGAGCGCCTGCACGACGCGTTCGAGCGGGGACGCGAGCGCCTTCGCCACCTGCGCGTGCGCGCCGAGTCGGCCGTGGGGCATGAAGAAGCGGCCATCTTCGATGTGCAGGTGTCCATCCTCGATGACGCGCAGCTCACCAAGCGCATCGAGGCGCTCATCCGGCAGAACCTCTGCGCGGAAAAGGCGTTCGACCTGATTCTGCTCGAATGGCGCCAGCATTTCGCGCGCCACACGGCGCCCATGCTGCGCGAGCGCGTCGGCGATTTGACCGATGTGCATATTCGCATACTCTCCATTCTGCTCGATCTGCCGGATCACGATCCGGTCGATCTGCCGCGGGGCGCGAATGCCATCCTCGTCACGCATGACCTGACGCCGTCGCTCACGATGCAGCTCGATCGCGAATGCATCAGTGCCATCGCGACCGACGCCGGCACCGCCACAGCGCACGTAGCCATTCTGGCGCGATCGCTTGGACTGCCGGCCGTGGTGGGGCTGCGCAACGCGCTCAGCTACTTGCAGGGCGGCGAACTGGCCATTCTCAATGGCGCCGAGGGCACGCTCATGATCGCGCCCAGCGATGCGGAAGTCGCCGAGGCGCGCCAGCGGGTCACCGAGGAGGAAGGGCAGGTCGATCAGCTGCGCGAGCTCGCGCACAGCGAGGCCATCACGCGCGACGGGACCCGGTTCGTGGTGCGCGTCAACGTCGATATCCCCGAAGAATCGGAGATGGGCGCCACCAGTGGCGCCGATGGCGTTGGGCTGATGCGTACCGAGTTTCTCGTGGTCAATCGCGCGGCCATGCCCGACGAAGAGGAGCAGTACCGCGCCTATCGTCGCGTCGTGCAGGCGTTCGGGACGCGCCCCGTCATCATTCGCACCTTCGATGTGGGCGGCGACAAGCTGCCCGTGGGCGGATTCCCCAGTGAGGCGAATCCGTTTCTCGGCTGGCGCGCCATCCGCATGTGCCTGGACGAGAGCGAGCTGTTCAAGGTGCAGCTGCGGGCGCTCATGCGTGCAGGGGTGCACGGCGACCTGCGTATCATGTTGCCGCTGGTCGTCACCGTGGATGAAGTGCGTGAGACCCGCAAGCTGATGGAAGAGTGCGTGCAGGAGCTGGACGCTCGGCGCGTGCCCTTCCGGTCTGATTTGCCACTGGGCGTCATGGTGGAGACCCCGGCGGCGGCGATCGCCTGCGATACGCTCGTGCGCGATGTCGACTTCTTCAGCATCGGGTCGAACGACCTCGTGCAGTACACGCTGGCCGTGGACCGTGGCAACGCCAACCTCGCGCCGCGATTCACGCCGTTGCATCCGTCCATTCTCCGTCTCATGGCCCGTGTGCAAGCCACCGGGGCGGCCCATGGCATTGACGTCTGCGTCTGCGGCGAGATGGCCTCGCAGCCGCTGTCGGTGTTCGTGATGATGGGGCTTGGACTCCGGCAGTTCAGCGTGGCCGCGCGCTCGGTGGCGGGCGTCAAGCGCGTGATCCGCGGGGTACGGCTCTCGGCGGCGACCGAGGCGGCCCAAGCGGCGCTCGAATCGGGGACCGCCCGCGAAGTCGAGACGCTCCTGCGTCGGCGCCTGCGTGCGGAACTGGACTCGTACGACCGCGAGTCCGACGGGTTGCCCGCGTTGTTATAGCGCACTAGCGTACCTGTCGATACCTGTTGACAACGCTGTTGCTAATGCACGGGCGCACTCCGCGCCCGGTTATTTCCCATAAGCCAGAGACCTGCGTGGCCGACCGCCATCTCTTCACCTCGGAGTCTGTCACCGAGGGACATCCGGACAAGATCGCCGATCAGATTTCCGACGCCGTCCTCGACGCCATTCTGGCCGCCGATCCGGCCGCCCGCGTCGCGTGCGAGACGCTCGTGACCACCGGCTTGGCGGTCATCGCCGGCGAGATCACCACATCGGCCTACGTGCACCTGCCCGAAATCGTCCGGCAGACCATTCACGACATCGGCTACAACGACGCGAACTTCGGCTTCGATGCGAAGACCTGCGCCGTGATCAGCACCATCGATCGGCAGTCGCCGGACATCGCGCAGGGTGTGGACACCGGCGGCGCCGGCGATCAGGGCATGATGTTCGGGTACGCCACCGACGAAACGCCCGAGCTCATGCCGCTGCCCATCCAACTCGCGCACGCGCTGACGCATCGTCTGGCCGCGCTCCGCAAGGATGGCACGCTCCCGTGGTTGCGTCCCGACGGCAAGGCGCAGGTCTCCGTGCTGTACGAAGGCGATCGCCCCATCGCGGTGGACACCGTCGTGGTCTCCACGCAGCACGACGAGAAAATCGGCAACACCAAGCTCCGTCAGGCGATTCTGCGCGATGTCATCGAAGCCAGCATCCCCGAGGAGTTCCGCAGCAAGAAGATCAAGCATCACATCAACCCCACCGGCCGCTTTGTGATTGGCGGACCGCAGGGTGATGCCGGCCTCACCGGCCGCAAGATCATCGTCGACACGTACGGCGGCATGGGTCGTCACGGCGGCGGCGCCTTCAGCGGCAAGGATCCGTCTAAGGTGGATCGCTCGGCGTGCTACGCCGCGCGCTGGGTGGCGAAGAACATCGTGGCCGCCAAGCTGGCGCGGCGCTGTGAAGTGCAGGTGGCGTATGCCATTGGTGTCGCGGAACCGGTGTCGGTGTATGTGCAGACGTTCGGCACGGGCGCCGTCTCCGATCGCAGCATCGAGGCGGCCGTGCGCGAGGTGTTCGACCTCACGCCGCGTGGCATCTCGCGCGAACTCAATCTCCGCAAGCCCATTTATCAGGCCACGGCGGCGTACGGACACTTCGGGCGCACGCCCTACACCGAAGGACGCGGCAAGTCGGCGCGCACGTTCTTCACCTGGGAACGCACCGATCGCGTGACCGCGCTCAAGCGGCACGCTCGATAATCCGCGACTCGGCGCGCACCGATCACGTCGGTGCGCGTCGGGGCACGGGGACCGGAGGTCGAATGGTGGAAGTCACGGTGGAACGGCTGGGACTCGATAGCGCCTCCAGTTCGTATGTGGTGATCCTGCGGGAAAAAGAGGGCCGGCGCGTGCTGCCCATCTGGATCGGGCAGCCGGAAGCCGAATCCATCGTTATGCAGATGAACGACGTGAAGCGCGAACGGCCGCTCACGCACGATCTCTGCAAAGCCCTCATCGTCGGACTGGGGGGCGTGCTGCGCCGCGTCACCATCACGCGTGTGCAAAAGAGCACCTACTTCGCGGAGCTGCAGCTCGACGGACCCGGTGGTGTCGTGCAAATCGATGCGCGTCCCTCCGACAGCATCGCGATCGCGTTGCGTCTTGGTGCGCCGATCTTCGCCGACGAGTTGTTGTTGGCGCGAGTGGATATCGACGAGGAGCTCGCGACTCCGCCCACGCAATTGCTCCTGGCACCGCCACAGGGCGACATGTCCGCCGAGCAGCTCAAGGCGTACCTCGCCAATCTCCAACCTGAAGACTTCGGCAAGTTCTCGCCGTGATGGGATTTGTGCGTTCATTCTTGATCGGGCTGTTGGTCGCGACCTCGCCACTCGCCCTCTTCGCGCAGGCGCACGCGCAGGTGCCATCGCCATCGCGCGCGAGCGCACCCGCAGCATCGTCCGCGGCATCGCCCGCAACCTCCGCACCGTCCACTAAGGCCGAGTTCACCGTCGAGGGACGCGTGCGTCGCCCGCTCGAACGCGGTGGCGACTCCACGGGCATGGGCGCCGCAACCGGTGCGTGGGTGACCTTGCATCGCGTCGGCAAGGACAAGGCCGGCCCCATTGATTCGATGAAGCTCGACGCGGCGGGGCGCTATCGCTTTCGTTGGCGTCCGTCCGGTGCGAAGGACGCCGTGTATTTCGCCTCGGTGACGTGGGGCGGCATTGCGTATTTCACCGCACCGTTGCGCGACACCGACACGCGTGGTGACGCGGCCGAGATCACGGTGTTCGACACCACCACGCGCGCGATGCGTTTCGCGGTGAAGGGCCGCCATCTCATCGTCGGCAAGGCGGACTCCACGGACACGCGCACGGTAGTCGAAGTGTTCGAGCTGTCCAACGACAGCCTGCGCACGATGATTTCGCCCGATGTGAAGCCGCCGGTCCCCACATGGAGTGTGGTGGTGCCGCAGGCCGCGCTCGACGTGCGCGTCATGCAGGGCGAGATCGCGCCGGAGGCCTTCGCGCACGCGCCTGGTCGTGTCTCCATTTTTGCGCCCATCGCGCCGGGCATCAAACAGGTAGCGTTCTCGTACAAGATGGCGGCGGCGAATTTCCCCATCACCGTGCGCGCCGAGCAGGGCGCGGTGGTGTTTGAAATTCTTATGGAGGAGCCGGAGGGACGCGTGTTCGGCTCCGCGTTCACGGCGGTCGATCCGGTCACGATCGACGGCCGCAAGTTTCAGCGATTCCTCGCGCAGGACCTGCGCGATGGCAGTGAAGTGACCGTCGAGTTGCCAACCACGCGCGCGCCCGGCCGCACGCTCTATGCCGCGGGCGTGTTGGTGGCGATCGGCTTTATCGTCTTGCTGTTAATCCTGCGGGCCATGCAGCGCCGCACGACGGCCAAGGCGAACGCGCAAGCCAACGCGAGCGTGTCGCCCTTAGCCGGGCCGTTGCGTGCCGCCGCCGTACGCCCGTCCGATGCGCCGACGGCGGAGCGCATCGCGAAGGAAATCGCGGCACTCGATGCGGCGTACGCGCGTATCGCATCGCCGAGCGAAAGCGTGCGCGAGGCGTACCAGATACGCCGCCGTGAACTGGACGAGGCGCATACGGAAGCCCTTGCCAGCGCTCCCGCCGAGGGGTAGCATTGCGATGTCGCGCATTCGGTGCGACGGACAATTGTAGTTGAGTGTGGGACACGGAAGCCGGTGTGATACCGGCGCGGCCCCGCCACTGTAACGGGCAGTTTGTACGCTTCGCTCATCTCGCCACTGGTGCTACACGACCGGGAAGGCGAGCGAAGTGGCCCGAAGCCAGGAGACGACCCACTCTCTTTCTCGGACGAAGACCCTCGAGGGAGGGCTCGCGCCACGTGGTATCGTCGTATCTCGACGATGGCCGCGCGTGCTCGGGCGTCTTCTCGTGGGAGAGGACGCCTTTTGTATTTTCCTCACCTGCGAATTCGACGCCGTGCGCTTGTGCTGGTTGGTATGTCGTGGCTTGGCATACTGGCGTGCTCGCGTGCGGATACACGATCGAATCAGGACCGCATCAGTCGCGCCACGACCACCGTCGGCGCCGACGCTGCGCGTATCCCGCTGCCAGCGCCTCCGGACACCGACGACTTCGGTGCGCCGCTGCCGCGCGATGCGGCCCTCTCGGCGCGCGTGGTCTCGCTCAATCCGGCCGCCACTGAAGTCATCTTCGCGATGGGCGCAGAGGCGCACCTCGTCGGTCGCAGCGCGTGGGATGAATTTCCCGCCGCGGCGAAGACGGTGCCATCACTGGGCGACGGCATCCGTCCCAATGTTGAGGCGGTGCTGCGTGCACGACCGACGCTGGTCATTCTGTACGCCACCGCGGAAAACCGCGCGGCTGCCGACGCATTCCAGCGCGCCGGCGTGCGCACGATCACCCTGCGTGTCGATCACATCGCGCAGTTCGTGACGCTGACGCAGCGCCTCGGCGTCGCACTGGGCGCCGAAGCGCGTGCGCAAGTTGTAGCCGACACCGTCCAGCGCACGCTTGATGCCGTGCGTGCGGCAACGCGCGCGGTAACGCGCACGGTGACGGCGCCATCCGTGGCGTGGCCGCTCTGGCAGCAGCCGGTGATGGTCGTGGGCCGTGGCAGTTATCTCGATGAACTGCTGGAGATTGCCGGCGCACGCAACGTCTTCCACGATCTCGACGCGCCGTCACCAACGGTCAGCGTTGAGGAGATCGCCCGGCGCAATCCTGACGCGCTCGTGGTGTCCGCGCGGTCGGCGACAGAGCTGCGGAACAAGCCACAGTGGCGAGCCGTCGCCGCCGTGCGCAATGCGCACTTTCTCATCGACAATCCACAACTCACCGGTCGCCCATCCGTGGTGCTCGGCATGGCCGCGGTGTCGCTGGCACGCGCGCTCCATCCGGAACTGGCGGACAAGCTGCCGGCGCTTCCGGCTGTAGTGTCTGGGGTGCCGCGGTGAAATCGTCGCTTCGGTTCGTGCTGCTCATGGGCGTACTGCTGCTGGTCGTGCTCGCGCTTGCGGGGACGTCCATCGGCACCATGTTCGTTGCACCGGCCGATTTGATTCGCGCGCTGCGCGGTATTGGTGATCCGACGCTGGTGGCCATCGTGCGCGATCTCCGCGCGCCGCGCGTGATGCTCGCGGCGCTCGTGGGGGCGGGATTATCCATGAGTGGCGGCGCCTTGCAGGGCACGCTCCGTAATGCGTTGGCTGAACCGTATCTGTTGGGCGTGTCGGGCGGTGCGGCCGTTGGCGCCGTCATCGCGACCGCATTCGGCGTGGCCTCGCCCTCAATGGTCACCATCAGCGCGTTTGCCGGTGCCGCCGTCGCCACCCTGCTGGTGTCGGCTATCGCGCGCGTGGTGGGTGGCAGCACGGATACACGCCTGTTGCTCATGGCGGGCGTGGTGGTCGGGGCCTTCGCCAACGCTGCGATTCTGGTCGCGCTGGCCGACGCGCCCCCCGATAAGCTGCGCGGCGCGCTGTGGTGGATGATGGGATCGGCTGCGGACGCGACGTGGAGCGGCGTCGGACGACTCGCCGCCGCGTTGCTGGTGCTGGGTTCGCTGCTCGTATGGTGGGCACGCGATCTGGATGTGCTGTCGATGGGCGATGAGTCCGCCGCCGCGTTGGGGGTTGATGTCAATCGCGCGACGCAGCGTGTCTTCCTCGTGGCCTCGTGGCTTGCGGCGGCCACCGTCGCCGCTGCGGGCTTGGTGGGTTTCGTTGGCCTCGTCGTGCCCAACATCGCGCGCGCACTCGGCGCTCGGCGCCATCGCGGTATGCTCGTGGTGTCCGCAGTGTATGGCGCCTCACTCATGATCGCCGCCGACCTCGTCGCGCGCACCGTTCGCGCACCGGCGGATCTCCCGCTCGGCGCCGTGACCGCGCTGATCGGCGTGCCGTTCTTTTTGCTGCGATTGCGACGGTTGGCCGCATGAGCCTCAATCCGTCTCGCGATCTGCGTGCGGACGCGACGCCGCACGCGACGCATGGCCCATCGCTTGCGTTCGATAACGTCGTGGTGCGCTATCCCGGACGCACGGTGGCCGCACTCAATGCCGTGTCGCTCGATGCGCGTGCCGGACAACTCACGGCCGTCGTGGGCCCAAACGGCAGCGGCAAGAGCACGCTGGTGCGCGCACTGTTGCGCCTGACGCCGGTGGCGTCCGGTTCCATCCGCGTCGGCGACGACATGCTGTCGTCCATCGCCCCGCGCGCCTTCGCCACGCGAGTGGCCGTCGTGCCGCAGCGCGAGGAACCCGTTATGCCCATGCACGTCGAGGACTTCGTCGCACTCGGGCGCCATGCACATCGATCGGCCTTCGGCACTCTGCGCGCCGAGGATCGTCACGCCATCGACAGCGCGCTCGCAAAATCCGGTATGCAGCACGCCGCACAGCGCCGCACCGACCAGCTCTCCGGTGGCGAGTGGCAGCGCGTGCGCATCGCACGGGCTCTGGCGCAAGACGCCCGCATCATCGTGCTGGACGAGCCCACTTCGTTTCTCGACATCGCGCATGAGATGGCGGTGTTCGAACTGCTCGATACCCTCGCGCGCGAAGGCCGCACCGTGCTGCTGGTGAGCCACCAGCTCAATCTCGTCGCACGGTTCGCCGCAAAGATTGTGGTGTTGCACAGCGGCAGCGTGGCCGCATCCGGCTCGGCGGCGGATGTGATGCAAGGCGAGTTGCTGGAGCGCGTCTATGACTGGCCGCTCGTGATTACGCGTGACCCCGCCGTCGGGGCGTTGTCCTTGTTGCCCCTGCGTCGGCGCGGGCCCGTCCAGCGGTGAGTAGTCTCGTGGTCCTCGGGGCTCTCGTGCGTGCGCTCGCGATGGGTTCGCCGCGTGTCACGTCAGACTCCGCAACGTTGTGCGTCATCGATCGGATCACGCAGGCGCCGGTGGTAGGAGCGGAAGTCGCGCCTGTCGGCGAGTCACAGGGCACCGATGCGCTGCGCACCAAAGGCAACTCGTTTGTCCGCGCGCGCGCGTCGTGCGTGCGGCTGCCGGTTGGCGAATGGATCGTGCGGCGCGTCGGCTATCTGCCGATGCACGTCCGTGTACGCGCATCAGCATCAGCATCAGCATCAGCATCGGGAGCGGTGACGGTCGCCGCACTCGCGCCGGTCGCCGCCGGCGTCGTGTCGCTCGATACGATGCGGAGCGAGGCGTCCACCGCGGTTGCGCCACCCATCGCACGGCTGTCGGCATCGCTATCGGTCGATGCCGCGCGTGCCACCGGTGCCTTTACCACAACGCAGCTCCTCGAGCGGTTGCCCTTCATGCAACTGCGCAGCGGCCGGGGCGAGACGGCCATCTCGGTGCGCGGATCGCGTCGCGAACAGGTGACGGTCACACTCGACGGACTCCCGCTGAATGATCCCGCCACGGGCGTGGCGGACGTCGCGGACCTGCCGTTGGCGGCGTTGGGGAGTGTCACCGTCGCGCTGGGGGCCGATCCGATGAACAGCGGCCCCGGCGCCAGTGGCGGCGTACTCGCGCTCACGACGGCGGCCCAGCGTGTGCTCAGTCTGCGAACTGGGGCGTTCGGGCAGTATGGCGCGGAGGGCGCGTGGTCGGGGCACGTGGGCTCGTCGCGATGGCACGCGGCGCTCTCGCATCGAACCGCAGACAACGACTTCACCTTTCTTAACACCGCGGGCGCGTCGGGAACCGCCGTGCCCGAGCGCCGGGTGAATAATGACGAGACGCGCGACGCTGTGAGCATCGGTGTCATTGGCCGCGCGTATCAGTTCTCGCTGCTCGCGTCACACAGCGATCGTGGCATGGTGGGGCCGGCGAACGTGCATACCTACGACGCGGATCGCGCGCGCATCGATCGCGTACTGCTACGCGGGCAAGGGCTGCTGTGGCGGAATCCTCTAGTTGTCGGCGTACGGCAGTTCACGCTGGGGTATCGTGATCCTACGCGCCCGGCACTCAATGCGAGCGCGCGCGCGACGGCTGCGGATGTCGAGTGGCGCGGTGCATCGGCCGTGGCTCGTCATGCGCCGCTCACGCTCCAGTGGCGTGTGGGCGGTGGCGCTGATGATGCACAGGCCACCGGAGGGATCACGCAATCGCGCGGCCGTGCGTTTGCCTCGTCGCAGGCGGTCTGGCGCACGCCGCTCCTGCGCGCAGAGTTGGGTGCGCGCGTCGATGCGATCGGCGGAGCAGGGGCGCAGCCCTCGTTCTCCCTCGCGGTCGAGCGGCAACTGCGAGCGCAATGGACGCTATCGGCGCGCGCCGCGCAATCGCTGCGTGCGCCCACACTGTATGATCTCTACTTCGCGTCGCCCCAACGGCTCTACGTCGCCACGCTACGCCCCGAGCGCGTGCTGCTCGACGCCGAAGTGTCGTCGCGCGCCACCGGTCGCTCCGTCGTCGGTGCGTGGGCGCTCGATCTCGCGGTTGTGGCGCGTAACACGCGAGATGCCATCATCTGGTTTCCCGGCAACTTCGGCTGGAGCCCATCCAACGTCGGACGCGAACAGCTGCGCGGCCTCGAGGCACGTGCGCAGCTCCTGCCGCGATGGGGCGAGCTCTCGGCGTGGTCCACCGCGTACGACGCCGCATTGATCACCGGTGCGCTGCAGATCCCCACCCCTTATGTGCCGCGTCTTGCAGCCGGATCGCAGTGGCTCGTTCGCCGTGGGCGTAGCACCGCCAGCGTGCTCACGCGCATCAACGGCCGTCGCCCCTTCTCGGCGGGTCCACGCAATCGTGCCTACGAGTTACCGGCCACGGCGCTCTTCGATCTCGCCGTCTCCCATCCGCTGCCGCGACAGATCGCACCGTCATTCATTGAGTCGCGACTGACCTGGTCCATTGAGAATGTGTCCGATGTCGTGTGGCAATCGGTCCAAGGTTTTCCCGCACCCGGGCGCACGTGGTCGCTCGGGGTTTCGCTTACGCACACTCCCTGATCATGCACTCGCCGGCTCGCTCCTCTGATCGTCCCTCCACGTCGCTCTCCACGCCATTCGCCACGTGGCGTTCCCTCGTTGTGACGTCGCACCGCGTCGCCCGCGCGGCAACATCGGCGGCGCTGCTTTCGTCCTTCATCGTGCTCGCCAATTGCGGTGATGACAGCGTCCTCAATTCCGCGCCGCAGCCGCCCAAGGGGATCGTGGTGCTTGACGGCTTCATACAGCCGGGGCTCACGCTGGTTGCCGATACCGGCTCAGCGACGTCGCGCATCGCGTTCGCGCCGGGCACCGAGTTTGATGCCTCAGAGTTCTCGCTGCTGCGCGACACGGTGCTCGCCGTCTCCAGCCGCTCCGCCGGTGACCTGCTCTACGTGGCCGACGTGAAATCGGGGACGATGCGTCGTCTGCAACTCCCCGCGCGCAGCAACCCCTCGCGTGCGCGCCTCTTCAACGGCACCGGTGGACAAAGCCTTGTTGGCGTCGCGCTGCGCGATTCCAGCAGCGTGGCCTTGGTGGCCTTCGCCGGCGCCGGCGCGCCCACCATCACGCGACTCGCCAATGCGGGCACCTGTCCCACGGACGTCTTTCAGTACGACAACGCCACGTGGGTGATTGACGGTAACGCCAACTGTAAAACCACCTACGCGGTGCTGGGCGACGTGCGGCTCATCCGTATTCCCAACACCGGCACCGCGCGTGATACCATTCTGCTCCCGGGCATGCGCGGGTCGGGGGCGAGCGCTATCGTGGCTGGTGACGTGGCCTACGTCTCGGCCGGCGGCGATGCGAACTTCGCCAGCTTTCCGTACGCGCTGATCGCCTCTGGGCGCGTCACGAAGGTCGACCTCAAGAACAAGCGCGTGCTGGCGCAGCGCGCCATGCCCAGCAACAGCTACGGTGCGGGCGTCAAGCTGGGCGCCGACGGCTTCCTCTACGTGTCACTCTATGAGGATCTCGACTCGTTCCGCGATCGGATCGTCAAGTTGCGTGCCGACGATCTCACCACGGTGGGCGGGACGGGCGCATCGGCATGGGTAAAGCTCACCGGCTCGACCGGCGCTGAGGTCTACTGCGGCAGCGCCGTCGCGGATGCGCTGGGACGTCTGCACTGTATCCTTAACGGAGCGGGCTCCGCGACCTCGCTCTTGGTGTTCGATCTCGCCGGCCGCGAGACCCGCCGGGTCAGTGCGGGGCAGGGCGGGGTCGACATGGCCCTGCGCTGAGTCGCCACCGCTTGTTTCCTCTGCGCGTCTAACCGTCTTCTATGCCCCTCGTCGTCACCGACGCCATCATCCTGCACGCCGCCGACTATCTCGAGTCCTCGCGCTTGCTGCGGCTCGCGACGCGCGAATTCGGGGTGCTGTCGGTGGTGGCGCGTGGGGCGCGCAGTTCGCGCAAGCGGTTCGGGCCGGCCGTTGGCCTCTTCGCCATCGGTCAGGCGCAACTGGATATGCGTCCCGGGCGCGACATGCATACGCTCACGGGCTTCGACGTGGCCAACGCCCAGGCGGCGCTGGCCACGGACCTGACTCGCTTCAGTGCGGCGTCGGCTTTGGCCGAATCGGCCATGCGCGTGGTGCATGACGAGTCTGCCCCGGCCGTCTATGCGGTGCTACTGGATGCGTTCGGGGCCTTGGGGTCGGCTGGCGGTGATACGGTCATCCCGACCGCGCTGGGGGCCTTCTGGCGCCTCGTCCGAGAGGTCGGGTTTGCCCCCGTGCTTGATGACTGCGCCGAGTGCCATGAGCCGCTGCCCCCC
The DNA here is from genome assembly GCA_943330235.2 of Candidatus Kuenenia stuttgartensis. Lineage (GTDB taxonomy): Bacteria > Gemmatimonadota > Gemmatimonadetes > Gemmatimonadales > Gemmatimonadaceae > Gemmatimonas > Gemmatimonas stuttgartiensis_A. The sequence goes on from CALQGY020000022.1 coordinate 29,295, forward strand.
GACCTCGACGTCACCTTCAGCCATTCGGCGGGCGGGGTCCTGTGCCCTCGGTGTGCCAGGCGCGCTTCCGGTGGCCGACGCCTCCCCGCGTCGGCGCGAGCGGCCATCACCGGCTGGCTTCAGGAGACGCAGCCGACGCTCAGTCGCAGCGAGGGGCGGGCCCATCAGCGTCTGCTGAGGGAATTCTTGGGGCAACACCTGACGGACGGCCGTCCCCTCCGGGCCTTCGCGGATTGGGAAGCGGGAACCTTCGAACCGGTCGAAGGGTAGTTTGGATAACTGCTTACACTGCAAGTGCTTGGGGTCGTCCAGTTCGAGCGCCTGGCACGGGTGACCGTTGCGTCAGGCGTGGCCCATGAGTCCGTCTTTCGGTGACACACCGCACCACGAGTGCCATCGGCGTTTGCTTGACGTCACGTACGCAATGGCCTAGGTTTTTCGGTGCAGCATTCGGTAGGTCCTCTTCCACCTTTCAACGGAGACTTCGACTAGCCCCTGACTCGTCAGTCGGAGAAGCAACATGAATCGTGTGTGGACAGCACTGGGTCTGGTGCTCGCTCTCACTGCGTTCATGCCACGAGCATCTCAGGCACAGGACACTCGCGATAAGAAACCGGGCATGTCGCTCGGACAGAACTATCCGAATCCGTTCAATCCTGAGACCAAAATCCCGTTCAGTGTGGGCGAACCGCCCACCTGCACCGACAACGGAAAGCAGTACCGGGTAAGCCTGAAGGTCTACAACCTGCTGTCGCAGTTAGTCGCAGTACCGGTATTGCAGGGTCCGGCCACACCGCTGGACAACGTCGCCATTCAGTGCGGAGAGTACACCGCATACTGGGATGGAAAGGTGCTGAACACCGGACGGGAAGCTGCTTCGGGCGTGTATTACTATCGCCTCGAGGTCAACGGCATCCCGCTGTTGAAGAAAATGATCGTGGTGAAGTAAGATCGTAGTGAGCACCACGGACCCGTAAGAAAATCCATCATGGCGCGCCGGGTGAGCGGACCCGACGCGCCATTTTGTTTTTTGTCGCAAATTGGCGGCACGACTGCCATTGCCGCAGCGCTTGGTATACGCCCTCGGAATATTCCCGACAAAGCCTGCTGTTCTGGCTGATTGCGTTTGGCATCACCGTTGCCACCTTTCGCGTCATGATCAACGCCGATCGTTTGACCGTGAAGAGCGCGGAGGCGCTCAACGAGGCTGTGTCGCTGGCCCGCAAGGCCGGGAATCCCCTCGTCTACGACCTGCATCTCCTCCTCGCGCTCCTCGCGCAGGACGAGGGCATCGTCGTGCCCATCCTGCAGCGCGTCGGTGTCAATGTCACCACGCTGCGCACCTCGGCCGAGCAGGAGGTGGGACGCTACGCGAAGCAGAGCGATGCGCAGCCTTCCTTCAGCCGCGAGCTCACGCAGGTCGTTGATGCGGCAGAAAAGGAGGCCAAGCCGCTCGGCGATGAGTACGTGTCCACCGAACATCTGTTGTTGGCACTCTCCGACGCGAAGGGCATCGACAGCAGCCGCTTGCTCTCCATCGTCGGCGCGCACAAACAGGCGCTGCTCGACGCGCTCAAGCTCGTGCGCGGTGCGCACAAGGTCACCGACCAGTCGCCCGAAGGGCAGTATCAGGCGCTGCAGCGCTACACGCGCGATCTCACCGACGCGGCACGGCGCGGCAAGCTCGATCCGGTCATCGGCCGCGATGAAGAAATCCGTCGCGTTATCCAGGTGCTCTCGCGCCGCACGAAGAACAATCCCGTACTCATCGGCGAACCCGGCGTAGGCAAGACGGCCATCGCCGAAGGGCTCGCGCAACGCATCGTCAGCGGCGATGTCCCCGAAGGACTGCGCAACAAGCGGCTCGTTTCGCTCGACCTCGGCGCGCTCATTGCCGGCGCGAAGTTCCGCGGCGAATTCGAAGAACGCCTCAAGGCCGTACTGAAAGAGATCACCTCGGCCGACGGGCTGTACGTGATGTTTATTGACGAGCTGCACACACTTGTGGGCGCCGGCAAAGCCGAAGGCAGTATGGACGCGGGCAACATGCTCAAGCCCATGCTCGCGCGTGGCGAACTGCGCGTCGTCGGTGCCACCACGCTGGACGAATACCGCTTGCACGTAGAGAAGGACGCCGCCCTCGAGCGTCGCTTCCAGCCCGTGTTTGTCGGCGAGCCCAGTGTGGAGAGCACTATCGCGATCCTGCGCGGTCTCAAAGAGCGCTATGAGTCGCACCACGGCGTGCGCATCACCGATGCGGCCGTGGTCGCGGCGGCCACGCTCTCCAATCGCTACATCGGCGATCGCTTCCTCCCGGACAAGGCCATCGACCTGGTCGACGAAGCCGCGTCGCGCCTGCGCATCGAAATTGATTCGGTGCCGCAGGAGATCGACGAAGTGGAACGCCGCATTGTTCAGCTGGAGATTGAGCGTCAGGCGCTGCGGAAGGAAACCGATCCCGCCTCGGTGGAACGGCGATCCACGCTGGAGCGTGAACTCGCCGAAGCCAAGGAGAGAGCGTCGGGGATGCGCGCGCAGTGGCAGCAGGAGAAGGACACGCTGGGCGCGGTGGGGCGCATCAAGCAGCAAATCGAGCAGACGAAATTTGAAGCCGAGAAGGCCACGCGCACGGGCGACTTGAACAAGGCCGCTGAGCTGACGTACGGCACGATTCCGCAACTCGAGCGCGACATGAAGACCGCAGAGGCCAAGCTCGGCAGCCAGAACGGTCGGCCGCAGTTCCTCAAAGAAGAGGTGGGTGCCGACGACGTGGCGGATATCGTCGCGCGGTGGACCGGTATTCCGGTGTCACGCATGCTCGAGTCCGAGCGGGAGCGACTCACCAAGCTTGAAGACGTGCTGGCCACGCGCGTCGTGGGTCAGCGCGAGGCCGTGCGTGCGGTGGCCAACGCCGTGCGTCGTTCGCGGGCGGGGCTGCAGGATCCCAATCGTCCCATCGGCTCGTTCATCTTCTTGGGCCCCACCGGTGTGGGCAAGACCGAGACCGCGCGCGCGCTCGCCGAGTTCCTGTTTGACGACGAGCATGCGATGGTGCGGATCGACATGTCGGAGTACATGGAGAAGCATGCTGTGGCGCGGCTCATCGGCGCGCCACCGGGATACGTGGGATACGAAGAGGGCGGGCAGCTCACCGAAGCGGTGCGTCGTCGGCCGTACTCCGTGATTCTGTTTGACGAAATCGAGAAGGCGCATCCCGATGTGTTCAACATCCTGCTGCAGCTGCTCGATGATGGTCGTCTCACCGATTCGCAGGGGCGCACGGTGGACTTCCGTAACGCGGTGGTCATCATGACCTCCAACGTGGGCAGCCAGCTCATTCTCGAGCGCGGGCAGTCGGCCGACGCATCCAACTGGGTGCTCACCGAGCATGAAGTGTTGGCCGCGTTGCGCGGCGTGTTCAAGCCGGAGTTCCTCAATCGTGTGGACGACATCGTGGTCTTCCATCCGCTGGGGCGCGGCGAGATCGATCACATCGTTGATTTGCAGCTGGCGCATCTGCGCAAGTTGCTGGCCGATCGCAAGCTCTCGATCACACTCTCCAGTGGCGCGCGCGCGTTCCTGGCCGAGTCGGGGTACGATCCGGTGTTCGGTGCGCGTCCGCTCAAGCGCGCCGTGCAGCGGTTGCTGCAAAACCCGTTGGCGCTGGCGGTGCTGGAGGGGCGGTTCAAGGAAGGCGACGTGATTGTGGCGGACATCGGTACGAACGACGAAGTGCTGACCTTCCGTCACGGTGACGCGAGCGACCTGGCGGCGGCGGACGCCGTGCTGGTCGGCGCGGCGCGTTGATGAGCGAGTTGATGAGCGAGTCGATGGGCGAGTTGATGGCGCAGTCGTCGGGCCAGCCCCCGTTACGAGCGGGCGAGCTGGACGCGATGCAGGCGGCATTGGACGAGGCACGACAGGCGGCGCTGGCGGGCGAGGTGCCCGTCGGCGCCGTCGTCATGAACGCCAGCGGCATCGTGGCGCGTGCACAGAACCGCATGCGCCGCAATGCAGACGCGACCGCGCACGCGGAGCTGCTGGCCCTGCGCGACGCCATGCGTGTGGTCGGCGACGAACGCTTGCCCGGCTGCACGCTGGTGGTCACGCTCGAGCCGTGCGCCATGTGCGCCGGCGCGATTGTGCTGTCGCGCGTGGACCGCCTGGTGTTTGGCTCGTGGGATCCCAAGGCGGGAATGTGCGGCTCGGTGGGGGACGTGGTGCGTCACCCCAAGCTCAATCACGCGCCCGAGGTGCGGGGCGGGGTGTTGGAGGCGGAGTCGGCGGGGCTGTTGCGGGCGTTTTTTGCGGCGCGGCGGTAGGGGGGCGTGAGCGGTGCGCGGTCTGCCGGCTCGCGCGCCGATCCGTGACCGCGGCCGACGCGGGGTACGGCGGGGGGAGGCCAGAGGAACGATGCCGGGCCCGTGTTGACCCCGTCAGGTCGCTCCGCTATACTTGACGGCTGTGTCGGAGTGGTTTTGCGACACGGAGTAGTTGGATAGGTGGCCGAGTGGTTGAAGGCACCGGTCTCGAAAACCGGCGTGCCCGCAAGGGTACCGTGAGTTCGAATCTCACCCTGTCCGTTGTACAACACGCGCTTCCTGGATGGGTGGCCGAGTGGTTGAAGGCGCACGCCTGGAAAGCGTGTGGGCATGAAAGTGTCTCGCGAGTTCGAATCTCGCCCCATCCGTTAGCCCCGCAACGACGCGCTGTCGTTGCGGGGTTTTGCGTTGTGGGAACGGCATTCGGGGAGTGGGGATTCCACCAGAGCGCACGCATGCGCTCGCATGCGCTCGCGTCGAATGTATCGGCGCGTCTGAGAGACCCTCGGCGAGGGACTTGGTGTCGACGCGGAGCTGTCGCGTGCCTGCATCGATTGTCGCGTTGACGCGACGGTTTGTCCGACGGGGCGGGCACCGGATGGCGGGGGGGGCACGCCCCCGAATCGGTATGGTTTGACGATCTGACGCCGATTTTTGACGCGAGCTCATCGCTGGGGCCGCGAAATTGCGGAGCGGTGCTGGTGAAATGCCGCGAGATGCGCGGCGTCGTCCAACCGCACTTCCTGATTCGAGCCCGACATGATGCGCTTCGCAAAACCCCTCGTACTGCTCACCGCCTTCTCGCTGGCGGTTCGTCCGTCGGCCCTTCGCGCGCAGAATCCCCTCTCGAGCAACGACTGGACGCAGGTCGGGAACATGGGCGCGGATAGCACACTGTTCAAAGGGGACTGTGATCTCGATCTGTCCGGCGCCTGCGTGTTCGACAACGGGACGGACTTCTGGCACCCGATGGCGAATGCCAATCAGCTCCTCTTCATCACGGGCGACCGGCAGTATTGGGGGCAGGCATGGTACCGGGACATCTGGAGCATCGTCGAAGCGGTGAGGGCCGATTACAACCCGAATCGTACCTTTCTCGATGCGGACTACAGCCCCAACCTCGCTTGGATTGATGCCGGGCGGGGGGGCGTCTCGGTAGGCTCAATCCGAGGGAATGTGTTATTCCGCGCGATGGAGTGGGTTGAGGACCCGTGGATCACACTCGAAGGACCGCATTGCGCGCACCAGAACAATTCTCCCCCGTGCAATGAGATTATCTGGGGCGAGAGCGCCTACCGGTGGACTCCATCGCACAGCAATCTGAAGCTGACGCACGGTGGTGTTCAGGTGTGGGCGAGGGAGTATGGCGCCTCGGCCGTCGTCACCCCAGAACCGTCCACGTACGCGCTGATGGCCGCCGGCCTTGCCGGGCTTGGTCTCGTTGCGCGCCGTCGACGTCGGGCGCCACGCCTCGTTCGGACGCCAGAGGACTCGATCGCCTGAGCGGAATGGCCGTGCTTCCTAACGGCGATCCAGATCGGGTCTTCGATGTCCGGCTCACCGTCACGGCCGTCCCTGAGCCGGCGTTCGTGACGCTTGTTGCGGTGGGATGACTGGGGCTTGGCGTGGTACGGCGACGCCGGGGGGCGACGGGGCAGCACGATGAGGCCTCCGTCGCGCTGCAATGCAGGCTGTTCTCTCGCACATCGGAATCGTGAAGTCATGGAGACGCGTCGAGTTGCACTCGCCCTGACGGTCAGCGCGATGATGGGCCTGGCGGGCCCGCGCGTCGCGGACGGGCAGGTGCGGTGTGGCGTCGCGCGCTGGCCCGTCAAAACCCTGACGGATCGGGATAGCCAGCGCGTCGACATGCTCGCGGTTGATGCGACGATCAGTATGCTCGGGCAATTACCCACGCCGAACGGGTATCCGAACGATCAGCGCATCGCGCCACACGAGCTGCATGTGTATCGGGTGCATGCCATCGTGCAGCAGATTCTCACCGAATCAGACGGCGATTGGCATGTCGTCCTGCGAGATCCCGATAACGCCGGCGCGACGATGATTGCCGAGATCCCCTCGCCCGAGTGTAGCGGCAATGAGACGCAGCGGGCGCTCTACATGGCCGCACGGATGGCGCTGCGAACGATTCCACGATACGGGATGGTTATCGTCGAAGGCGTTGGATTCTTCGATATCGCGCACAACCAGCGTGGTCGGGCGCCTAATGCGTTTGAGTTGCATCCGGTGCAGTTGCTCCGAGCGGATACCTCGCCCGCTCGGTGAGCAATATGGGAATGCGTGGACCGTCACGGTCACCCGCGGTCGACGATGAATCTTGCGTCGAGATTCACCGTCGCCGCTCGCTGCGCTGTTCGCTCACGACCACGTCACCGACTCACCCCTGCCACGTCGCGAGCGTTGCCGCCGCAAAGTCCGCATACGAACGCGGCGCGCGCCCCAGCCACCGCGTCATCTGCTCCACATCATGCGCCGACCCGCGCATGCCGTCGGACTGAAACCGGTCCAGCATCAGGCGCATATCCATCGCCATCCAGCTCGGGCCATGATGCGCCAGCTGCTGCTCAAAGGCCGTGGTGGCACCGCCGGTGTAGGGTACCGGCTTCTGCAGCAGTGCGGCCCACGTGGCCGCAATGCTCGCGCCCGTGAGCGCCTCGGGGCCCACCACGTTGATGATCTCGCGCGGCAACCGTTCGGACGCGCGATCGCGCTGCAGCAGTGCGCTGGCGGCAACGTCCGCAATGTCGCCCACATCCACCATCGAGACGCCCTGGTCACCAATGGGGAAGGGGTAGACGCCGTACTTGAGCAGCGCGTCGCGGAAGTACGCCGCGTCGTTCTGCATGAAGCAGTTGGGCCGGAGAATCGTGGCCGGGATGTTCAACTGATCGATCATCCGCTCCACCGCGAACTTCGACGCGAAGTGCGGCACGTCGGCAAACGCATCGCTGTGGAACACCGACAGGTACACCACGCGCTCGATGCCCGCTTCCTGCGCGAGTTTGAGCGTCAGCATCGCCTGCGTCAGCTCCTGCGGCACCACGGCGTTCAGCAGGAATAGCGTGCGCACGCCGGCCAGCGCCGAGCGCATGGACTCGACGTCCATCATGTCGCCCGCCACCGGCACCACGCCGTCGGGGAACGCCGCCTTGGCCGTGTCGCGGGTGAGCGCACGCACGTCGGCGCTCTGGGTCGACAAACGCTTCATCAGCTGCGAGCCAACGGTGCCCGTGCCGCCGGTAACGAGAAGAGCCATCGGAAAACTCCCGGAAAATGTGCGCGCGGTGATGAACCGGACGCATAGAATGAGCCTCGTGATGACACAATGTCCTCGTTGCAAAACCGGCGCGCAATGCACTAGAATGGGACATACCGTCTCATATATGGAACGATGATAAACCTCGATGATCTCGCTGATTTTGTCCTCGTGGCGGCGCACGGCGGCTTTGCCAACGCCAGTCGCGCCAGCGCGCGCCCGAAGGCCACGCTCTCGCGCAAAGTCATGGAGCTCGAGGCCAGTCTGGGCGTACGTCTCTTCGAACGCGGCCCGCGGTCGGTACGACTGACCGAAGAGGGGGAGCTGCTCTACGCGCGAACGGCCGGCCTGCTCACCGATCTCAACGAGTCCGCCGACATCGTGCGTGACGTCAGCGCCCACCCGCGCGGGCGACTGAAGGTCAGTGTGCCCACCCTCTTCGGGCACATGCTCATGGGGCGTCTGGCCGCGCAATTCACCGCCGCGTACCCCGACGTCCAGCTCACCGTTACTTCGGAAGATCGGGCCGTCGATCTCGTGCGCGAGGGCTATGACGCCATCATCCGGGTCAACCCGAAGCCGGACTCCGATCTCGTCGGGCGCTGCTTCGTGCGCGACCAACTGCTCATCGTCGCGGCGCCGACGTTTCCCGCGCCGTCACCAACCGATGGCGCGACCGACGAAACGCCGGTTCCGGTTGTCGTGCGCAATGCGACGAAGCCGGTCGCCACGTGGCAGATCGCGGGGGCCAGCCCCCATGACTTTCGCACGCGCACGGTGCTCGAGCTGCCCACGTTCACCATGATCCGCGACGCGGTGCTCACCGGCATCGGCGCCGCCAAGTTACCACGCCTGCTGGTCGCGGACGATCTCGCGGCCGGGCGACTGGTGAGCTGGGGGCTCTCGTCCGATCGCACGTCCGAACTCTGGGTGCTGCATGCGTCCACGCGTTACGCGAGCGCGCGCGTGAAGGTCTTCACGCAGTTTCTGGTGGCGGCGTTTCCGGGGGAGTGGTTGTAATAGGCCAAAGGTCCGGCGACGTTTCAGCGTGATCCACTTGGCTCCGCTCACTACACACGGATAGGCATCCGCATATGCGCTACGCGAACAACTACCGCGGCACGATCCCGGTGGAACTCTACGTCAAGTTGCAAAATGCGTTCCCCCAGAACGACGGCGAGGCCGATGCCGCGTGGATGCAGCGCGTCAAGCGTGACCCCATGCTGGCGCAGAAGATGTTCGGCACGGCGGAGTTCAAGACGGAACTCATTCAGGCCGCACACCGGCGCCTGATGGCACAGGCGGGGGCGCGACGCACCGGCCACGCACAGGCCGGGCCGGCGCTGATCAAACTGCGGCACCCCGGACAAGCGAAAACGACCATCGCCCAGCGATACAGCGATGAGTTCATGGTCGCCAACGAAAGCCAATACAAGTACGCAACCGCAGCGTATGAACTGCTGCTGCAGCAATTCGACGCAGCCACACCGGCCAACGGCAGCGTCTTCTGGAACGGCATCAACGAGCTGGCCTTGGCGAAGCTGGTCGACCAGTGGAACAGCGAGTTGGGCAGCGAGATGTTCGGGCAGTTGGAGGCCACGACGGCCGCTCGCTATGTCAACAAGAAGTTCGAGTGGGATGAGGGGGGCGTTTTCCAAAAGTACTTCACCGAGGTGTCCGACCGGCTCGGCCATGCGGCGAGGGGCCACGTCACGTCGGTGGTCCGCTGCGGACTCCGCCACGATTCGATCTTCACGGTGACGGAGCTACCGCGCATGCTCAGCGCGATGGAAGACCAGATCAAGCAGAAGAAGGTCCCCACCATCACCGATCTCACCATCGTCGTCATCGAGCCGAAACATCTGGAAGAGCGGACGGTGTCGGTGTTCACGAATAACGAGATCACGATGATTCCGATCGTGCGCCCCAAGCAGTGGCGTATTAACGGTCGCAACGACTGTACCATCGACGGGCATGTCAACGTCAGCGCGCGTGTTCGCGAATTCTGGTCGATGCGGGGCGTCAAGCGGGAGAGCGCGGCCGCGGCACGGATTATGAAGGATGCGCAGAAGCTGATTCGCTGGGGGTGATCCATCGTCGGTCGTGACGCGCGACGAGATCGTGAGCGTGCGTCATGACCGACGTGGTCGCCTCGGCGCTCAAGCTCGGTACGCCCGCGCTCCCGGGCCTTGGGCGCCGTCCCAATCCACGTGCGCCCGGCATCGCGAGCGGGCCGCCGCGGCCACGTCGCCCGCGATCGGGGTGCACTCCGCCACGCGTCCGCCCTTCGCGAGGAATTCCTGCACGGTCACGTATACTTCCTGGTTCTTCGCAAAGTCCCGCAGCAGCGCCGCGGTCCGCGAGAGATCAACCCGTGACTCCAGCTGGCGCAGGGCGTTGTATAGGTTCGCAGGACCAGCCGCATGGTGTCCTGTCTTGTGGCTGATCAGCAGGATCTTGCCCGCCGAGACGACCCATTCGCCCGCGGCCAGCACGCGCGTACCGCCCAGAAAGGTCGAGCGATGGAACTCGCTCACGACATGATTGGCTGTGAAGACAATGCCTGACGGACTGCACACCCAGATCGCGAAGCAATCTTTGCTATGTGCCGTACTCCTGTCGTGCGTCGAGAATCGCGCGAGCGGCACCGTCCCGCTCCGCCGATGGCTCTGGTTGCCGCCGTGCTCTGCGCGAACGTGTGGTGCTGGATGGTCTTGGTCGGACCCAGCGCCCCTTTGCTCGCCCCGGTCTTTTTCGTTCTGGCAGATCGCCAGCAACTGCTCCAGCACGGCGCGGACTTCGTCCTTCTGTCCCTTCTTTACCGAGAAGACCTACAGCAGCACTTCAACACGCGTTGATACGTCAGACGCATGTCCTCTGATCAACGCACGCCAGGCGCTTGGAGTCGGAATCATGATGCCTCATACCTCGCGCGTTACCGGCGAGATCGACAGGGGGCCGTAGCAGAAAATGCGGTGCAATCACACCGGCTGATGGCGTCCGGAGCACAGAGTGCAGGCCTCTCCCACGAATCCACCGAAAAAATGCCTAATTCTGTGACGCAGATGTCTTGCGGCGCGCGAGATCCCGCATCAGCTATCACGGTCGTCCCATCCCTCCATACCGCGGTGCCGGCCCGTGACTGACTCGCCAGATCGACTCCCTGCCGATGCGCCGGTTCCCGTCCGCATCCGTGTCCTCGGCTGCTCTGGCTCTATCGCCGCCGACCGTCGCACGACGTCGTTTCTGCTCGATGACACCGTCCTCATCGATGCCGGCACCGGCGTGGGCGATCTGACGCTTGAAGAACTCGCGCGCATCGACGACATCGTGCTCACCCACGCACATCTCGACCACGTGCTCGCACTCCCGCTCTTGGCCGATTCCATTCTGGCCGCGCGGATGCGGCAGCCGGAGCGCGGTCCGCTGCGCGTGTACGCGTTACCCGAGACGCTCGAGACACTCCGGGCGCATCTCTTGAATGGGCAGCTCTGGCCAGACTTCACGCGGTTGCCGTCCGCGGCGTTTCCCATTCTGCAACTGCGGCCGTGTCATGTTGGTGACCAGTGCCTCGTGGGACACGGCGCTGCCGCACGCACGCTGTGGGTGTTACCCGCCACGCATCCGGTCCCCGCGTGCGGGTTCGGGATCGACACGGCGCAGGGGTGGTGGATTTTCACCGGCGATACCGGTCCCAACCCCGCGCTCTGGCCGATGTTGCGCGGTCGACAGATCGCGCATCTGGTCATCGAAACCTCGTTCTGCAATGCGCAGCGTGACCTCGCTGATCTATCAGGGCATCTGGTACCGTCCAGCCTCGCCGACGAGTTGGCGCACCTCGACGGTGCCGTGCCGGTGCATGTCACGCATTGCAAGCCCAGCGACGCGGAGGTGATCGACGCCGAGCTCCGCGAGCTGGTCACGCCGCATCAGATCCGCGTGCTGGCCCGCGGGCACCTTTTCACCATGTGAGCGTGACGTCTGTC